>NZ_JBXWLA010000005.1:0-307496 GCF_058191755.1 Serratia sp. CoH_122_TC_1
GAAGTGAAACGCCGTAGCGCCGATGGTAGTGTGGGGTCTCCCCATGCGAGAGTAGGACACTGCCAGGCATCAATTAAGCCAAGAGGCCATCCGCAAGGATGGCCTTTTTGCTTTGTATCAACCAAAAATGTAAGTTTCCCCCGCCTCTTCCCATGAAATGAAACATTTTCACCTTCCCGTTGAATACTCGACTTTGTGCTAAAAAAGCGTTATCTTCGGGCATCTAGAAGTCTAAACGTTTAAACGGATGTGTGAGGGTTAAGCAATGCCGATTCGTGTTCCTGATGAGTTACCTGCAGTTAGTTTCTTGCGCAATGAGAATGTCTTTGTGATGACATCCTCACGGGCAAAAAACCAGGAAATCAGGCCGTTGAAAGTGCTGATCCTTAACCTGATGCCAAAGAAAATCGAGACGGAAAATCAGTTTTTACGCCTGCTTTCCAACTCTTCGCTGCAAATTGACATTCAGTTGTTACGTGTCGACAGCCGCGAATCGAAGAACACGCCTGCCGAGCATCTGAACAATTTTTACTGTGATTTTGAAGACATTCAGGATGAGAACTTTGATGGTCTGATAGTGACGGGGGCCCCGTTAGGACTGGTTGATTTTTGTGACGTGGCCTATTGGCCCCAGATTGAACGGGTTATCGATTGGGCAAAGAACCACGTGACGTCCACATTGTTCGTGTGTTGGGCCGTCCAGGCCGCATTGAATATTCTGTACGGTATCCCGAAGATGACGAGAGAGGTAAAGCTCTCTGGTGTTTATCAGCATCAAACACTGCAACAACATGCGCTGCTGACCCGTGGCTTTGATGACACCTTCCTGGCGCCGCATTCGCGCTATGCGGATTTCCCGACGGAAATTATTCGTCAGTACACGGATCTGGATATCTTGGCAGAGTCGGAGCAAACTGGGGCTTACTTATTTGCCAGCAAGGATAAACGACTGGCATTTGTAACCGGTCATCCGGAATATGATGCTTTAACGCTGGCTGGCGAGTATTGTCGTGATAACGAAGCCGGTCTTGATCCTGTTGTGCCACTGAATTACTTCCCCGACGACAACCCCGAACTCACACCAAAAGCCTCTTGGCGCAGCCATGGACACCTGTTGTTCACTAACTGGCTCAACTACTATGTTTACCAGATCACCCCGTACGATCTGCGTCATATGAACCCGACCCTCGAGTAACACTTCTTTCTTATCGGCGGCTGAATCGAGGCCGCCGACGTCATGCCTACCCGAAAAATCTTCCTTTATATCCTCCCAATTCCAGAAAAAACCATTCTATAACAAGCAATTAACCCTGGCTTTCTACACTAATGGAACCGGTTTCCTTACTCAGTATTGTTGTTGTTTTTATTAACCGATTGATAATGAAAGGTTAATAAAATATTTAATAATAAAATGGAAATCGTTTTTGATTTTTATTTATAGTTGAGTATTCTTAGATCCAGAAAGAAGACGTCTGACCAGTTGAGGATCCTTTTATTCGTCCTGATCCGTACTGATTTCTGATGAAGATGCGCCGTCTTGGCTTACAGCAACGGTGCGTAATGATGGGAAGGAGCAAGACAATGACGCAACAGATAGTAGGCACGGAGTTAACGTTTACGCAGGGTTTTGGCGCTGCTGAGCGGCAGGTGTTGACGGATGACGCGGTCGAATTCCTGGCGGAACTGGTGAGTAAGTTTACTCCACAGCGCAACAAGCTTTTGGCTGCGCGCGCCTGCTGGCAACAAAAGATCGATCAAGGCGAACTCCCGGGTTTCATTTCGGAAACTGATTCCATTCGTAATGGTGAGTGGAAGATCCGCGGTATACCCGAGGATCTGCGCGACCGTCGGGTCGAGATCACCGGTCCGGTTGAACGCAAGATGGTAATCAACGCCCTGAATGCCAATGTGAAGGTATTTATGGCGGACTTTGAAGACTCACTGGCGCCAAGCTGGGACAAAGTGATCGATGGCCAAATCAATCTTCATGACGCGGTGAACGGCACCATCTCTTATACCAACGACGCTGGAAAAATTTATCAGCTGAAGCCTAACCCTGCGGTCTTGATTGCCCGAGTGCGTGGTTTGCACCTGCCGGAAAAACACGTGCTGTGGCAGGGGGAAGCCATCCCCGGTGGCCTGTTCGACTTCGCGCTGTATTTCTTCCACAACTATCGTCAATTGCTGGCCAAAGGCAGCGGCCCTTATTTCTATCTGCCGAAGACCCAGTCTTGGCAGGAAGCGGCTTGGTGGAGTGAGGTCTTCAGCTTTACCGAAGATCGTTTTGATCTGCCGCGTGGCACCATTAAGGCGACGGTGCTGATCGAAACCTTGCCCGCGGTGTTCCAAATGGACGAGATCCTGTATCACCTGCGAGATCATATTGTTGGGCTGAACTGTGGCCGCTGGGATTACATCTTCAGCTATATCAAAACGTTGAAAAATCATGCTGACCGGGTATTGCCGGATCGTCAGTCGGTCACCATGGACAAATCATTCCTCAGCGCCTATTCCCGGCTGCTGATCAAGACTTGCCACAAGCGCGGTGCTTTCGCGATGGGCGGCATGGCGGCGTTTATCCCAAGTAAAGACGCCGAGAAGAATGCCTGGGTGTTGAATAAGGTACGGGCGGATAAAGAGCTGGAGGCCAATAACGGCCATGATGGCACCTGGGTAGCGCATCCAGGGCTGGCAGATACCGTTATGGACGTGTTCAGCCGGGTGCTCGGCGAGCGCCGTAACCAATTGGAAGTGCTGCGTGAAAACGATGCGCCGATCAGTGCTGCACAGTTGCTGGAACCCTGTGAGGGTGAACGAACCGAAGCGGGCATGCGTGCCAATATCCGCGTGGCGGTGCAATACATCGAAGCTTGGATCTCTGGCAATGGCTGCGTACCGATTTACGGCCTGATGGAAGATGCGGCAACGGCGGAAATTTCCCGTACCTCAATCTGGCAGTGGATCCATCATGAAAAATCTCTCAGCAATGGGCAATTAGTCACTAAAGCACTGTTCCGTCAGATGCTGGCCGAAGAAGTTCTCGTTATCCAAGAAGAACTCGGTGAGCAACGTTTTAGCCATGGGCGTTTTACCGAGGCCGCACGCCTGATGGAGACAATCACGATTTCGGATGAGCTGATCGATTTCCTGACGTTACCTGGCTATGAGCTCCTGGCCTAAATCTGTTCCTGACCATTAACCCTACATTATTGAAAAGGATAAAATTATGTCTACCTCTCGTGCTCAACAGATTCAACAACTGGAACAGGAATGGAAATCGGCCCGCTGGGAAGGTATCACCCGTCCGTACAGTGCAGAAGATGTCATTAATCTGCGTGGTTCGGTTAACCCGGCTTGTACACTGGCGCAAAACGGTGCCGCCAAGCTGTGGGAGCTACTGCACGGTAAATCACGCAAGGGTTATGTCAACAGCCTGGGCGCGTTGACGGGCGGCCAGGCGCTGCAACAGGCCAAGGCGGGTATTGAGGCAATCTACCTGTCTGGCTGGCAGGTGGCGGCGGATGCCAATACCGCGTCTGCAATGTACCCGGACCAATCGCTCTATCCTGTTGATTCTGTCCCGGCAGTGGTTGAGCGGATCAACAATACCTTCCGCCGCGCGGATCAGATCCAGTGGGCCAATAAAATTGAGCCGGGCAGCAAAGGTTACACCGACTATTTCCTGCCGATTGTTGCCGATGCCGAAGCCGGTTTTGGTGGCGTGCTGAATGCTTTTGAATTGATGAAAGCAATGATTGAAGCCGGTGCTGCCGGGGTTCACTTTGAAGATCAACTGGCCGCGGTGAAGAAGTGCGGTCATATGGGCGGCAAAGTGCTGGTGCCAACCCAGGAAGCGATCCAAAAACTGGTTGCTGCCCGTTTGGCGGCAGACGTACTCGGCGTACCGACGCTGGTCATCGCACGTACTGATGCGGATGCCGCAGATTTGCTGACCTCCGACTGCGATCCTTACGACAGCGAGTTCGTGTCCGGCGAACGCACCGCCGAAGGCTTCTTCCGCACCCATGCAGGCATTGAGCAAGCGATCAGCCGTGGTCTGGCGTACTGCCCCTACGCTGATCTGGTGTGGTGCGAAACCTCGACCCCGGATTTGGAGGCAGCCAAGCGTTTTGCCGATGCAATTCATGCCAAATTCCCTGGAAAGCTGTTGGCGTACAACTGTTCACCGTCATTCAACTGGAAAAAGAATCTGGACGATCAGACTATCGCCCGTTTCCAGCAGGAGCTGTCGGCGATGGGCTACAAGTACCAATTCATCACGCTGGCGGGCATCCACAGCATGTGGTTCAACATGTTTGACCTGGCACACGCTTATGCACAGGGCGAGGGCATGAAGCACTACGTCGAGAAAGTCCAACAGCCGGAGTTCGATGCCGTGGCTCGCGGTTATACCTTTGCTTCACACCAACAGGAAGTGGGCACCGGTTACTTCGACAAGGTGACCACCATTATTCAGGGCGGAGCTTCTTCGGTAACGGCATTGACCGGTTCGACGGAAGAGCAGCAGTTCTGATGCAGTCACGCTGATAATAGGTACCCCAGAGCCTGCTTATGCAGGCTCTGTTTCCTGGCGGGAGGTAAGGATGGCGGCAAAACTGGAGCTGTTGATCGCACAGACGATCCTACAGGGCTTTGATGCACAATATGGCCGCTTCCTGGAAGTGACTGCCGGTGCGCAGCAGCGTTTTGAACGGGCTGATTGGCCGGCGGTGCAGCTGGCGATGAAAAAGCGTATCCACCTGTATGACCATCATGTGGGTCTGGTGGTGGAGCAGTTGAAATGCATCACCGGGCAAAAGTATTTTGACGCGGATTTCCCAAGTCGGGTGAAAGCGGTATATACCGATCTGCTGCCGGAGTACCCGCGCTTTGAGATTGCCGAAAGCTTCTTCAATTCAGTCTACTGCCGTTTATTCAGGCACCGAGATCTGACGCCGGAAAAGCTGTTTGTGTTCAGTTCTCAGCCGGAAGGGCGCTTTCGTGATATCCCGCGCCCGCTCTCACGGGATTTCACCGCCAATGGCGATCTGTCGGAGATGTTATATACCCTGCTGACCGATTTGCCTTTGCGACTGCCGTGGGAAAACGTATCGCGCGATATTGATTACATTACGCTCGCGTTGCAGCAGAACTTCAGTGCACAGCAATTGGCTGGTGCAACGTTCCAGATTGCCAATGAGTTGTTTTATCGTAACAAGGCGGCGTGGCTGGTCGGGAAGCTGCGTGTGGCAGACAGGGTCTATCCTTTCCTGCTGCCGATTCATCACAGTGATTCCGGCGCATTGTTTATCGATACCTGCCTGACCAGCAAGGCGGAAGCCAGCATCGTGTTTGGTTTTGCCCGGTCGTATTTCATGGTGTACGCCCCCCTGCCAGCCGCCATGGTCGAATGGTTGCGCGAGATCTTGCCGAGTAAGACGACCGCCGAGCTGTATATGGCCATCGGCTGCCAGAAACACGGAAAAACAGAATGTTACCGCGAATACCTGACGTTTATGGCGGGTTCTCAAGAGCAGTTCATTATTGCCCCTGGGGTCAAAGGTATGGTGATGCTGGTGTTTACCCTGCCGTCGTTTGATCGGGTGTTCAAGGTGATCAAAGACGAGTTCGCGCCGCAAAAAGAGGTCACGCAGGCACAGGTCATGGCCTGCTATCAGTTGGTAAAAGAGCACGACCGCGTCGGGCGCATGGCCGATACCCAGGAATACGAAAATTTTATCGTCGACAAGGCGCGTCTCAGTCCGGAGCTCTTGGCCGAATTACAACGAGAAGTGCCGGACAAGCTGGAGGATCTGGGCGATCGCATCGTGATCAAACACCTGTACATGGAACGACGCATGACGCCGCTGAATTTGTATCTTGAGCAGGCCAATGAGCAACAGATGCGCGACGCAATTGAAGAATACGGTAATGCGATCAAGCAATTGGCCGCCGCCAATATTTTTCCCGGCGATATGCTGTTCAAGAACTTCGGCGTGACCCGACACGGACGGGTGGTGTTCTATGACTATGATGAGATTTGCTATATGACTGAGGTGAATTTCCGCGATATACCGCCGCCGCGTTACCCGGAAGATGAGCTGGCTAACGAGCCATGGTATAGCGTGTCGCCGAATGATGTGTTTCCAGAGGAGTTCAGGCATTTCCTGTGTGGCGACCGCCGTATCCGGCAGGTGTTTGAAGAGATGCACAGCGATCTGTTTGAGGCCAACTATTGGCGCGGGCTACAGCAACGTATTCGCGATGGCCATGTGGAAGACGTCTTTGCTTACCGCAAAAAACGACGTTTCAGCCAACGCAGCGGTGTGGCGTTGCCCGCGACATCGGCAACGGCCTAAGGGCGCGGTTGGTATACCGCGCCCGATACGATTAGGCTTTCGCACCTGCAACGGCGGCACGTGCCAATTCGGTGATGCGTGCGTAGTCGCCTTTTTCTAAGGCATCTGCCGGCACCAGCCAGGAACCGCCGATGCACAGCACGCTTTTCAGCGCCAGGTAGTCACGGTAGTTACTCGGTGAAATGCCGCCGGTTGGACAGAAGCGCACCTGTGGGAATGGGCCGCCGATCGCCTGCAGTGCTTTTACGCCCCCGTTGGCTTCTGCCGGGAAGAATTTAAACTCACGCAGGCCGTGGTCCATGCCCAACATCAGTTCCGAGACGGTGCAGATGCCGGGAATTAACGGGATCGAACCCGCGGTAGCTGCCTTCAGCAAATCGGCGGTCAGTCCCGGGCTGATGGCAAACTGCGCGCCAGCGTCGGTCACTTCCTGCAGCTGCTGCGCGTTAATGACGGTACCGGCCCCGATAATTGCGTCTGGTACTTCTTTGGCAATGGCGCGAATCGCATCCATCGCGCAAGCGGTGCGCAGCGTCACTTCCAATACACGTACGCCACCGGCAACCAGGGCTTTTGCCAACGGCACCGCGTGCTCCAGTTTGTTGATGACAATCACCGGTACCACTGGGCCTGACATCAGGATCTGCTCTGCGCTTGTTTTCCAATTGTTCATTAACGGTTTTCTCCAGTTTGACCGCCGCCGTTGGGCTACACGGCCATGCGACGGGTTAAAATTTAATGCAGCAGGCGCCTTGTTCAGCACCGGAAAGCTGGCTGCGTAAGGCACCGAACAGTTCACGGCCACAGCCGATATGTTCCGCACTCAGGTCAGGCTGATAAGGGGCGCGCTTAGCCAAAATGTCGGCATCGACCAATAATGCCAATTCGCCGGTGCGGCCGTTCACGCGGATCACGTCGCCGTTTTGCACCTTGGCGAGCATGCCGCCGGTGTAGGCTTCCGGGGTCACGTGGATGGCAGAAGGGACTTTGCCGGAAGCGCCGGACAGGCGGCCATCGGTGACCAGCGCGACTTTAAATCCGCGGTCCATCAGCACGCCAAGCGGCGGCATAAGTTTGTGCAACTCGGGCATACCATTGGCCTGTGGCCCCTGGAAGCGGACAACCACCACGCAATCGCGATCCAACTTGCCAGCCTCAAACGCCGGTACGATGTCATGTTGGCTTTCAAAGACGACTGCCGGCGCTTCGATAATCTGGTTGTCTGCCGGGACCGCCGAGGTTTTCATGACGGCTCGGCCAAGGTTGCCGGCCAATACCTTGGTGCCGCCGTGGTGTTCAAAAGGCTCGGCGATGCTGGCGATCACTTGGGTATCGAGTGAATGATCCACGCCTTCACGCCAGGCCAACTGGCCGTTATCCAGCCACGGTTCTTGGGTGTAACGCTGTAGACCAAAGCCGGCAACGGTGTGTACATCCTCGTGCAGCAGGCCGTGCTTAAGCAGCTCGCGCACCACCAGTGCGACGCCGCCTGCGGCTTGGAATTGGTTGATGTCCGCCGGGCCATTCGGATAGATGCGGCACAGCAGCGGCACGGCGTCTGACAACTCGGAGAAGTCATCCCAGTTAATGATAATGCCGGCGGCGCGAGCCATCGCCACCATATGCATGGTCAGGTTAGTAGAGCCGCCGGTGGCCAGTAGCGCAATAATGCCGTTCACCACCACTTTTTCATCCACCAGTTGGCCAATTGGCAGGTAGTTGCCTGCGGTTTCGGTCAGGCGGGTCACCTGACGCGCAGCGGCATCGGTGAGTGCATTGCGCAGTGGCGTATCCGGGTGAACAAAGGAGGCTCCTGGCAGGTGCAGCCCCATCACTTCCATGACCATTTGGTTGGTATTGGCGGTGCCGTAGAAGGTACAGGTGCCGATGCCATGATAAGACGCTGCCTCGGCCTCCAGCAACGCCAGGCGATCGGCTTTGCCTTCGGCGTAAAGTTGGCGTACGCGCACTTTCTCTTTGTTCGGCAAGCCGCTGCTCATCGGGCCGGCTGGCACAAACAGCGACGGTAAATGACCAAAGGACAGGGCAGACATCACCAAGCCTGGCACGATTTTGTCGCAAATACCGAGGAACAACGCGCCGTCGAACATATTGTGTGACAGGCCGATGGCGGAGGACATGGCGATCACGTCACGGCTCATCAGCGACAGCTCCATACCATCCTGACCCTGGGTCACACCGTCGCACATTGCCGGAACACCACCGGCCACCTGACCAACCGCGCCTACCGCATGCAATGCCTGCTTTAGCCGTTGCGGATAGTTTTCGTAAGGCTGGTGGGCGGACAGCATATCGTTATAGGCGGTGATGATGGCGATATCGCTGCGCACCATATTTTTCAGCGCGGTTTTGTCATCCGGTTGGCAGGCAGCGAAGCCGTGCGCCAGGTTGCCGCAGGCCAGTTGTGCGCGGTGTACGGTGTGTGAGCGAGCTGCATCAATGCGTGCCAGGTAGGCGGTGCGGCTCTGTTTAGAACGGTCGATAATGCGTTGTGTGACACGGGACAGGATTGGATTGATCATACCTTCCTCACATGGCTATTGTTATATATGCCGCCTGTGGCGGTGCCCCCGGTGTGGAATTGCAGCCCTGGTGTGCAAAGGCCGGGGGCGATGTTGTGGGTATTTAAAACAGCGTGAAAGCAATCATGCCGATGATGCCACCCACGCTACCCAGAATGGTTTCCATCACCGTCCAGGTTTTCAGCGTTTGCAGCTCATTGGCGCCGGTAAATTTACCGAACAACCAGAAACCGGCATCGTTGACGTGGCTGAGTACGATGGACCCGCCGGCAATACAGATAGCCAACGCGGCCAGTTGCCCGCCGCCGAGGCCCAATTGGCTGGTTACCGGTAGCACCAGGCCGACAGTGGTCAAACAGGCTACGGTGGCAGATCCTTGAATGACGCGTACCATGGCGGACAGCGCGAAAGCGGCCACGGCGATCGGCAAGCCGGTGCCGATCATGGCGTCACCCAAGGCAGGGCCAACGCCGGAATCCACCAAAATTTGTTTGAAGACGCCACCAGCGCCCGTCATCAGCAGGATAATCCCGGCAGGCTGCACCGCCGCAGAGCAGATGGCCAGCGTTTGTTCGTTGGTCATGCCGCGTGGTTTTGCCAGGCCGTAAATCACAATCAGACAGGCGATCAAAATGGCCGTAAACGGGTGGCCAATAAACTCCAGCCACTGCTGTAACTGTGAGCCTGGCGTTACCAGACGGGCACCAATGGTCTTCATACCGACCAACACCAGTGGGCAGAGAACCAACGCCAGACTAAGGCCAAATGACGGCAGGTTGGCGGTGTTCAGCGTTGGCTCGTTTTCATCCTTCGGCATTGACCAGTTAACGTAACGGCTGATAAAGCTGCCGTATAATGGGCCTGCAATCAGCATGCCGAGGACGGCGGCGACCAGGCCGATGGCAATCATCCAGCCGAAATCGGCCTTCATTTGTGAGGCCAGCAGCATCGGTACCGGCCCCGGCAGCAAGAATGACGCGGCGGCGGCGACGCCGGCAAACAGGGGAATGGCCAGCTTAACGATGTTGCCGTCGGTGCGGCGCGCTACGGCAAACACGATGCCGATCAGTAGCACCACGGCTACGTCAAAAAACAGCGGCAGGGCACAGATCAATCCGGCAATGCCGAGTGCGTAATGGGCTTTACTTTGGCCGAAACGTTTCAGCAAATGTGCCGCAATTTGATCGAGCGCACCGACTTCATGCAGTATCTTACCGAACATCGCGCCCAACGCGACGACAATAGCCAGGAAGCCCAGCGTATCGCCCATACCTTTCTGCATGGTATCGGCGATGCGGTCCAGCGGCATGCCGGAGAAAATACCCGCGGCAATAGACACCAGCATTAACGCGACGAAGGCGTGCATGCGCGCCTTCATCACCAAAAACAGCAGTAAAAGAACCGAGCCGACTGCAGTACCGACCAGCGTTACAGTATTCACGCGCAGACGTCCTGTGGCAGGAAGCTCTGAATGTGCTTCAGGGTATCGGCGATAACGCCTTCCAGGGGTTGGTTGATGTCGACGGACATGACGTCGCTCTCGTCGGCCCCCGGCTGTTCCAGCGCGGCAAACTGTGTCACCAGCATCTGGGGTTTAAAGAAGTGGCCATTACGGGCCGCCAGACGGGCTTCGATAACCGGGAAGTCACCGTGCAAGTAGATGAACGACAAATTGCCATTACCGGCGCGCAGGCGATCGCGGTAGTGTTTTTTCAGCGCTGAACAGACGATAACCGAAACATTATTCGTGCGTTGCATGGCGAAAGCGGCGTCGTTGAGTGCGGCCAGCCAGGGGGCACGGTCGTCATCGTTGAGTGGCTCACCAGCGGCCATTTTTAGGATGTTGCTGCGGGGGTGCAGAAAATCACCGTCGAGGAACCCGGCAGACAGCTGGCGGGCGGCGGCGGCGGCCACGGCGGACTTACCGCTGCCGGAAACGCCCATAATGACGTAAATACGGTTTTGATTATTGGTCATGGCTTAGCTCCAAAAACGACACATGGCGTTACCGCGCGCTTGTTGTTACCGGTAACATGTTATCGGTAACATTGTCGGAGGAAGTTTCGCCAGTTGCAATCGCCTTTAACAGGCAGGATCGTTAACTGTGATCGGCTTCAAGTTTTTACTGGGCGAGAGAAACAGGATCGGGGCAGCGTTTTACATGCTGACAACAACGAGAAAATCATGGGCGCAGAGTTTGCGCCCAGCGCCGGGAGTTACGCTTAACGTACGCCACCATACTCCAGGCTGATTTCTTTTGCTGCGTGGATCACCAATGCGCCCAGCTCGATCACCCGGTTGTCGGTGATGCGTGACACCGGACCGGAAATGGAGATAGCGGCAAAGGCCTCTCGATGTTCATCGAAGATGCAGGCTGCCACGCAACGCAGGCCGAGTGCATGTTCTTCGTCGTCAAACGAAAAGCCTTGTTTGCGGATTTGCGCCAACCCTTCCTTCAGGTTGTGCGGTGTCAGGGTGTGCTGAGTATAGGTTTGCATACCTTTCTTATGCAGCAGTTGGGTGACCTGCTCATCCGGCAGGGTAGAAAGAAAGGCTTTGCCGGCACCGGAAGCGTGCATCGGCAGTTTTCCGCCGATCGGCGCGGACATACGCATTAGCGCGGTGCATTGAACCTGATCGATAATAATCGCCTGGTACTCACTGGTATCCAGCACGGCCAGGTTGACGGTTTCGCCGGACTCTTCCATCAGGCGGCGTAGCGTTGGGTGCACCATGGCCAAGAGATTGCGGCTCTGCAAGAAGCTGCTGCCAACGACAAAGGCATGAGAACCGAGGGTCCACAGGCCTAAATCACCGACCTGCCGTACAAATCCTTGCTGTTGCATGGTGGTGAGCAACCGATGGGTCGTAGAGTTGGGTAACCCGGCTTGTTGAGCCAGATCGGTCAACGCGACGTTGCCCTGAGCTTCAGCAATGTATTCCAATAACTTCAGGCCACGGGTTAACGACTGCACCTGGCCGGTTGCCGCACTGGCGCTCGGGGATGCAGCACGGGGCTTTTTGCCACGCTTGGCGGGAGCAGGGGTGACCATAATCCACATTCCTTTTTCCGTATGATGGAATTCATTTTCGTTTTTTGCGTATGAATTGCAAGTCGTCAATCTGCTCATCGGATCTGTTACCCGCCAACCTGAAAAACTCTCAATTGCCGTGCGCCACTTTGCCCCTACAAGCTGTGCTAGGATGGTCGATACCCGTCGTCTTTCAAGCCGCAACTTGAAATCCATAGGGTATGCAACATTTGAGTGTCGGTGAAAGAGTGTGGCCTGAAAGATAAAGGGGATCATGGGTGACTAATCGAGTAGAACAACTGCGCCAGCAGTTAGCGCAGCGCATTTTAGTGTTGGACGGCGGCATGGGCACCATGATCCAGAGCTATCGTCTGGAAGAGAGCGACTTTCGCGGTGAGCGTTTTGCCGACTGGCAGAGCGATCTGAAAGGCAATAATGACCTGCTGGTGTTGACCAAGCCCGACGTGATAACCGCCATTCACTACGGCTACCTGGAAGCCGGGGCCGACATTCTCGAAACCAATACCTTCAACTCCACTTCTATCGCGATGGCCGACTACCATATGGAGTCGCTGTCCGCCGAGATTAACTATCAGGCCGCCTGCCTGGCACGTGCCTGTGCTGATGAGTGGACTGCGCGCACGCCAGAGCAACCGCGCTATGTGGCAGGGGTACTGGGCCCGACCAACCGCACTGCCTCTATTTCTCCGAACGTTAACGATCCGGCGTTCCGTAATGTTTCTTTCGATGAACTGGTGGACGCCTACCGCGAATCGACCCGTGCGCTGGTGGAAGGCGGCGTCGATCTGATTATGATCGAAACCATCTTCGATACCCTGAACGCCAAGGCTGCCGCCTTTGCGGTGGAAACCGAATTCGAAGCCTTGGGTGTCTCGCTGCCGATCATGATTTCCGGCACCATCACCGATGCCTCCGGCCGTACCCTGTCCGGGCAGACTACCGAAGCCTTCTATAACTCGATGCGTCACGTCAAGCCGCTGAGCTTTGGTCTGAACTGCGCGTTGGGCCCGGACGAACTGCGTCAATACGTTGCCGAACTGTCGCGTATCTCGGAAAGCTACGTCACTGCGCACCCCAACGCCGGTTTACCTAATGCGTTCGGTGAATACGATCTGGACGCGCAAGAGATGGCGAAACAGGTCGGCGAGTGGGCGCAGGCCGGCTTCCTGAATATTATCGGCGGCTGCTGTGGGACCACGCCGGAGCACATCGCCGCCATGGTCAAGGCCGTGGCGGGCGTGCCGCCGCGCCAACTGCCGGAGATCCCGGTAGCTTGCCGTCTGGCGGGTCTCGAACCCTTGAACATTGACGCCAAAACGTTGTTCGTCAACGTTGGTGAGCGTACCAACGTCACCGGTTCAGCGCGCTTCAAGCGATTGATCAAAGAAGAAAAATACAGTGAAGCGCTGGCCGTTGCCCGTCAGCAGGTGGAAAGCGGCGCTCAGATTATCGATATCAACATGGATGAGGGGATGCTCGACGCCGAAGCGGCTATGGTGCGTTTCCTTAACCTGATCGCTGGCGAGCCGGACATTGCCCGGGTGCCGATCATGATTGACTCCTCCAAATGGTCAGTGATCGAAAAGGGCCTGAAGTGCATCCAGGGCAAAGGTATCGTTAACTCTATCTCGATGAAAGAGGGCGAAGAGGCCTTTATTCACCATGCCAAACTGGTACGCCGTTATGGTGCTGCCGTCGTGGTGATGGCGTTTGACGAAGTGGGTCAGGCCGATACGCGTGAGCGCAAATTCGAGATTTGTCGCCGTGCCTATAAGATTTTGACCGAGCGTGTTGGTTTCCCGCCGGAAGACATTATTTTTGACCCGAACATTTTTGCCGTCGCTACCGGTATCGAAGAGCATAACAACTATGCCGTCGACTTTATCGAAGCGTGCGCCGACATCAAAACTCACCTGCCGCATGCGATGATTTCCGGCGGCGTGTCCAACGTGTCGTTTTCATTCCGCGGCAACGATCCTGTGCGTGAAGCGATCCACGCGGTATTCCTGTACCACGCGATCCGTAATGGTATGGACATGGGGATTGTCAACGCAGGGCAACTGGCGATCTACGATGATCTGACTGCCGAGCTGCGTGATGCGGTAGAAGATGTGATCCTCAACCGCCGCGACGACGGGACCGAGCGCTTGCTGGAACTGGCGGAAAAATACCGCGGCAGCAAAGACAACGACGTGGCGGTGCAGCAGGCGGAATGGCGCGGCTGGGCAGTAGAAAAACGGCTGGAATACTCGCTGGTGAAAGGTATCACCGAGTTTATCGAGCTGGATACCGAAGAAGCCCGGCAGCGGACGGATCGTCCGATCGAAGTGATCGAAGGGCCGCTGATGGCGGGCATGAACGTGGTTGGCGATCTGTTCGGCGAAGGCAAAATGTTCCTGCCGCAGGTGGTGAAGTCCGCTCGCGTAATGAAACAGGCGGTGGCCTATCTGGAACCCTACATTGAGGCCAGCAAGCAGAAAGGCTCTACGGCGGGCAAAATCCTGCTGGCGACGGTGAAGGGGGATGTGCACGACATCGGTAAAAACATCGTTGGCGTGGTGCTGCAGTGCAACAACTACGAAATTGTCGATTTGGGCGTGATGGTGCCGACGGAGAAAATCCTGAAGACTGCGCGTGAGCAGAACGTGGACATCATCGGCTTATCCGGGTTGATCACGCCGTCGTTGGACGAGATGGTCAACGTGGCGAAAGAAATGGAGCGTCAGGGCTTCACTCTGCCGTTGCTGATCGGCGGTGCGACGACCTCCAAGGCGCATACCGCCGTCAAGATCGAGCAGAACTACAGCGGCTCGACGACTTACGTGCAGAACGCATCCCGTACCGTGGGCGTGGTGTCGGCATTGCTTTCCGACACACAGCGCGACGATTTTGTGGCGCGAACCCGTAAAGAATATGAAACCGTGCGCATTCAGCACGCACGTAAAAAACCGCGCACTCCGCCGGTTGATCTGCAGAAAGCGCGCGATAACGCCATGGTGTTGGACTGGGAAAACTATCAGCCGCCAGTACCGAAGCAGTTGGGCGTCTACCCGGTCGAAGCCAGTATCGAGACGCTGCGCCAGTACATCGACTGGACACCGTTCTTTATGACCTGGTCGCTGGCGGGTAAATATCCGCGGATTTTGGAAGATGACGTGGTGGGCGAAGAGGCCAAACGGCTGTTCGCCGACGCCAACCAGATGCTGGATATGCTGGCCGCTAATGGCAGCCTCAACCCGCGCGGTGTGTACGGGCTGTTCCCGGCGAACCGGGTTGGTGACGACGTTGAAGTGTATCGCGACGAAAATCGCGAAGAGGTGCTGGTGGTCAGCCGCCATCTGCGCCAGCAAACGGAGAAAACCGATTTCCCGAACTACTGCCTGGCAGACTTTGTCGCGCCGAAAAGCAGCGGTAAGGCTGATTACTTCGGTGCTTTTGCCGTGACGGGGGGGCTGGAGGAAGATGAGCTGGCGGCGGCCTATGATGCACAACACGATGATTACAACAAAATCATGGTGAAAGCATTGTCGGATCGCCTGGCGGAGGCGTTTGCTGAATACCTGCATGAACAGGTGCGTAAGCTGCACTGGGGTTTTGCTACCGAAGAAAACCTGAGCAATGAAGAGCTGATCCGCGAAAATTATCAGGGTATCCGTCCGGCGCCGGGTTATCCGGCCTGTCCGGAGCACACCGAAAAAGCGGAAATTTGGCGCTTGCTGGACGTTAACCGCCATACCGGTATGGTGCTGACCGAATCTTTCGCCATGTGGCCAGGGGCAGCCGTGTCTGGTTGGTATTTCAGTCATCCGCAGAGCAAGTATTTTGCGGTGGCGCAGATCCAACGCGATCAGGTAGAGGATTACGCGACGCGTAAAGGCATGAGCGTCAGTGAGGTTGAACGCTGGTTAGCGCCTAACCTTGGCTACGACGCCGACTGATTCATCTTCTCTTTGGGGGTGCGGTTCGCGCCCCTGTCATTGCGCTTCCACGTCAATGTGCAGCGCGTCGTAACGCCAATACTCCAAATCACAATCAATCACCCGGTCGTGCTGATCGCGGTTAACCCGGGTAATAAACAGCGCCGGGCTGCCGTAGGTCACTTTGAGCATTTCTGCCGCTTCCTGTGGCAGCAGTGTCGGCAGCATATCGAAACGGACTCGCCCATAACGAATCCCATAGCGCTCGGCATACAGCCCTGTGAGCGACTGGGTTAAGTCTTCGTCCAAAATACCGGCAAAGTAGGCGGGATTAAGGTAATGCTCGCAGTACAACACCGCGCGGCCGTCGATATAGCGTAGCCGACGAATACGGTAAACCTCGGTGCCGGCCGGCAAAGTGAGCTTTTGACTCAAGGCAGCGCACAGCGGCACGGTGGCGGTGTCGATAACCTCTGTATGGGCATCACGCCCCTGCTGCTGTGCCATGGCATGAAAATGACTGCGCTGTAAGGGGTTATACACCAGCCGGGGCGGCGAGATAAACCAGCCGCGCCTGACCTGACGGTAAATGACACCCTGAGCCTCCAACTGGCCGAGCGCTTCCTGCAAGGTGATGCGGGTGGTGGAGAACTGTTCGCTCAGGGTGCGCTCAGAAGGCAGCTTGCCACCGGCGTTGAATTCCCCCTCGGCGATACGGGCAGCCAGTGTCTGGCAAATGGCTGCCACGGTTGTTGTTCCTTCACTCATGCCACAGATGCCCCATTTCAGTGCGTTTATACCCGTCGACTTTCAAGCTGCAGCGTCGCTTACCCCATTGACTGACTAAAGTAAGCGCCTGGGGACGAGTGATCTGGGCGCCTGGCCGCAACTTGACGTTCATAGGGTATGCCCCGCTAAAGGTAGACCAACGACAGGCTCCGGGACGCGCTAGATGCGATAAAAATGCTGCTTTTTTAGACTGACATATAATTATCACATTCGTCCGTTAGATTGGCTTGGTTCTTGCTGGACTAGTCCAGCGCCTCTACACACTACCACCCGGAGCATCAGTTATGAAACGTTTGTGCGCTTCTGTGTTAAGCAGTGCCATTGTACTGACCAGCCAGATGAGCTGGGCCGCAGATACCGAT
The DNA here is from genome assembly GCF_058191755.1 of Serratia sp. CoH_122_TC_1. Lineage (NCBI taxonomy): Bacteria > Pseudomonadati > Pseudomonadota > Gammaproteobacteria > Enterobacterales > Yersiniaceae > Serratia > Serratia sp. CoH_122_TC_1. The sequence continues at coordinate 17,024 of NZ_JBXWLA010000005.1, forward strand.
CTGGCGGCGTTGGAGCAGGCAGCCAAGAAAGAAGGTGAAGTTAACAGTGTCGGCATGCCGGACAGCTGGGCAAACTGGAAAGGCACCTGGCAAGACTTGTTGAGCAAATATGGCCTGAAGCATGTCGATACCGACATGAGTTCAGCGCAGGAAATCGCCAAGTTCGATGCAGAGAAGGGCAACGCCACTGCGGATATTGGTGATGTGGGCGCGGCATTCGGTCTGATTGCGGTCCAGAAAGGGGTGACGCAGCCGTACAAACCCTCCACCTGGGATCAGGTACCGGCCTGGGCGAAGGACAAAGATGGCCACTGGGCGCTGGCCTACACGGGCACCATCGCCTTTATTATCAACAAACAACAAGTAAAAGAGATCCCGCACAGCTGGGCCGATCTGCTGAAGGGCACTTATCAGGTCACTATCGGTGATGTCGGCACTGCCTCGCAGGCGGCTAGCGGCGTGCTGGCGGCTACCTATGCCATGGGCGGTAATGAGAAGAACCTGAAGCCGGGCCTGGAATTCTTCGGCAAGCTGGCCAAGGCAGGGCGTTTGAGCCTGACTAACCCCGTGATCGCCTCGCTGGAAAAAGGTGAAGTGCAGGTTGGCGTGGTATGGGACTTTAACGGTCTGAATTACCGCGATCAGATCGACAAGACCCGTTTTGAAGTGCTGATCCCGTCTGACGGCTCCATCACTTCCGGCTACACCACCATCATCAACAAGTACGCCAAGCACCCGAACGCCGCCAAGCTGGCGCGTGAATACATTTTCTCTGATGCAGGCCAGATCAACCTGGCGCGTGGTTATGCCCGACCAATCCGTGCGGAGCATCTGACGCTGCCTGACGATGTAAAAGCCAAGCTGCTGCCAGCCGAACAGTATAAAAACGCTCACCCAATCGCCGATCCGGCTGCCTGGGAACAAAGCGCGAAAACGCTGCCGCGTCAGTGGCAGGAAAATGTCATTATGTTTATGCAGCAGTGAGTTAAGCCATCATGAAAACGATCCTCGTGCTGTTGGATGGTCTGAACTACCAGGTGGCGCATGACGCTATGGGTTATCTGCAGGCCGAATGTGCGGCAGGACGTGGACGGTTGTATCAAGTGGAGAGCGAGTTACCTTCGCTCTCCCGACCGCTGTATGAATGCATCCTCACCGGCGTGCCGCCGGTGGAGAGCGGTGTAGTGCATAACCAGGTGTCGCGTTTGTCGCACCAGCAAAGCGTGTTCCACTATGCGCGTGCTGCTGGCCTGACGACCGCTGCGGCCGCCTACCATTGGTTCAGTGAGTTATATAACCGTACCCCGTTCGACGCCGCGCGCGATCGCCATACCGACGATGCTGAATTACCGATCCAGCACGGCCATTTTTATTATGACGATCGCTACCCGGATTCCCATCTGTTTGATGACGCCGAAAGCTTACGCCTCCGCCATCAACCCGACTTTTTGCTGATTCATCCGATGAACATCGACGACGCAGGCCATCGCTTTGGTCTGTCTTCACCGCAATACCGCAATTCGGCCCGCAATGCTGACGGCGTGCTGTCGCGCTATTTGGCAGGCTGGTTAGCCGACGATTATCAGGTGATGATCACCGCCGATCACGGCATGAATGATGACCGCAGCCACGGCGGTGTTTTGCCCGAAGAGCGCCAGGTGCCGCTGTTTGTCTTTGGCAGTGCATTCAGCCAGAACGATGCCAACCCGCAGCAAACCGACCTGTGTGGCACGCTGTGTGAGGTGCTGCAAGTGACACACGACAAGCCGCGTTGCCGTGCGTTGTTGGTATAAGGGCGAATAACATGAAAGCTAAGTGGATTGCCGCGCTGTGCTTGCTGCCGTTCATCCTGTTGTTCGGCGCGTTCCAAATCGCACCGCTGGTATGGATTGCGGTCAACAGTTTTTTCAGCCAGAGCAGTGGCTGGGGGCTGGGCAACTATGTTGATGTGCTGACCTCGCCGTTCTATTTGCAGGCGTTTCAGTTCTCGCTGGAGATTTCCCTCTGGTCGAGCGTTTACGGACTGCTGATTGCATTAGTTGGCAGTTACTCACTGCGCCAGCTGGGCCAGACCCGATTTCATGACTTCGTGATGTCGTTCACTAACATGACCAGCAACTTTGCGGGCGTGCCGCTGGCGTTCGCCTTTGTCATTCTGCTGGGGCTAAATGGCTGCCTGACGTTGTTACTCCGTAAATACGGTTTGATGGAGGGGTTTAACCTTTACTCCAAAACCGGGCTTATCGTGCTTTACACCTACTTCCAGATCCCGTTGGGCGTGCTGCTGCTGTACCCGGCATTCGACGCATTGCGCGAAGACTGGCGTGAATCAGCGTCGTTGCTGGGGGCCAGCCCGTGGCGCTATTGGCGACATATTGGCCTGCCCGTGCTGGCACCGGCGTTGATGGGCACCTTTGTCATTCTGCTGGCGAATGCGCTGGGCGCTTATGCCACGGTATACGCGCTGACCACCGGTAATTTCAACGTGATTCCGATCCGTATTTCGGCATTGGTCGCGGGGGATATTTCCCTTGATCCTAATCTGGCCAGTGCGCTGGCGATGCTGTTGGTGGCGATGATGGCGTTCATCACCTTGATTCACCAATGGCTATTACGTCGGAGCTACCTCAATGCACGCTCATAACGTTCTGGAGGGCCGACATGTCCCGTTTTGAAACCGGTTATCACCGCGTGGTGAGCAGCTTACTGCTGCTGATCCTGCTGTTGCCGCTGGCGGCGACGCTGATTTACGCACTGGCTACCCAATGGGGCGCCACCATCCTGCCGGACGGTTTGACCCTGAAATGGCTGGTCGCGCTATGGAGCGATCCGCGCTTCTTGCTGGCGTTGTGGCATTCGCTATTGATTTGTTTCGGCACCCTGGTGCTGGCGGTGGCAGTGATATTGCCGATGATGTTCGTTATTGCTTACTACTTCCCAAAATTGGATGCCGTGATGAACGTGCTGATTCTGCTGCCGTTCGCTGTCCCGCCGGTGGTGTCCGCGGTGGGGTTGATGCAACTGTTTGCCACCGATCCGCTGCCGTTGTTAGGAACGCCGTGGATCCTGATCGGTTGCTACTTCGCCATTGCGCTGCCGTTTATTTACCGTGCTATCAGCAACAACATGCAGGCGATTAACCTACGGGATCTGATGGATGCTGCACATCTGCTAGGCGCCAGCACCTGGCAAGCCGCACTGTTGGTGGTGCTGCCTAATCTGCGCAAGGGCGGCATGATTGCCGTTTTGCTGTCGTTCTCTTTCCTGATTGGCGAATTTGTTTTCGCCAACCTGCTGGTGGGTAGCCAATATGAAACGCTGCAGGTCTACCTCTATAACATGCGTAACGGCAGCGGCCATTTTACCAGCGCACTGGTCATTTCTTATTTCGCCGTGGTGCTGATTGTTACCTGGTTGGCGAATTTACTGAATAAAACTAAGGGTTAACCGCATGGCTTATCTCAACGTCACCCGACTTAACAAACACTACGGCCAAACCCAGGTGTTTCAAGATATCGACTTCACCGCTGAGGAAGGGGAATTTGTCACCCTGCTCGGGCCGAGCGGCTGCGGCAAATCCACGCTACTGCGCTGCCTGGCGGGGCTGACGTCAGTCGATAGCGGACAGATAGTGCTGCAAGGTCAGGATCTGGTGCCGGTGCCGCCGCAAAAACGCGGTATTGGCATGGTGTTCCAAAGCTACGCGTTGTTTCCGAACATGACTGTTGAAGGCAATGTGGCGTTTGGCCTGAAGATGCAAAAATTGGGCGGTGCGCAGATCCAACAGCGGGTGCAGGAAGTCCTGGCGTTGGTGGAGTTGACCGAGCTGGCCAAACGTTATCCACATCAGCTTTCCGGTGGCCAGTGCCAAAGGGTGGCACTGGCGCGCTCGCTGGTGACGCGCCCGCGGTTGTTGTTGCTCGATGAGCCACTCTCGGCGCTGGATGCCAGGATCCGTAAACATTTGCGTGAACAGATCCGCCGGATCCAGCGCGAACTGAACCTGACGGCGATCTTCGTCACCCACGATCAGGAGGAGGCGTTAACGCTGTCGGATCGCATTGTGCTGATGAACAAAGGGCAAATTGTGCAAAGCGGCGATGCGGAAACCCTGTATACCCAGCCGGCCGATGTCTTCGCCGCTGGATTCATCGGCAATTACAATGTGTTAAGTGCTGAACAGGCGTCTGTTTTGACCGGTAGCGCATATCACGGTAAGGTGGCTGTTCGCCCAGAGTCCATTGGCATACTCCCAGCAGGGCAGGGAATTGCTGCGGTTATCCTGAACCACAGCCTGCTGGGCAACGTAGTACGCTATCGCGTGCAGGTGCGTGGTGTTGAGCTGCTGGTGGACGTGCTTAACCGTTCAGTCGCTGATTTGCATGCTGACGGCAGCGAAATTGGGCTACACTTAGAAACTGTTACATTACGGGAAGTTGCATGACATCGCTGCGGCATTCAATGATAACTCCAGGGTAATTCCTGCCGTTGCGTTAACCCTCCAATAGCGGTCTGCAGCCTGTTGCCGCTGTCCTGCCCTATGCACGCCTGGCAGGCAGGATAGCTTGCTATACCCGTCGCCTTTCGCGCAGCAGATGTGTTGGCCGCAGGGTTTCCCCCCCAGCCACTTACTTGAGTAAGCTCCTGGGGATTCACCCGTTTGCCGCCGTCCTGCAGCCCGAAATTCACAGGGTATGGATTTGATCTTTCCTGCCGGCGTTAATGGAGCGTATTTTCCGTGTTGACCCTTCTTCACCTGCTTTCCTCTGTGGCGCTGTTGGTGTGGGGCACTCACATCGTGCGCACCGGGATCATGCGGGTTTATGGCGCTAATTTGCGCCGGGTGTTGAGCGACAGCGTGGAGAGAAAACCGCTGGCGTTCGTCTCCGGCATTGGCGTAACCGCGTTGGTACAAAGTAGCAATGCCACCGCGCTGCTGGTCACGTCGTTTGTCGCACAGGGACTGGTGGGGCTCACGCCGGCATTGGTTATCATGCTCGGCGCCGACGTCGGTACTGCGCTGATGGCGCGAATACTGACTTTCGATCTTTCCTGGTTGTCACCGCTGCTGATCCTGGTCGGCGTGTTCCTGTTTCTTAGCCGCAAGCAAACCCGAGTAGGTCAAATGGGCCGGGTGTGCATTGGTCTCGGGCTGATTGTCCTGGCGCTGGAGCTGATCGTCGCCGCTGCCACCCCTATCACCCAGGCAGCGGGCGTGAAGGTGCTGTTTTCATCACTGACCGGTGATGTGATGCTGGATGCCCTGACCGGTGCCTTATTCGCCATTGTCAGCTATTCCAGCCTGGCTGCGGTATTGCTGACAGCGACGCTGACGGCGTCAGGCGTGATCTCGCTGAAGGTCGCTCTGTGCCTGGTGATCGGTGCCAATCTTGGTAGCGGCCTACTGGCGGTGATCAATACCAGTGGCCAGAATGCTGCCGGGCGTCGGGTCGCGCTTGGCAGCCTGCTGTTCAAGCTGATCGGCTGCGTGCTGGTCCTGCCCTTTGTCTCTTATCTGGCCGATATCATGACCCGCCTGCCCGGAGAGAACGAAGAGTTGGTGATCTATTTTCACGTCTTTTATAACCTGATCCGTTGCCTGGTGTTAATTCCGTTGGCTGGGCCGATGGCGCGTCTGTGCGAAACGTTAATCGCGGACGTGGCTGCTGACGATCCGCGATTGCGGCCGCGACACCTTGATGCCAGTGCGCTGGACACGCCGACGTTGGCGTTGGCCAATGCGGCGCGAGAAACGTTGCGCATGGGTGACGTGGTGGAACACATGATGATTTTGCAGCGTGAAGTGCTGCACGGTAAGCAAGGACAGGATAAGGAGGTGCGGCGGCTCGACGACGATGTCGATGTGCTGTATACCGCCATCAAGCTGTATTTGGCGCAGATCCAGAAGGAGGATTTGGGCGAAGAAGATTCCCGCCGCTGGGCTGAAATCATCGAAATGGCGCTTAATTTGGAGCAAGCGGGCGACATTATCGAACGCATGGCCGGTGATGTGGGGGCGAAATCGCACGCGGCGCGGCGTGCGTTCTCAACGGAAGGCTTGGCGGAATTGGACGCATTGCATGAGCGGCTGATTGCCAATCTACGGCTCGGCCTGTCGGTGTTCCTGTCGGGTGACGTTACCAGCGCCAAGCGGTTGCGCCGTTCCAAGCATCGTTTCCGCATTTTGGACCGCCGCTATGCGCATGCACACGTTGACCGTCTGCACCAACAAAACGTACAGAGCATCGAAACCAGTTCGCTGCATCTTGGGCTGCTGGGAGATATGAAACGCCTGAACTCGCTGTTCTGTGCGGTGGCCTATAACGTGCTGGATCAGGATGAAAAGGATGATGAGCGTGAGTGGGAGGATACGCCGAGCACGCTGTAAAAAATGCCCCCGGTTTAGCCGGGGGCATGACGCCAGCTATTTACCGCAACTTACTTACCTGAAAAGACGCCAGCCTTAGCGTCGGCAGCTTGGCTATTGCCGTAGCCGCCGACCGGCGTTTCCAGGTTCACCACGCTTTTACCCGCGATCCCCAGCAGCCCGCCAGCAGACGCCGTGGCATCAAGGTGCCCACCACCCTGATAGCGATTGCCTTTCACATCCTGCTGTTCCAGCTTACCGTTACCCAGTGTTACCTCGCCTTGTTGGCTGCGGATTTCACCACCGGTCAAATGGGTCGTACCCTGTACGTTCAGCGCTACGCCATTTTTCCCGGTGATGGCGGATTTCACGCCAACGGCATCGTTGTTGACGACATCGGCGTTCACCTTGAATTGGCCTTGCAGCCCGGCGGGACCGGTCAGGCTCTCCTTGGATTTGTTGCCGAGGAAGCGAGCGCCGCGATCCCATAGCGGTGCCTTCTCTTTTTCACCCACCAGGTTTTCCGGCAGCGTAACCTTACCGCCGTCGGCCTTGCTGAAGCTGACGGCACCGGTAGTGTCCTGCTTCGGATCGAGACGACGAGCCACGCTGTTGTACTTGTCGGTGGTAGCGTCAGCGACCTTGTTGATGCCGCCCTCCAGCTTCTCCTTCACCTTACCGGCATAATGTGGCGTGCCCACTTTTGACAGTTTGGATGTGATGCTGCTGGCCGGATCGTTGGTGTGGTTCAGACCGACATCGACATTGACCTTCACGCTGCTTTCACTGTCTTTGCGGCTCTCGACGTGCAGATCGCCGCCAATGTTGCCCTGTACACTTTCAGCATTGATCTGAGCGCCGGCTAAGGTGGTATCTTTACCACTATTGAGCGTGACTTCTCCGGCATTGATTAGGCTGTTGCCCTGGGTGGTTTTTTGTAGCTTATCCACGCCGACTTTCACTCCGGCTCCCAGAGTATGGGTGTCGCTGCCGCTGGTGGTATCAATCTTGCCGTTTGTGTCTTTGTTGAACGATTGACCGCCTTTGGCGTTAGCCTTCAGCCCCAGATTCCAGTTATTTTTCTGTTCCTGGTTTTGTGCCGATTCCAGCACCACGCCGCCGTTTTTGGCGTTCAGCTCAACGTGGCTACCTTTGACCTCGGTACCTTGCAGATGCACTGCACGCTCGTCATTGCCGTTGGCGGTAATGTTCACTGCGCCGCCGCTGGCGATCTTGCCACCTTGCTGAGTCGTGGAGGACTCATCCACTTTGGCAATGTCAAATGCGCCGCCGAGGGAAATACCGCCCGCGCTCTTTTTGTCGCTATCGGTGCTGTTGCCGCCAATATCGATATTGCCGGAGAGGGTGTCGTCCTTACGCGTCTGCTGCGATTCGGCCGCCTGCAGGGCGACCTGCTTGCCTGCCTTCAACGAGATATCCCCCTGGCTGGCGACATCGCTGCCCTGCAGCGTCAGACTGCGGCCGGCATCCAGTTCTACCCCCTGTTTGCCGGTGATGTTGCTGACTTGCGCGCTGCTGCTGTCGCTTTCCCCTTTGCTGTGACTACCGCCAAGCCCAACACCGACGTTTTTGGTTTCCGGCGTGGAGCCGCCTTTGGCTGATACTTTGACATTAAAGCCGCTGTGGCTTTCATGGCTGCGATCGGTGGCTTGCTCAAAACGGATGTCGCCACCCTCCGATTTTACCTTGGCTTTTCCCTTACCGGCATCCAGCGAGGTGCCCTGATACACCGCGTCCTGTTTGACCTTAACGTCGATGCCGTTAGCCGCGGTGATGCTGCCGGTGACTGCTTGGCTGCCGTTACTTTCGCTGTGCTTGTTACCCCCTTCACCTTTGGCATCGACGGTCAGATCGCTGCCGGTGGTGGTATAAACGCGTACGCCTGCGCTACCGCGGGTTTCGCTGCTGCTTTCCTGCTGGCTGTTTTGCGCCGCTTCGCTGTGGTGGCTGTCTGCCGCAAGCGTCACGCCGCCTTGGGTCGCCTGGTATTTCGTTCCGTTGTCCTGCAGCTTACCGGTGGTTTTGACATCAATTTCCCCGGCGGTGATGCTGCTGACCACGGCCTGCGAGCTGCTGCTACGCTTCTCGCTGCTGCCGCCATTGGCACCAATATCCAGTCCGACATTCGGCGCGCCGATGGTGCCAATATCGTTAATCACGCCGTTAGCGTCCAATTTGGCGACTTTCCCGACGGCACGTTCAACCGGGCGGGTGACAGCGCTGTAATCCACGTTGGCGCCGATGTCTACGCCGACGTCGGTTTTGCGGGTGTTGCTGCTTTCGCTGTTGACGGCGGCCAGATGGTCAACACTGTTGGCATTTTCATGATACTTACCGCCAACCTGGTGTTGAGCGCCTTGCTGGGTCAGTTTGTCTTTGGCATTAATCGTCAGATTGCCCGCAATGTCGCTGCCAGAAACCACGGCTTTGCTGCTTTGGGCGTGCGTTTTGCTGTTCTCGTAACCGCCTTCAATACCAGAACCGACTTTGTCGATGCCGCCGGTGTAGTAAAACCCGCCGCCGATTTTGGTGTGCTCGGTATCGCTGGTGGTTTTGTTTTCGGCTGCGAGGAAGGCGACATTGTTGCCGCTGATGCTGGCATCGTCTTGTGTGGTCACCAGTTTAGATCCGCTGAAGATGACGTCTTTGTCCGCTTTCAGCGCTACGCTGCTGCCGCTCAACGTCGAGCTCTGTTGCTCGCTGCGGGTCGTTTTTTCACTGTCGCTGGTATGTTCGATGCGGAAACCGGCGCGGTATTGCTTATCGCTTTTCTCGTTGGCATAGCCGTTGATGGCGAGCGCGGTTTTTTGTTCATCGATGCGTTGCTGCTGCTCCCCGCTACTGACGTTGATATTGCCGCCAGCGTTGATATCCAGCTTACCGGTGCTGGTCACCTTGCTGCCTACCACATCGGTGTCCCGTTTGCTGACCAATTGCAGGTTGGTATCGGAAACCAGTTCACTGGCGGTGGATTTTTGGTGGCTATTATTGGACTTCTGCGAGCTGCTGGTAATGTTGAAGGCCGTGCCGGTGCGGGCATCAACCTTGTCAACGGTGGTGCTGAGGGCGTTATCGATCCGCAGGCCGCCAGCGGTGGCTTCGACAAAGCCGCCTTGTTTGCCTCGCACTTTACTGCCGGTAATGGTTACGCCCTGGTGACCGTTCAGTCGCAGAGTACCGTCGGCGGTCAGTTCGGAGGCGTTGTTGACTTCGTGGCGGTTGCTGTTGTCTTGATCACTGCCGCCACCGATACCACCCCATGAGGTTTTATTGTCGCGAACGGCCTTCGCGTTGGCGGTTTTTTGTACATCTATGGTGATGCGTTCGTTGGCGTTCGCCGTCAGGTTGCGCCCCGCGTGTACTTTGGCACCCTGCGTCCCCAACGTGTTGCCGGCCGTCAGCGTCAGGTCGCCACCGGCCTGCAAGTCGCTGGCCTTCAGGTTTTCGGTTTCGTTGCTGTTGCTCCAACTGCCGGTGCGCAGGCTGGAGGTATGGTTACGTTGATACCCCCGTTCGCTGGTTTTATCCCGTTCGATCAACCCGCTGAGCTGTACATCGCGCTTGGCTTCGATGTTTAGCGCGTCACCCGCCGTAACACTGGCGCCAAGCAGCTTTACATCCTGTGTGGTGGCGCTCAGCGTGGCATTCTTGCTAGCGTTGATGCTGCTGCCCGCTTGTTGATGCTGCTCATTTTCACGGGTGACATCGTACTGCCAGGAGTAGAACCATTGATCGTTGGTGTGGCCCTGAGTCTGCTTTAATTGCTGACCGTCAAGCGTCAGGCTGGCACCTTGCAGCTTGATCTCTTCGCCGCGAATGTCGGTCGCGGTCAGGTGGTTGTTGTTATTGGCCACCAGGCTGATGTTTTTGCCTTTGAGTTCAGTACGGGTCAGTTGTTGGCCCGTGCTGCGGTCATTGATGTAGATGCCGCCACGGTAGTTTTGGTAGTTCTCACCGCTGTTGCGGTTACTGCTCACGTCACGAATCTGGCTTTCTGCGCGGATGTTGTCGGCTTTCACCCGGATCTCGTCGCTACCTTGTAGCTTGCCAGCCAGCTTCACGCCGCTGCCGGCTGCCGTGTTGATGATGTTGATGCGTCCGGCTTGCATACTGCCAAGATAGTAGCTGTCGAGCGCGCTTACCGGTTGTGTGCTGCTGAGCACCTGCGCATCGCGCGATACGCGGTTATGTCCGCTAATGGCGTTGATATCGGACACCCTTTTTCCGCTTTTTTTATCGAATGCCGGGGTGACCATGACCTCGCCGCGACTGTCGATGCGTGGGGCGATCAAATCCAGTACGCCGCCGGCGTTCAGTTTGCCGTCCAGACTCAGGGTATTGCGATTACCCAGCGTGCTGTAACCCTGCAGCATGCCGTTTTCCACTAGCGGATTACCCACTACCAGTGAGGAACGGCTGGTATTGATGAAGCCGCAACCACTGCAACTGATCCCATTCGGGTTGGCCAACACATAGTCGGCTGCCATGCCAAAGATTTCTTGCTGACCGTGTAACAGCGACGGGTTGCGGCTGATCACTTCATTAAGGATCACGCTAGCCGCTTGGTTATTCAGGTTGGGGTTGGCACCCAATTGGCCCGCCAGTTGAGACAATCCGGCGTCGAGCGAGTTATTCAGCACTGCGCCGGGTTGGTTGACGTTGAAATCCTGATATTGGTTGTGCGACAGCCCGTGATCGTTGGGCGTCACAATATTGACCACCTGCGCGCCGTTACCCGCGGTGGAAACACCCGGACCGTTAGCGCCGTTGGCCGCAACGATCTCACCGGCATATGCGGTACCGAGTGAGGCGAAAATGATCGCCAGTGAGGCGGCCAACTTACCCGCCGCTGAAAGCCTGAAATTATTATTTTTCATCCATGTATCTCCATATATCACTGTGTTACTGCAAAACCACTGATTAAAATGTGTACGAAAAACGCGCCAGCACCTGGATGGGATCGTCAGGCATTGCGTGGCTGGACAATAACCAACCACGGCTGGCTTCGACGTCGAGCGTTGCTCGCTGATAACGCAGGGTGGCACCGGCGCTCAATCCGGCGCTGCTTTGCCAGCCTGAAGGCCGATTGTCACGGGGGAGCACCCGGCCGACGTCGCCGCCGATACGTGGGGTAAGCGTGCTTTGACCCAGGTTGAAGTGACGAGACAGGGTATTTTGCAGATACCAGCCGTTATCACCGGACAGCGTGCTGCGGCTGAAGCCACGGACTGCGCTACGATCTGTCAGGCTGAGCCATTCCACACCGGGTAAACGATCGCGGCTGTATTGTCCGTATAGCAGGTGACTCAGTTGGTAATGGGAGCCTGCCAACGTGAAACGTTGAGTGAGATTGGTGAACAGCTTGGCTTTGGTGAATTGGGCATCGGGCTGATTGGCGCCGTTGGGACGATCTGCGCCAAACCAAGGCAATCCTTGCTCTACGCTAAGGTTGGCGCTGATCAGGCCGCTGGGTAGGATTTGCAGGTGGTTGACCCCGAGTTCAAACAGACTGAGCGTCGGACTACCGAGGTTGATACGGGCGGTGTCAAAATAGTTGGCAATACGCTTATGGGTCAGTTGGCCGCTCAGCGCGTTAATCTGGTCGCGATCGCGGTAGAACACATAATCGCTGCGCAGGCCATATTGTTGGGTCTGGCCATGCAGTTTATAGCTGTTGAACACCAGCTGTTGGCGATTCAGGTATTGTGAATAGCTGGCAAAGCCGCTGAAGGTAAAAGCACCATAAGGCAGGGAATAGAGCAGGGTATAGGCGCGATTATAACGCTGCGACGGATCTTTCAGCGTACCGGCAACGTTAAGGCTGACGAAGTCGGACAGGCCGAACGGGCTGTCTAGCGTTGCCGTACTACGGGCTAACCACTGACCGGTATTTTTTTGACCATAATTGTCCAGTGTGGCAGACAACAGCCAGGGCTTGGTATGTTGGTTGTGCAACCGAATAATTGATCCACCGGTTTGGCTGCCCGGTAATATATCCAATCGGGTTTTGTTCGATTGCAAACGATTGGCTTGATCCAATCCCTGATCAAGCTGGGTTAATTTCAGGGGTTGCCCTTCCAATCCAGGGAATAATAATTGGCTATTGACCCAGCGATCGCTGCCTTCTATTTTCTCGATGAATCCTTCTGTGATCCGTAGCCCTAATTCTCCCTCAGCATTGGGGCGAATAAATTGTACGCGGGCAGTGATATAGCCTTTATCAAGGTATAAACGGGTTAATTCACGCGTCAGCAGGTTGATGTCATTACTGCTGATACAACGCTGTGGTAATGCGGTCAACGCTGCCAAATCTTTCTCTGACAGCAAGGTAATACCCTGCAGGTACACTCCACCGATTGGCAAACATTGGGCCGATCGCGGCAGCGCGGGGACAGCAGGCTCTGGCTCTGCCAGTAATTGCTGCTGTTTAAGCTGTTGGTAGCGTCGTTGTTCTATCTGTTGATTCACCTCACGCGTACTGTCTTGCAGCGCACGGCGTGATTCACCCATCGGCGAGAAATGTTCCATTTCCGGCAGGGAAGCGGCAGGGAGTGCGGTACTGAACAGCAGCGCCAAAGCAGCGGTTTTTTTTATCATTGTAATCCATTATGAGAAGCCGCAGAGCGGCCTGCTCAATCCATGAGGTCAATAAACGGACGGCCAGCGGCCAGCCCGAGACAGCGAGTGACGATCACATTGCGGGGTTCTTTTTTGCTTGTGGCAAATAAGAATGTGGGTTTTTATATTTCTAAATAATAATTAGTCTGCTTGTTTTTTATTTTTATAAATTTGTGTTTATTACCCATAAGGAGGTAATTAAAAAAGTAAATTAATCGTTATTTACCGTTCCCATCGTTATAAACGGTTATCGGCAGCATTAAGAAGAATCTGAATTTTTATTTATCGGTGCGATAATAGAGGATGGGGATAATTCTGACAATCCGACCAGTGGAAATACGAAATTTCGTAGGAAGATGGACGCAGTCATTGAACTGCGTCCCGACGTGAAATTATTTTTTGTTGATCGGCCGACCGGACCAGTAACCTGCCAACAGCGAACCGGACAGGTTATGCCACACAGAGAACAGAGCTCCCGGCAGTGCAGCCAGCGGTGAGAAGTAGATTTTGCCCAGCGTGGCAGCCAACCCGGAGTTTTGCATACCCACCTCAATCGCCAGTGTACGGCAGGTGGACTCATCAAAGCCGAATAGCTTACCGCCCCAATAACCGCTCAGTAACCCGATCGTGTTATGCAGGATCACCGCGATGATCACGACCAGCCCAACCGAAGCAATGTGGCTCTGGCTACCGGCCACCACGGCGCTGATGATGGCCAAAATGCAGATCATAGAAAGCGCAGGCAGGATCGGCTCAATGCGTTTGACTGTTTTGGTAAAGGTGTGATGGACGATCAACCCCAGACCGATAGGGATCACCACGATCTGCAGAATACTGAGCAGCATCCCCATGACGTCGACGCTGATCTCGGTATCGACATACAGACGGGTCAGCAGTGGCGTGGCGAATACGCCTACCAGCGTGGAAACCGCCGAGATGGTCACGGACAGCGCCACATCACCTTTTGCCAGATAGATCATCACGTTGGAGGCGGTCCCGCTGGCGACGCTGCCGACCAGCACCATGCCGGCGGAAAGATCCGGTGGCATATGAAACAGCATTGCCAGTAACCAGGCCGCCAGCGGCATGATCAGGTAATGCAGGAAGATCCCCGCCGCCACGGGACCAGGACGAGATAATACGCGCTTAAAGTCATCCAGCCGCAGCGTGACGCCCATGGCGAACATGATCAGCATCAGCAATGGGCTGACGTAGGGGCCGATCCCGGTAAAGGTGGTGGGTGTGAAGTAGGCCGCGACGGCGAGCAGCACCGCCCACAGGGGGAATAATCGGGTAAATTTTGCCAGCATGAATGCGCTTTTCCTTCAATAGGCTATCTTACTTGCCATTTTGAGTCCGGGCAGTGCTCGGAATCCTTACGTACTTTGTGTACGTTCCGGTTCCCGTGCGCTGGCCGAACCCAAACTGGCTACGACGATATACGCCTATTGGCGCAGATATTATTAAAATTATTCGAACAGATTGTGATGCAGGGTGCGTACGACTTGCTCGGCGTCGTTACCCGGCACCAGGAAGCACAGGTTATAGCTGCTGGCACCGTAGCAAATCATGCGGATATTAAACGGGTCGAGCACGCCGAACACCTCTTTACCCACGCCGCAGGCCTGGGAAAGCTTATTGCCGATCAACGCCACCAGAGCCAGATTTTCTTCGACTTCCACCCGACACAGCGACGATAGCTCGGTCAGCAGTGAGGTCGTTAACAGGCTGCCGCCCGTGGAGGTTGAACCCGTTGTATCCATGGTCAGCGCGACGCTGACTTCGGAAGTGGTAATCAAGTCTACCGAGATATTGTGGCGTGCCAGAATGTTGAACACTTCGGCCAGAAAACCGCGTGCGTGCAGCATGTTAAGGCTGTGCAGCGTCAGCAGGGTTTGTTTACGGCGCAGCGCCAATGCACGAAAGAGCGGTGGGTTCTCGGTGGTGTTGCACACCAGGGTACCCCCGGCGGAAGGGTCTTTACTCGAGCCGACAAACACGGGGATATCGCTGCGTACCGCAGGCAATAGGGTGGCTGGGTGCAAAACTTTTGCACCAAAGGTCGCCATTTCTGCCGCTTCTTCGAAACCGATTTTATCAATACGCTTCGCTGCGGGTACTACGCGTGGATCGGTGGTGTAGATGCCCGGTACGTCGGTCCAGATATCCACGCGACTGACGCTCAGCGCTTCACCCAACAGTGCTGCAGTGTAATCGCTGCCGCCACGGCCCAGCGTCGTTGTGCGGCCTTTGGGCTCACTGCCGATAAAGCCTTGAGTAACCACTAAACATTCCTGCAGGCGTGGCTTGAGTAACGTTTGGGCTAATTGACTCAGCGCTGCGCTATCCGGTGTGGCACGCCCGAAATGGTCATCGGTGTGCATGACTTTACGGACGTCAAACCATTCCGCCTGTACGTTGCGAGCGCGAAGGATCTCAACGAAGAGCAGGGTAGACATTAATTCGCCGTGGCTGACCAGTTCGTCGGTCAGTGCCGTTGAGGTCGCCAGCGCCGCGGCCTCAGACAGCATGGCGATGTTCTCCAGCATGCGGTCGATTTCATCGCGGATCACGTCCGGATTGTCGAGGCGATCAAGAATGGCGTATTGAATTCGGCGAATTTCATCGAGCTGATAGTTGCGCTTGTCGGCATCACTGCCTTCGGCCAGAGCCACCAACAGATTGGTGACGCCCGCGGACGCGGACAAGACCACCAGACGCACGGCCGGATTGGATAGCACGACGTCGGCGCTGCGATTCATGGCTTCATAATCAGCAACGCTGGTGCCGCCGAATTTGGCGACAACGGTGGAATTCTGGGGTGCTGCTTGGTTCATGTAAAAACCTCGTGTCAGGGTGGCTCTATTCAGAGAGCGCTTTTTTCGTAGCCTTGGCACAAGGGAGGAGCGATAAACAGGGGGCAGGCGTAGAGGTTAACGCTACGATACACCCAGAAGCGCCCCACCTTGCTGACTGCCCTTACGGACAATCCCTGGTGACAACTCAGGGGATTCAGCCCCTGTAGCCGATATGATGAATGCCGCGCATCACCTTACCTCGGCGTCGCTCCCCCTCAAGCGTCGTCATTGGAGAACGGCTCCTCTGACACTCTACCTGGGCGACGCACCTCTTCTGGCTTGCACACGGGATGTGCAAGTAGGCTGTTAGGAATAGCTGGTAATCGCGCTGCTGTCAACGTCCAGACGTTGAGGGATTTTCATCTTGTACCAGCGCAATCAGCGTACAGGGTATCGCCGGGACGAAACCGGTGCCTATCGGCTGCAACGTACCGTCTTCCCGCTGACTGAATAACGGAATAACACCCTGATGTTTTTCAAGATATTCCAACCAGCCAAAGTTCTCGTTCAGCTTGGTGGCCTTGATGGTGGCACCTTGGGCGATCAGACTGCTTAACCGGCCGTAAGTGGCCTCTTGGTTAAACAAAACTTCATGCCGACGGAAGCGTGAGCTTTCGCCACTGTTGCCGCGGCCTTTCAGCGGGGCGCCGGAGCGGATAGCAAACACCTGCCCGTCGCCAAAAATATGGCCGAAGTGATAGACCGCCAGTGCATTCTGATGGCGGTTGGGCGACAGTGCTAACACTTGCGCGGTATCGCTGAGATCAAGGAAGTTTTCGGCGTGTTCGGAGTAAGCATGTCCATAATACGCGGGAATGCCGTCCATTCGTGCCTGGCGGTAATATTCCCAGCTACTGTCGGTGACAATGACCGGGATATTCATTTTCATCAGCGCCTGCGCCAGCATGCGTGCCACGCTATTGGCTCCGACGATCAGCACCCCACGGGGTTTTTGTTGCTGTACCCGCAACCAGCGCGCCATCATGCCGCTGGTCAGGCTTTGCAACACCACGGTACCAATGATAACGGCGAACACCACCGTGACCAGACGATCGGCGCCGGGGTAGCCGCTGCGTTGCAATGTCAGGGCGAACAATGAACTTACCGCTGCGGCGACGATGCCGCGCGGGGCGATCCAGCACAGCAGGAGACGATCGCGCCAGTGCAAGGACGAGCGCCAGGTTGATACCGCAATACACAGTGGGCGCGCGATAAACTGCACCACCAGAAGCAGACCCAGCAGCGGCCAGCCCATGTTCCACAGTGCCTGGATATCAAGCCGCGCGGCCAAAATGATAAACAGCGCCGAAATCAGGATTGCCGACAGTTCTTCTTTGAAGGCCAATATGTCACTGGTATCCACATCGCGCATATTGGCCAGCCAGATGCCCATCACCGTAACGGTCAGCAGGCCGGATTCGTCAGCGATGGCGTTAGACACGCCAAAAGCGGTAAGCATAATGGCCAATACTGCAAGGTTTTGCAGGTAGCGTGGCAGCCAAACACGGCGGAGTGCCAGGCCCAACAGGTAGCCGAACAATGCGCCAGCGACCATGCCGACAGCGGCGGTAATGCCCAGCGTGTAGAACAGGTGGGTATAGGATTCCGAATGCTGCTTCAGCACGATAAATTCAAACACCAGCAGCGTAAAGATGGCGCCGACCGGGTCGATCACGATGCCTTCCCAGCGCAGCACCTGGTTGATATTGGCATTTGGCCGCACGACGCGCATCAGCGGGGCAATGACGGTTGGACCGGTAACGACGGTGACTGCGCCGATCAGTGCCGCCAGCTCCGGCGGAAAGTCGAGCAGCCACCAGCAGGCTACGCCGATCACCAGGAAGGTCATCAGCATGCCGATGGTGACCAAATTGCGCACCACGCCGCCGAGACCGCGTATCTCCTCGACGCGTAGCGTCAGCGCGCCTTCAAACAGAATAATGGCGACCGACAGCGACACCAGCGGGAACAGAAGATCGCCGAACAGTGCATCCGGTTGAACCAGATGGACCACGGGGCCTAACACAATGCCAAATACCAACAGTGGCAAAATAGCCGGCAGGCGCAACACCCAGGCGACCCATTGCGCCAGCAGCGAGCTCAATCCAATAACCACCAACATCAATGGGGCAGATAATTCCATAATCATGTCCTTCGTCTTTCAAACTACAGCCTGGTTGGCCGCGCATCCTTAGCCTAATTACGTCAATGACGTGGTGATAATCTGCCACAGTTTAGTGACAGTTAAGTAACCCTGATAACAGGCTATTATCCAAAAGTATAGGGGAAGAGCTGAAACGATGCGGCTGGGTTTAACAGTTAGCACCTATCGCAAGAAAAGAGATCATAATCACAGTCGAACAGGCTACAATCGGACAACCACGTCACATTTATTCTCAAGCCTAAGAGTGTTGCTATGAAAAATATCAATCCTAGTCAAACCGCTGCTTGGCAAGCCCTGCAGCAACATTTTGAACAGATGAAAGACGTACAGATCGGCGATCTGTTTGCTCAGGACAGTGAGCGTTTCTCCAAGTTTTCCGCTACCTTCGACGATCAGATGCTGGTGGATTACTCTAAAAACCGCATCACCGCGGAAACCCTGGAGAAGCTGCAGGCACTGGCGAAAGAGACCGATCTGCAAAGTGCGATCGCGTCCATGTTTGCCGGTGAGAAAATTAACCGCACCGAAGACCGTGCGGTGCTGCATGTTGCCTTGCGCAACCGTAGCAACAGCCCGATTATCGTTGACGGCAAAGATGTGATGCCGGAAGTGAACGCGGTGCTGGCTAAAATGAAACAGTTCTGCGACCGCGTGATTGGCGGTGACTGGAAAGGTTACACCGGCAAAGCCATTACCGACGTGGTGAACATCGGTATCGGTGGTTCTGATCTCGGCCCTTATATGGTGACCGAGGCACTGCGCCCGTACAAAAACCACCTGAATATGCACTTTGTTTCTAACGTTGACGGGACTCATATCGCCGAAACGCTCAAGGCGCTGAATCCGGAAACGACGCTGTTCCTGGTGGCGTCCAAAACCTTCACCACGCAAGAAACCATGACCAACGCCCACAGCGCGCGCGACTGGTTCCTGAGCACTGCGGGCGATCAAAAACACGTGGCGAAGCATTTCGCGGCGCTGTCCACCAACGGCAAGGCCGTCGGTGAGTTCGGTATCGATACTGCCAACATGTTCGAATTCTGGGACTGGGTCGGTGGCCGTTATTCCCTGTGGTCGGCAATTGGTCTGTCGATTGCACTGTCAGTGGGTTACGAGAACTTCGAACAGTTGCTGAGCGGCGCGCATGCGATGGACAAACACTTCGCACAAACCCCGGCAGAGAAAAACCTGCCGGTGCTGCTGGCGCTGATTGGTATCTGGTACAACAATTTCTTCGGTGCAGAAACCGAAGCCATTCTGCCGTATGACCAGTACATGCACCGTTTTTCTGCTTATTTCCAGCAGGGCAATATGGAGTCTAACGGTAAATATGTCGATCGTAATGGCAACCCAGTGGATTACCAGACCGGTCCTATCATCTGGGGCGAGCCAGGCACCAATGGCCAACATGCGTTTTATCAGCTGATTCATCAGGGGACAAAACTGGTGCCTTGCGACTTTATCGCGCCGGCCATCAGCCACAACCCGCTGAGCGACCACCACGCCAAACTGCTGTCGAATTTCTTCGCACAGACCGAAGCCCTGGCGTTTGGTAAATCGCTGGACGTGGTAGAAGAAGAGTTCGCGGCCCAAGGCAAAACGCCGGAAGAGGTTAAACACGTTGCACCGTTCAAGGTGTTTGAAGGCAACCGCCCAACCAACTCCATCCTGCTGCGTGAAATCACGCCGTTCAGCCTGGGGAGCCTGATTGCGCTGTATGAGCACAAGATCTTCACCCAGGGCGCGATCCTGAACATCTTCACTTTCGATCAGTGGGGTGTTGAGCTGGGCAAACAACTGGCTAACCGCATTTTGCCAGAACTGGCAGGTGACGAAGCGGTAAGCAGCCATGATAGCTCTACCAATGCGCTGATCAACCGCTTCAAAGCATGGCGTTAAACACCATTTGAATTGATGCCAATAAAAAAACCCGCCGCGGCGGGTTTTTTTACGTCTGAAGGATTACAGATTGATGGGTACTTCGAAACTGATACCTGCACCTACGTCATCGGCGGTGCTGGCATGGCTATTGGTGTACCACAGGCTGGTATCAAACTTGACCTCGGAGGGTAAGGTATAGCCCCAGCCGAGCTGAATGCCTTTCAGCGTGTCAGATTTCGGGAATGCTTGGTTGTAACTCTGATTGCTCGGATTAACCTTTGCATAAACAAGTCGAGTACTCCAACGCTGCCCGTCGTCCAACGCTAACTCTACGCGACCTGATAGCATCTGACCGTCGCCACCCATGGCATGGCCTAATGGGTAACCTTGTTGGTAATAACCTCCCCGGTATACATAATGCTGATAAATTACGTCCTTAGTACTGAATTCTGATCGGGTATCAGCGCCTTCAATAGACCAATTGATAGTAGTTGAGCCCCATTCCGGATGCCCCTCTAACCCTAACAAGTAAGCATTGTGAGACGGCAGCATACCTGCTTCATCTTCACCAGTAACCTGGCCGTAAAGGCTGATTGGCAGACCAATGAGTGGTTGCAGTTTTAGCTTGAAGTCGAAGCCACCAAGTTGATTACTTGGATCATTTTTCGGATCGCCGCTGTTGTCGTTTCCGGTGACCCCATCCCAGAAGGATCTCCAGGATTGCGGACGACCTTCACCTCCCCACATCATGATGCGCGAAGCGCCCAACTCAAGGAAGTTGGTCGGCATCATGGTAAAGCGACCACCAATCAATTTGGCATCAGGTACGGCAGTGTATTGCGACAACTGACCTGCTGTCAGTTGGTACTGCCAACGGCCAATCCAGGACAGCCAAGGGGTTTCAAACGGCGATTGGTCGGCGCGTTGCAGCATGAAACCGGCGACGGGACGGGCTGCATCTGAGCGGATCAAGCTGCCGTCATAACCTGGGCCCCACCACTGGGACACTTCACCGAAGGACAACCACTGGTTCCAGATTTTCACTGCGCCATAGGAGCCGTTCAGGTTGAATTTGGAACCGTCACTGACGCGTTGGTCGCCTTCGACAGAGCCTTGAACGCGTACGTCCCAGAACTCACCGTTGGCACCCGCGCCAATAGTCAGGCGGTCATCGGCATATTCGTTTTGACCAAAGCCCTGTGGCGTGCCGGGTTTGTCGGTCGAGGCGTAACCACTGACACGAATATTGGCCTTGAGGGCATCAACCCGGCGTTGAACACGGTCGATGACATTTTTCTCGGTATTAGTAACCGGTTTGGCTTGCGAGATAACCGAGCTGATCTCTTCCTGGCTCAGCGGCCAAGTGGACAAGCTAACGTTAATGACACCGCGGTCGGACAACCAGGCCAGGTCGTTACGCAGATCGTTATCAGGAGTGACCAAGCCGGCGGCGTGACCGGTCAATGCACAGGTAAACAGGCCCGCCGCGACCAGTCCATTAAGTTTAGCGCGCATAAATATTCCCTTGTTAATTCAAGTTGTTTGTTTTATGTAAAGTTCTATGACCCATGATAGTGGACATTTCAATTTGCTACAAATATATCCCTATGAAACATTTTCTTTTAACTAATTGAATAATATTTATTTTTTTATGATTCTGAAGAGATATTAATTTTTAAGATAATGCCTATGTTAGGATCCGCGGATAATTTTAATGGTATTTATGGGGAACAATTATGGCAAAAACCTCCCGCTCCGTAATGGTGGCCAAAGGGCTGCAACGGGTGCTGAACGTTGGGCTGCTGCTGCTGGCGGCGATCCTGATCGTCTTTCTGGTGAAAGAAACCATTCATTTGGCGAAGGTTTTGTTTGTAAACAACGAGGAATCGACGTCCTATCTGCTGATTGAAGGGATTGTGATTTACTTCCTTTACTTTGAATTTATCGCCTTGATTGTGAAGTATTTTGAGTCGGGCTATCACTTCCCGTTACGCTACTTTATTTATATCGGCATCACTGCCATCATCCGGCTGATCATTGTGGATCATGAAAACCCAATAGATACGTTAATTTATTCCGCCGCGATATTGTTGCTGGTGGTGACGCTGTATCTGGCCAATACCGACCGCTTAAAGCGCGAATAAATATCCTTCATACTTGAAGCAGCAGCAGCAGCAGCAGCAGCGTTAGCTACCGGTGTGTACCCCCGTCACCTATCAGAGTAATCTCCTGGGGATTTATCCGCTTGCTGCCTTGTTGCAACGCCCATTATTTTGGCGGTTCCATAAAAATGGCGGCCCGTTGGGGCCGCCGAAGACACAGGTATTGATCGGAAAAAACTGAAGTACATCAAACGTATTGCAGCGGCACAAACTTAACCTTTCACCCCACCGGCCGTCAGGCCTCCCACCAACCAGCGCTGTGCCAGCAGGAATACGGCGGTAATCGGGATGGCCGACAGTACCGCCGCAGCGGCAAAGTCGCCCCACAAATAGTTTTGCGGGTTGAGATATTGCTGCATGCCCACCGCCAGCGTGTAGCTGTTGACGTCACGCAGCAGCAGAGAGGCGACCGGTACTTCGGTGATCGCAGCGATAAACGACAGAATAAACACCACCGCCAGAATCGGTACCGACAGCGGTAACAGCACCAGGCGGAAGGCCTGCCACGGACTGGCACCGTCCAGTGCCGCCGCTTCTTCCAGCGAGTTGTCGATAGTTTCGAAATAGCCCTTGATGGTCCAGACGTGCAGCGCAATGCCGCCCATATAGGCGAAGATCACCCCACCGTGGGTGTTCAGACCGATAAACGGGATGTATTGGCCCAGACGATCGAACAGGGCATACAACGCCACCAATGACAGTACCGCCGGGAACATCTGGAAAATCAGCATGCTTTTCAGCAGTGTACTCTTGCCGCGAAAACGCATGCGGGCAAACGCGTAGGCGCAGGTAGTGGACAGCGTGACGATGCCGATGGCGGTGATCACTGCGATCTTGATCGAATTCCACAACCACAGCAGGACCGGGAACGGTGGCGGGGTGACGCTGCCGTCGGCGTGGGTCACGCTCATGCCGAGCGCCAACCGCCAGTGGTCCCATGAAATCTGTTCCGGTATCAGGCTGCCGGTGGCGAAGTTGCCGGAGCGCAGCGAGATAGTGACCACCATCAGTAGCGGGAACATGATCAGGGCGATAAAACACAGCATCAGAGTATGGGTCATCCACAGGCGCAAGCGCTGGGATTTGGGTTGGACCATGGCCATTATTTTTCTCCCTAGTCGAAGTTCATCTTGCTGGCTTTAAGATTCAGGATCGCCAGGGCGCCCACCAGCAGGAAGATCAGTGTGGCAATGGCGGCTGCCAGCCCGAAGTCCTGCCCGCCGCCGCCTTCGAAGGCGATACGGTAGGTATAGCTGACCAACAGGTCGGTATAGCCGGCCGGTGTGGTGGTACCAATCATGTCAGGCCCGCCGTTGGTCAACAGTTGAATCAAGACAAAGTTATTAAAGTTGAAGGCAAAGCTGGCGATCATCAGTGGGGTCAGCGGTTTGATCAGCAGAGGCAACGTGATACGGAAAAAGTTCTGCATCGGGGTCGCGCCGTCCATTGCCGAAGCCTCGTACAAATCGTCTGGAATCGCCTTCAGCAGCCCCATACACAGGATCATCATGTAGGGATAGCCCAACCAGGTATTGACGATCAAAATCATGCTTTTGGCCGTGATGGGGTCACTGAACCAGGCCGGTTTAATACCAAACAGATGGCTGAGCATCATGTTGATCTCACCAAAGCTTTGGTTAAACAACCCCTTGAAAATCAGTATCGAAATAAACGACGGCACCGCGTAGGGCAGTATCAGCATCACGCGATACACCGCTTTGCCTTTCAGCGCCTCCCACTGCACCACACAGGCCAAAACCATGCCTACAGCAACAGTGAGGATTACGGTCATCACCGAGAACACGATGGTCCAGATAAAGATCGACACGAAGGGTTTCTTGATGCCTTCGTCCTGTAGGACGCGCAGGAAGTTTTTCCAGCCGATGGTGACGGTGTACCCTGGGCTGAGCGTCTCCTTGGCCCAGTTTCCGTCAGCATTTATGGCTTGATAGAAGCCAATGTCCGGGTTCGGTCGGTATTGAATATGGGTTTGTTGGTCGGTCAGCGTATTGCTGCCCTTATCCAGTGCATAAAGCGGGGAGGTGCCGGAAAATTGGCGCAGGGAACTCATGCGCAATTCGCCGCCGTCCGGCAGTAACGCGACCAGTTGGCTTAACGCTTGGCGGTTTTGCGTGATCACCCGCAGCGTGGCGCGTTCGCCCGCCGGTTCTGCACTTTCCTCCGTCAGTTTCAGCGTTTGCGGTGCATTGGTATCAAAGCTGAAGGGATCGGAAATAAGCCGTTGGTCGCTGTCCGGGTGGGTTAACTGCAGGCGCCAACGTTGATTTTCCACCGGATAAAGCCCGAAGGTAAAGGTTTTGCCGGTTTGGAACTGGCGCTGCATCAGTACCGACTGAGCTCGTTCAAAGGTGAGCTGGTTGGTACTGCTGTAGTTGGTGAAGGCGATGGCGATGGTACAAATTAGCGGAAACAGGACAAACAGCCCCATTCCGGCGATACCAGGATAGACATAGCGCCAGGCGTAAGCGCGGCGATTGGCAAAAACATACAGCCCGGCGCTGACTAATATGAGCGTCAGAATGGCAAACAGGTATTCACCCTGTGCATACATCAACACAATCAGATAGCAGGTCACCAGACTGAACAGGCCGATGACCAGCCATTTCAGGATGTCACTCTGCCACCACTTCGACTTTTTGCGCGCAGGCGACCCGGCGTGAGCTAATTGCATAGGGCGTTCCTTTCTGTGAAGCAACAGCGGGACACTTCCCCCCTCATACTTGAAGCGGCACCTGTGTTGGCGGCGTCCGCTCACCCCGGTCAGATAACTCTCTGTGCTGCCGGGATGTGCGTACTTGCCGTCGCGGTGTCACTCCAATTACTTCGGGGATGTTAATCCCGCACAACGTTGTGTGTTACTTGGTGATACGGGTCTGTACGTCATCCAACGCGGCTTTCACCGTCTGGCGACCGCTGACGGCGTTGATCACCGCACTGCGTTCGGCATACCAGAAGGCGCTCATCTGCGGGATGTTAGGCATGATCTCGCCGTTTTGGGAGTTCTCCATGGTGGCGGCAATCTTAGGATCTTTCGCCAGTTGTTCCTGGTAAGACTTCAGCGCCACTGCGCCCAACGGCTTGTCCTTGTTGACGTCAGCCAGGCCTTCGTTGGTCAGCAGGTAGTTCTCCAGGAATTCGGTGGCCAGCTCTTTGTTCGGGCTAGCGGCGTTGATCCCGGCAGTCAGTACGCCGACGAAAGGTTTGGATGGTTTGCCTTTAAAGGTCGGCAGCAGGGTTACGCCGTAGTTGATTTTGCTTTGCTCGATGTTTGACCATGCCCAAGGGCCATTGATGGTCATGGCGGTCTGGCCTTTATTGAATGCGGCTTCAGCAATCGAGTAGTCGGTATCGGCGTTGATGTGTTTGTTTTT
The DNA here is from genome assembly GCF_058191755.1 of Serratia sp. CoH_122_TC_1. Lineage (NCBI taxonomy): Bacteria > Pseudomonadati > Pseudomonadota > Gammaproteobacteria > Enterobacterales > Yersiniaceae > Serratia > Serratia sp. CoH_122_TC_1. Next base: position 42,487 of record NZ_JBXWLA010000005.1, read on the forward strand.
CACCAAATCGACGATGAACTGCAGGCCAGCCTGAGAACCGGCATTGGCGACGCCTACGTCCTTGATGTTGTACTTGCCATTCTCATATTTGAAGGCATAACCGCCGTCGGCGGCAATAATTGGCCAGGTGAAGTAGGGTTCTTGCAGGTTCCACATGATGGCGCTTTTACCTTTGGCACGGAGTTCTTTGTCCAGTGCCGGAATTTCTTCCCAGGTTTTAGGGGCTTGCTTGATCAGGTCTTTGTTGTAAATCAGTGACAAGGCTTCAACGGCGATCGGGTAACCGATTAGCTTGCCGTCATAACGCACTGCATCCCAGGTGAACGGGAACAATTTGTCCTGGAAAGCTTTGGACGGGTGGATCTCGGCCAGCAGGCCAGACTGCGCGTAACCACCAAAACGGTCATGAGCCCAGAAGATGATGTCCGGGCCGTCGCCGGTCGCCGCAACCTGCGGGTATTTCTCTTCCAGCTTGTCCGGATGTTCGATGGTGACTTTGATACCGGTGTCTTTCTCAAACTTTTTGCCGACTTCGGCCAGGCCGTTATAGCCTTTATCGCCGTTGATCCAGATAACCAGTTTCCCTTCCTCGATCTTGGCGAAGGCGGAAGAAGAGAGCACCAACGTGGTCAGAGCCGAAAGTACCATCGTACGGGCGGTGGTAAAGCTGCGAGTCATAATCCAATCCTTCTTTTTTGTGGGCACGTAAATCAAGGAGAGAGGTTTCGCGGTAATAGTGGGTCACAAAGCGGCACATTCTCATCCTCCCCCCCTCTACGCCCCACGCTTGCATAGTGTGATCCAGTTAACGTTGCTCCTTATTCTGTGGTGTCAGACACAAAATAGGGGGACGATTTTTGCCAGGTAGATCACAGATTTGTCTCAAGCGTTGAACTTCTCATCGTTGCGGTCGTTCTCTCATCCTCCCATCTCCTCCCCCATGAAAAATTCTGTTACGGATGATTACCCTTTGTGGGGTTTACCGCACTATCGGCCACATTGATTTTTATCGCCACGTGCAGCAGGGAACCGGATTTATGTCGCCAATGCCTACCGCCACTCAGCCAACCCTGTACCGGATCCATCCGGTCAGTTTCCGTGATGGAAACGGGGACGGTGTGGGCGACGCTCACGGCATGATTGCGGCGTTGCCGTACTTGAGCACGTTGTCAATTGACGGTTTGGTACTGCCGCAAGCGTTGGCGACACAAGATGCAGCCGCTGTCGCAACCCAAGGGCTGACGCTGTGGTATTGCGACGGGCCAAACCATATTCGTCGTGCCGCTGCTGCGCATCAGCAGTATCTCCTTAGCCCATTGGCGTTAGAGGTCGTGCCTTTCAGCGTGGAAAAGCTGGTTGAGGTATTGAATGCTCGCCGCGTCACCTTGGCAGATAGCCTGTGGAGTACCGGTGACGCTGACCAACCTCGCGTGGTCAGTCACTGGGGGCAGGGCAACTTGCGCTCCGCCGATGCTTTTTTGACGCTGCTGGCGATGTTGCCCGCCCCTATTTGCCTGTATCAAGGCGAAGAGTTGGGACTGCCGCACGCGGCCGGGCTGCAGGATCCTCTGGGTGCGCAAACGCCGATGCCATGGCATGAAGCGCCCGAACAGGTGACCTCTGGCGAAATCCACTGGTACCAACAGGTGGCGATCGAACACCGCGCGCTGGCCATCAGCCGCCAACAGTATGACAACCAATCCACCTTACGTTACTGCCAGTCCCTGCTGGCATTGCGCCGGTTGCCGGTTATCCAACAGGGTGAACTGAGCATCGTAAGCCAACGTAATGGCGTAGTGCGTTTACTTATTACCCATCAGGATCAATGCCTTGAAGCGCTGATTAACCTGCAGCCTTATACTCAGGCGGCCGCACCGTCTGAGGCGACCTTGCCACTGGCATGGCAGCACGGTGCGCAGCAAGAGGGTCATCAATGGGTTTTGGCGGGTTTTGCGTCCGCCATTTTCACACGAAATGTTAGCTGCGAAAGCAGGGGAGTAACGCATGGCTAGTGTCACATTGCGCAGCGTTTATAAGGCCTTCGGCGAGGCCGTGATTTCCAAAGACGTCAATCTGACCATCAATGACGGCGAATTTGTGGTGTTTGTCGGGCCATCGGGCTGCGGCAAATCGACGCTGCTGCGCATGATCGCGGGGCTGGAGGACATCACCTCCGGTGACCTGATGATCGGCGATAAACGCATGAATGAGGTGCCGCCGTCTGAGCGCGGTATCGGTATGGTCTTCCAGTCCTACGCGCTGTATCCACACCTGTCCGTGGCCGACAACATGTCGTTTGGTCTAAAACTGGCGGGTGCCAAGAAAGCGGAAATCAACCAGCGGGTTAATCAGGTTTCAGAAGTGCTGCAATTGGCCCATTTGCTCGATCGACGGCCTAAAGCGTTGTCCGGTGGGCAACGTCAGCGGGTGGCGATTGGCCGTACGTTAGTGGCGGAACCGGATGTGTTCCTGCTCGACGAACCGCTGTCGAACCTCGACGCCGCACTGCGAGTGCAAATGCGCATTGAGATTTCCCGTCTCCACAAGCGCCTGCAGCGCACCATGATTTACGTCACGCACGATCAGGTCGAAGCGATGACGCTGGCCGACAAGATCGTGGTACTGGACGCCGGACGTGTCGCCCAGGTCGGCAAGCCGCTGGAGCTGTATCACTACCCGGCAAACCGCTTTGTCGCCGGCTTCATTGGATCGCCGAAAATGAATTTCCTGCCGGTCAAAGTGACCGCTGTGGAACCGCAACAAGTCCAGGTCGAACTGCCTAACCGCCAACTGGTGTGGTTACCCGTAGAAGGTACGGAGGTTCAGGCCGGTTCGAACATGTCATTAGGTATTCGTCCAGAGCATCTGTTGCCTGGCGATGCCTCTGAAGTTCGCCTGACGGGCGACGTACAGGTGGTGGAGCAACTCGGTAACGAGACGCAAATCCACATCCAAATCCCGGCAATTCGTCAAAACCTGGTTTACCGCCAGAACGACGTGGTGCTGGTAGAAGAAGGTGCAACATTCGCTATAGGCCTGCCGCCTCACCGCTGCCATCTGTTCCGTGAAGACGGTACGGCATGTAAACGGCTGCACCAGGAGCCGGGCGTTTAAAGCATCACAGTCTGTATAACAGGAGAATAATGATGACTACCTTGCGCAAGCTTCCTCTGGCACTGGCAATCGCCGCTGGTGTTCTCACAACCCAGGCGATGGCCGTCGATTTTAAAGGTTACGCTCGTTCTGGTATCGGCTGGACCGGTAGCGGTGGTGAGCAGCAATGCTTCAAAGCCACCGGTGCCGACAGTAAATACCGTCTCGGTAACGAATGTGAAACCTACGCCGAATTGAAGCTGGGTCAGGAAGTGTGGAAAGAAGGCGATAAAAGCTTCTATTTCGATACTAATCTGGCCTATTCCGTTTCACAACGGTCTGACTGGGAAGACGTTACACCCGGCTTCCGTGAAGTGAATGTGCAGGGTAAAAACCTGATTGACTGGCTGCCGGGCTCCACCATGTGGGCCGGTAAGCGCTTCTATCAGCGTCATGATGTTCACATGATTGACTTCTACTACTGGGATATCTCTGGCCCAGGTGCCGGTCTGGAAAATATCGATCTGGGCTTCGGTAAGCTGTCTGCGGCCGTTACCCGTAACTCTGAATCCGGTGGTTCTTACGGCTATCTGGATAATGAATGGAAGCAGCGCCCAACGGTCAACGACACCTTTGACGTGCGTTTGGCTGGCCTGGAGCTGAACCCAGGCGGCACCCTGGAGTTGGGTGTGGATTATGGCCGCGCCAATGCGCAGGACAACTTCCGTCTGGCGGACGGCGCCAGCAAAGACGGTTGGATGTTCACCGCTGAACATACCCAAAGCATTCTGAGTGGCTATAACAAGTTTGTGCTGCAATATGCCACCGATTCAATGACCTCACAGAACAATGGCCGTAGCCAAGGCGCCACTATCGACAACAATGGCAAGATGATCCGCGTGCTGGATCACGGTGCTATCGACTTCAACGATAAATGGGCAATGATGTATGTCGCTATGTTCCAGGATATCGATCGCGACAATAACAACGGCACCACGTGGTACACCGTGGGCGTGCGTCCAATGTACAAGTGGACGCCTATCATGAGCACCTTGTTGGAAGCGGGTTACGACAACGTCAAATCCCAGCGTACCGGCGATCGCAACGGCCAATACAAAGTCACCCTGGCGCAACAGTGGCAGGCAGGCAACAGCATCTGGTCACGTCCGGCTATCCGCGTATTTGCTACCTACGCCAAGTGGGATGAGAAATGGGGCTACGCTAACAGCGACTCCGGCGCCGGTTACACCTCAGGCACCGCTTATAACGACACCAGCATGCACACTTTCAGCCGTGGTAATGACGATGAAGTCACCTTCGGCGCTCAGATGGAAATCTGGTGGTAATGTGATAACGGGGAGAGCCACGTGCTCTCCCCAACCTGTATTCGCCGACACTGACTCTCTTGCCTGAGGCACGTCGGATACAATGGGGTATAACAATGAAAAAGAATCTGCTGTCACTCTGCTTGTCACTGGCGCTTACCCTTGGTGCGCCATTGGCGGCCAATGCCGATACGCCGGCCAATGTCTCCGTCGCACCAGCCATTAGCACCAGTACGTTGCAAAGCCTGCCTTGGCAACCGCTGGTACCACCGGTTAGCCAGGATGTGAAACTGGATAATGTCAGCCCGCAAATCAATCAGGGCGATATTCAGGGCGCCATCGCCGCCTATACGCTGCCAGCCGATCGTGGCTCGCTGGAAGTTACGCTGAGCAGCATCAGCAAGAACAACGCAATTTATGCACCAAGCGTACTGGTACTCGATGAGCACCTGCGCCCGGCGGCGTATTACCCGAGCAGCTACTTCCCTTATCAGCCGCCCGGCGCGATGTCGTCGGATCGCCTCGAAGGCACGCTGAAACTGACCCCGGCGCTGGGGCAGAAACAAATCTACCTGCTGGTGTACACCACCCGTCAGGATCTGGCAAAAACCACGCAACTGACCAACCCGGCGAAAGCCTATGCGCAAGGTGTGGGTAATGCAGTGCCGGATATTCCCGATCCTATTGCCAGCCACAGCACCGGCGGCACCATCAAACTGAAGGTCACCGCAGAACAGGGCAGCGGCAATATTATGATCGGCATGCTGCAACCGGCACCGACGGCGACGCCAGTGGTGGTGGGATCTACTGCTGCAGTTGCCGCAGCACCGGCTCCGGCGCCAACCAAGCCGGCGGAACCGATGTTGAATGACACAGAAACCTACTTTAACAATGGCATCAAACAGGCCGTGAAGGCGGGAGACATTGATAAAGCGCTGAAGCTGATGAATGAGGCGGAAAAACTGGGTTCCACCACAGCACGTAAAACGTTTATTAGCAGCGTGAAAGGCAAGGGGTAGTACCCGACGCTGCCGATGCTGGCTCAATGATTGGTGCGCCTCGGCGCACCTTTTTTCATTCGCGGGCCAGCGTTTGGTCGATCAGCGCCAGCAGACGGGAATTATCGACCTGTTGCATCACCCGTACGGGTTTGCCCGTGGGCTGCGGCATGCCGACGGTCAGGCGCAAACTGTCTGGCCGCCAACGTCGCGAACTGCCACGTGTCCTGGCGCCTTCCAGCGCGACATCCACAAAATATTCTTCCGTCGTCACCAGTGCCGGCTCCAACAGCCAGGCAATCACCAGCGCATCATGAATCCAGCAGCCCGGTAGATGGCGCGTATGGCGGGAATAGTCGATCCAGGGCTGGGTCGTCGTCCGCAGATAGCGACACAGTGGCGTATCTGGTTGAGTCATGCGTGCCAGGTCTGCCTGAGTCAACATCGTCTGTGTCGTGACGTCTAAGGGGGCCAGTGTGATGTTGGCACCGCTCGTCAGTACCTGTCGGGCGGCTTCAGGATCCAATCCAAAATTGGTGTCCTTGATATAGCCTTCCACATTGAAAACCCCGCCCATAATCACGATTTCCTTCACGGCCTGGGCCATTTGAGGATACAGCTGCAAAGCATGCGCGACATTGGTGAGCGGGCCGATCGCTGCCAGGGTGATTTCACCGGGGTTATTGCAGATAAGCTCGCCGATGGCGACGGCGGCATTCGGTGTGGTTGTCGTTGTGGCGCGCGGATAAGGCGTTTCTCGCCACAGACGGGCTAAATCTGGATCGGTAATCGCACGATCCAGATGAGCACGCCAGGGTTCTGGCGGTTCACTCAAGGCACAGGCGGCGCCAGCTACGACGGGGACCTGATAGCCGGTTTGTTGCAACAGATGGTGTGCCACCGCGAAGCCGACGTTGCGTGGCGTGTTGCCCGCCACAATGCTGATCAACTCCAGCGAGAGCCGCGGCCTGGCCGCCAGCGCCAATGCCAGAGCCAGTCCGTCATCCACGTTGGCACCGGGGATGCCGTTGCCGGGATCGCAATCAATAATCAAACGCATAGCAGTTACCTAAATCAATAAACTAGCAGCCGCACGATCGGCGGATATGCAGCTGGAAGGCGAATTCATGCAGCTCCGGTTGTGCGGCCCCGGCAGCCAGCATGGCGATTGCCCGTTTCGCCATGGCATCGATTGGCTGTTCGACCGCGCTGAGGGGCGGAATGCTGAATTCGGATTGCTGGGTGCCGTTAAAGCAGATGATAGCCAGATCGTCCGGCACGCGCAGCTGATGTTCCGCCAGCGCCGACAGGCAGCCGAGCGCTTGCTGTTCGTTGGAGGTGAAGATGGCCCGTGGTCGGGGGGCTTGCAGCATTTTCTGGCAGGCCTGATAGCCGCCCTGACGCGTGTAGGGGGTTTCAAAAATCCATTCCTCACGCGGGGTAATGCCCGCCTCGGCCAAGGCATCACGCCAGCCGTTTAGGCGATCCTGGGCGTTAAGCATGCTCAATGGGCCAATGAAAATGCCAATTTCCCGGTAGCCGTGTTGTAACAGATGTCGTGTCGCCTGGCAGGCGGCATCGCGCTCATCGACGCGTATGGCGCAAATGCCTGCATGGCTGTCGATAGTGTCAATCATCACGCAAGGCGTGCCGGAGGCACGGATCAGATCAAACCATGGGTGGCGATCGACACTGGTGTAGAGCAACCCATCAACCTGACGGCGCAGCAGATGATTAATCAGATCCTGTTCGCGCTGCCGGTCGTCGCCTGCGTCACCCAACAGCAGCACGCGTCCGTGGCTGAATGCCTCGCGTTGCAGCGCCCGTGCCAGCGTGGCGAAAAACGGGTTGGAGATGTCAGGCACCACTAAACCGTAGGTCAGGGTATTACCCGAAGCCAGCGCGCGGGCAATGTCGTTCGGCCGGTAACCGGTTTGTTCGATGGCCGCCAGTACCCGCAAACGGGTGGCTTCCGCTACCGGACGCGGACCGTTGTTGATCACGTAACTGACGACCGCGACCGAGGTGCCCGCAACGCGGGCGACGTCGGCGCGGGTGATACGCCGCGCGGATTGATTATCCAAGTTGGGTTCCTGTGCGCCCTGATTACACTGCGTCCTGCGGCAGGTTAAGATCGCGGCCGCGGGTTTCCGGTGCAAAGAAGGTGGTGATTAAGCCAATGCCTGCCATTACAACAAAATAGCAGGCAACAGGCCACCAGTGACCGAAACCCGCCAGCAGCGCAGTAGCAATCAGCGGTGCGGTGCCACCGGACAGGATCGAACCCAGTTCCTTGGCGAATGCCATTTTTGAATAGCGGTTTTTGACACCGAACAGTTCCACGCCGTAGGCGGCCTGCACGCCAAAAATACCGAGTGACGCAATACACATACCGACCACAATCACTGAAATCACTATCGCCGGTTCGCGGCTGTCGAGCAACCAAAATGCCGGGAAAGCATAGAGCACCAGCAACAGGCAGAACCAACGGTAGGTGACGCGGCGACCGAAACGGTCAGACAGCCAACCGGCAAGCGGGATAACCAGAAAACCGCACAGTGAAGCAATCATTACCGCCAGCGCCGGCACTGATTTATCCACCATCAGCACCTTGGCGACGTAACCCACGATAAACCCCTGGCACATATAGGATGGGCCGTTTTCGCCAATACGCAGGCCGAGCATGATCCAGAAGGCTTTGGTACGTTGCAGGTAGCTGCGGTTATCCGGTGCGACAGGGGTGTTATCCAGCATCCGCTGACGATTTTGCTGCAGCTCGCGTTCAAATACGGGGGTTTCACGCACGTGACGGCGCAGGTACAACGCCCCCCCGGCAATCAAGATGCTGGCGAGGAACGGAATGCGCCAGCCCCAGGCGATCAGATCCGCTTTGTCCAGTTGCAACACCAACAGCCACACCAGTGAGGCCAGTAACGTGCCGCTATTGGAGCCGACGGCAATGATTGAAGCGACCAGACCACGGCGCTTGGCCGGTGCGTATTCTGCCAGCATCACCGCGCCACCGGAAAGCTCGGCCCCCGCACCGAAGCCCTGAGCAAAACGCAGGATCACCAGACAAGTGGGTGCCCAGACGCCAATTTGTGCGTAGGAGGGGATCAGCCCAATCAGCGTGGTGGAAACACCCATCAGCGCGACCGTGGTGAGCAACACCACTCGACGGCCTTTGCGATCGCCAATCCAGCCGAACACTAACGCGCCGATAGGCCGGGCGATAAACCCGACGGAATAGGTAGCGAAGCTTGCCAATAATGCGACCATTGGGGTGGCTTCGGGGAAGAACACGTCGCCGAACACCATGCCGGCCGCCAGACCATACAGGGCAAAATCGACATACTCCATGGCGGTGCCGAGCCAACAAGAGAACGTGGCGCGCCAGAATTGACCGCGCCCCTCTTTGGTGGCCAAACGTTCGTCGGCCGCCAGCGTCTCACTGGCGGCCTGTGGGGTTGCAAGCGTTGTTTCGCTCATGGCATTGATATCCTCTTTTAGTCTGCGCCACGCCTTGATCGCGTGATCGCGGTAAAGATGGTTTCCCTGGTGTCGGCAAGAAGGTTTGCTGACAAAGTGTTGGACTGATGGCGATTCAACGCTGCGATGCAAGGGTATCTACGCGCGTAGATAAAACAATGCTGCAGAGGTGAAAGTTTGCTGACGATCACAGAATACCCATCGCTCCGGTGAACGAAGGTAAAGAAAACAGATGGCAGAAAGATGACATTGCGGTGCTTTTTCGGTGGTGATTTTGCGGTGTGTTACATCACGAATCAGCCTGCCGCTTTTGAATTTCTGCGTTACAATGGGCATCTGTTAACAGTTTGTATGGCCTGTCGCCGCCGTCACGCGTGGCGTCAGGCATGGAGTAGAACAATGTCTGGCAATAGGGATTCCATCCTGCCGTCGCTAACGTGGTTATCTGCGCAACATCCTCCCGTGCCCGCTGCCGTTAGCGACTGGTTGATGGAGTTAGGGTCCATGACTCGCCGTTTTGAGCGTCACTGTGGGCGTGTGCACGTTGAACCGCAGCGCGAATGTTTTGTCACCCGCGATCAGTTGGGTGACGAGGCCGAACACTTGCCGGACAGCCCGCGCTACTGGCTACGTGAAATCGTGTTACTGGGCGACAACCAACCTTGGTTGTTGGGGCGAACGGTGATCCCGCAGGAAACGCTTACTGGCCCGGATTTGGCGCTGGTGGATTTGGGCACGCTGCCACTGGGGCGTTATCTGTTCAGCAGCAATGAGCTGACTCGCGATTATATTCACATTGGCCGGCAAGAGAACCTGTGGGCGCGTCGTTCCCGCCTGCGGCTGGCGGGCAAACCGCTGTTGCTGACCGAATTGTTTTTGCCTGCTTCGCCACTGTATACGGCAGAGAGTACGGACCCAGAATGATGAGGAGAGACAATACCTTGGAGGGAAGCGTGATTCAAAGCAAGTGGCGGGCTTATAGCCATCTGATGCGCATCGATAAACCGATTGGCACTTTGTTGTTGCTGTGGCCGACGCTGTGGGCACTATGGCTGGCGGGGCAGGGTGTGCCATCGCTGTCTATCCTGTTGGTGTTTGTGGTTGGGGTATTCCTGATGCGTGCCGCCGGTTGCGTGGTGAACGACTACGCCGATCGGGCAGTCGATGGCCACGTGAAGCGTACCGCCGGGCGACCGATGCCGAGTGGCAGGGTAAGCGAGAAAGAGGCCAAAGTGCTGTTTGTGGTGCTGGTGCTGATCTCCTTTGGGCTGGTGCTGACGTTGAATGCGATGAGCATCTGGCTTTCGCTGGCGGCGCTCGCGCTGGCATGGGCCTATCCGTTTATGAAACGGGTCACGCATCTGCCGCAGTTTGTGTTGGGTGTCGCCTTTGGCTGGGGCATCCCAATGGCCTATGCTGCGGTGAGCGAATCATTGCCGCTGAGCTGTTGGCTATTGCTGTTGGCCAATATTTGCTGGACGGTGGCTTACGATACAATGTATGCCATGGTCGATCGTGACGATGACCTGAAGATTGGCGTGAAATCCACCGCCATTTTGTTTGGTCGTTACGACAAGCTGATCATCGGATTGCTGCAGTTTGCCACCTTGCTACTGCTGGTGTGGGTGGGGTACCTGGCGCAGTTGAGCGGTGCGTTTTATTGGTCGCTGTTGCTGGCGGGTGCCCTATTTATCCATCAGCAAAAGCAGATTGCCGGTCGCGAACGCGAGGCCTGCTTCAAGGCGTTCCTGGATAATAACTACGTCGGGCTGGTACTGTTTATCGGTATCGCGCTGAGTTATTGGCAGGCTTAACGGGCTACTGGTAATAAAAAAGGCACCCTTGGGTGCCTTTTTCGTTTCCGTATCAACGGATTACTCGTCTTTTTCTTCTGCTTCTTCGAGCGCAACCGACGGTGCGTTGGTTTCCGCTGGCATGCTGACACTCTCAATGGTCAATTTGATTTCTGGGGTGATCAAATCGCTCAGCATGCTATACACCTCCATGGTGTGCTCACGTACGGCATCGCCAATATCGTTGATATAGCCTTCTTCGCGCAGCGTTGCGACCAGGGTTGAGAATACCGCTTTGTCGAAGAACTCCGGTGCGTTGATGCCGTGCAGCACTGACAAACGCTGGGCCATAATCCGACTCTCTTTCTCCAGTGCTCCGCGATTAATGCTTGGATTCGCACTGAGGATAGACATGGTGATGGCATAGCGTTGCAGCGTTTCACGGATACCGGCTGCCAGCAATTGCAATGGCCGGATGCGTGCTGGATTCAGTACCAGAGCGTCACCCTTATCGCAGATCAGTTGCTGACGGATCATTTCGTCGATGAGCGGGCGCAGCACTTCCGCCAGTTGTTCTTTGTCGTTGTGCAAGAACAACTCCGCCTTCAGCATGGGGTAAATCAACCCGATCTGGCGCAGCAGTTCGGTGCGAGAAACCCGGCGGTGATGCATCACGATGGTGGCGATCAGTGAAGGCAATACCAGCAGATGATGGATATTATTGCGGTAATAGGTCATCAGCACTGCCTGCTCGCGCGGCAGAATGATGATATCGCCGATATTATCCTTCTCGACCTCAAACTTATTCATGTTCAGCGCGTGATCCAGCAGCTCATCCGGCGTCTGGGTCGGTACGGTGACATCGCTGGCATAAGGCACATTGCGCATCAGTTGCAGATAGCATTCCAGCTGTTCTAACAGCTGTTCGCGGGTCAGCGAGCGCTGGCGTGAAGCCAGTAGCGCCGTAGAACACAGGTTCATGGCGTTAGCCGCGGCGGCATTGTTGATACGCACCATGATCTTGGCAGCCAGATCGTTGACCGTCGGCGTTAACCAGCTTGGGCGCTGGGATTCGATCGGATCAATCGCGTCGCGCCACTGGGGCACATTCTGGTTCAGGTAAGTGGTCAACGGCAGTGGATCACCGAAGTTGACATAACCCTGGCCGAGATTACGCAGCTTGCGCAGACCACGCAGCATCTGCAGCAGGCTCTCCTTTTCTTTGGTCGCGCCACGCAACTCTTTAGCGTAGGTGCCCACCTCCATCACGTGCTCGTAGCCGATGTAGATCGGTACCAGTGTGATCGGGCGAGAACCGCCACGCAGCATCGCCTGAATGGTCATCGACAGGGTGCCGGTCTTCGGTTCCAGCAGGCGTCCGGTACGAGAACGGCCACCTTCGACAAAATACTCCACGGAGTAACCGCGGCTAAAGAGTTCGCCGAGGTATTCGCGGAACACCGTCGAATACAGCTTGTTGCCTTTGAACGTCCGGCGGATAAAGAAGGCGCCCAGGCGGCGGAAGATGGGGCCAGCCGGCCAGAAGTTAAGGTTAATACCGGCGGCAATGTGCGGCGGCACCAAGCCTTGATGGTACAGCACATAAGAAAGCAACAGGTAGTCCATATGGCTGCGGTGGCAGGGCACATAGACGATCTCATGACCATCTTGCGCTAACTGGCGCACGCGTTCAGCGTTGGTGACGTTGATGCCTTGATACAGCCGGTTCCAGGTCCAGCTCAACACGCGGTCAGAAAGGCGCACCGTTTCATATGAGAAGTCGGCGGCGATCTCTTCCATCAGTGCAATGGCGTTCTGCTGGGCTTTCTCATGGGAAATTTTCTTGCTGCGTGCTTCGTCTTCGACCGCTTTTTCGATCGCTTTGGACGCCAGCAGTTTGTTGAACAGGTCCTGACGGGCCGGCAGACTTGGGCCAACGGCAGCCAGACGCTGACGCGAGAAGTGCATTCGTGCCACGCGCGCCAGTTTTTGTGCGATGGTTTTGTCCGTGCCGTGTTCAGTCGCCATGCGACGCAGTGAGACGGTGTTGGAGAAACGCACAAAGCTGTCGCGGCCGAGCCACAACACGGCGAAGAACTTCTGTACGCCGTTGAGCAGACGTAGATGTGGCGTGCCGTGGCCTTCGCGGCCTGGGGAGCGACCAAACATCACCGAAACAGGCAGCATCTGAATATCGAGATCCGGATTACTGCGGTGCAGATCCAGATAGTCGTGAAACAGTTTTACTGATTCTTCTTTCGGTGTGTAGTAGCGGAACACGCGCGGGCCGTCGTGAATAAACACGTGGCTAGGCAGCACGGTGCCGTCTATCTCCAGCGGATTGAGAGGATCGGGCAGATCCTGCGCCAGGCACTGGGTGCGCAGCGTCAGTAAATCCGCCTTGGAATTATAAGGTAAAACATACAAAATCGGCCGTGAGGGATCCAACCCTAACTCCGTGACCGGATCTGAAGGGATAACCTTACTTCTTACCAACAATTTAAGTGGTAAATTCAATAGCTTATAATAAATTTTACGCCAACCTGACATAACAACGTGAAGCCTCTTGTTAGCAATGCGTCGCAAGCATACCAGAAACCGGGTAGCAGATCTGTGGTGTTGGAAAACCGAGAGCCGGAAGCATTTCCTGGCCTAGACTCTTTAATTATGACTTACCTCTGTGAAAGGCACTAAAAAACATGGCAAACCAAGCAACCGGCCTGACCCGTATTATTAAAGCCGCCGGCTACTCTTATAAAGGCTTTTCCGCTGCCTGGCAGCATGAAGCGGCGTTCCGCCAAGAACTGGTCGCCACCGTACTGGCTATCATACTGGCGATTTGGCTGGACGTGGGTGCGATAGCGCGCATTTTATTGATCGGATCGGTGCTGCTGGTGATGATCGTCGAGATGCTCAACAGCGCGATAGAAGCGATTGTCGATCGGGTTGGCACTGAACATCATGAGCTTTCGGGCCGGTCCAAGGATATGGGGTCGGCAGCAGTTTCACTGGCGATTATTTTGGCGTTGTTTGTCTGGGGCTCGGTGCTCTGGCAACACTTTGCCTGAATGGGGTGGCCCTGTTGCGACGTGGGTCGCTAATCCCTGATTTTTATTCATTCTTCGGTTCCCAAGCCGCACTTACCTGTATATACTCACAGCAAGACTGTATAAACAAACAGGGGGCGGAATGAAAGCACTAACTACCAGACAGCAAGAGGTCTATGATCTGATTCGCGATCATATTTCGTCCACTGGCATGCCGCCAACGCGCGCCGAAATCGCCATGCGTCTGGGGTTCCGCTCGCCAAATGCTGCAGAAGAACACCTGAAAGCATTGGCGCGTAAAGGCGTCATCGAGATCGTCTCTGGTGCATCGCGCGGCATTCGTTTGCTGATGGAAGATGAAGAAGGTTTACCGTTGATCGGCCGTGTTGCCGCCGGTGAGCCACTGTTGGCGCAGCAGCATATCGAAGGGCACTACAAAGTGGATCCTTCCTTGTTCAAGCCAAGTGCGGATTTCTTGCTGCGGGTCAACGGTATGTCGATGCGTGATATCGGTATTCTCGACGGCGATCTGCTGGCGGTACATAAAACTCAGGACGTGCGTAACGGCCAGGTCGTTGTGGCGCGTATTGAAGACGAAGTTACAGTTAAGCGTCTGAAAAAACACGGAAATGTTGTTGAGTTATTGCCGGAAAACAGCGAGTTCCAACCGATTGTGGTTGATCTGCGCCAGCAGAATTTCACCATTGAAGGCCTGGCGGTCGGTGTGATCCGCAATGGCGACTGGGTTTAATCCTCACGCCTACACATCGTCCTCTGATTTAAGTCGCCCCAGTTCTGGGGCGATGTCATATCTGATTCACTATATACCCTATAGCTTTCAAGTTGCAGCTAGGCGGCCAACTCGCTCATCCCCAGGCGCTTACTCAGGTAAGTAACTGGGGATGAGCGAGTGCAGATAACAACGCTGCAACTTGAAAGATGACGGGTATACACGGGAACATTCCACTATGCGCCTGCTTTCCGCCTTCACCAGCGATACCGATAAAGCCTTGTGGCGCCTCGCGCTACCGATGATCTTTTCCAATATCACCGTGCCACTGCTTGGGTTGGTCGATACCGCAGTGATAGGTCACCTCGACAGCCCTGTTTATTTGGGGGGCGTGGCGGTCGGGGCGATGGCAACCAGCTTCCTGTTTATGTTGTTGCTGTTTTTGCGCATGAGTACCACCGGTTTGACGGCACAGGCGCTGGGCGCACAAAACCCACAGGGATTGGCACGTGCCTTTATGCAGCCGCTGTTGCTGGCAGTATTGGCCGGCGTCGTTATCGTGTTGCTGCGCCATCCGTTGATCGATCTGGCGCTGCAGATTGTTGGCGGTGACGATGCGGTGCTGAAGCAAGCACGATTGTTCCTTGAGATCCGTTGGCTGAGCGCACCGGCAGCGCTGGCAAATATGGTGATCTTGGGTTGGTTGCTTGGCGTGCAATACGTGCGGGCGCCGGTCATCCTGCTGATAGTCGGTAATGTGTTGAATATCGTTCTGGATATCTGGTTGGTCATGGGGCTGGGCTGGAATGTGCAAGGTGCCGCGACGGCGACCGCCGTCTCTGAGTACGCTACGCTGCTGCTGGGTTTATGGCTGTCCTGGCGAGTGATGCGCATACGCGGTATTTCTGTTCCGATGTTGCGCCATGCCTGGCGCGGTAATCTGCGGCGTTTGCTTGCGTTGAACCGCGATATCATGTTGCGTTCATTGTTGCTGCAATTGTGCTTTGCATCCTTGACTATCTTCGGCGCCAGGCTTGGCGGTGACGTAGTGGCAGTAAACGCGGTACTGATGAATTTGCTGACCTTTACCGCCTATGCACTGGATGGTTTTGCCTATGCGGTAGAAGCGCATTCTGGTCATGCTTATGGTGCCAGAGATGACAGTCAATTGCGTAAGGTGTGGCGCGCGGCTTGCCGGCAGGCCTGTTTAGTGGCGCTAGCCTTTGGTGTGGTTTATGCCTTTGCCGGGCAGCAAATCATTGCGGCGTTGACCTCGTTGCCAGAACTGCGTGCGATGGCGAATGACTATTTACCTTGGCAGGTGGTGCTACCGCTGGTTGGGGTGTGGTGCTATTTGCTGGATGGCATGTTCATTGGTGCGACTCGCGGTGCAGAAATGCGTAACAGCATGGCCGTGGCGGCTGCGGGTTACGGTTTGACGCTGCTGACCGTGCCTGTCTTGGGCAATCATGGATTGTGGTTGGCGCTGGCGGTCTTTCTTGCGCTGCGCGGCATCGCGCTTGGGTGGATTTGGCACCGTCACAGGCTGCGTGGCAGCTGGTTTTCAGCAGCACAATGACGATAGCCTTTCTTGCAAATACATAAATTTTAATTATGTGTTTGTTTGTATTTTGTTACATATTCTCGTCGGTTAGCCAAGTCGTGTAGTAAGTTGTTTGTTGGCGTTTTTTTCTTATTTTAAATTTAAAAATGGATTTTAATTCTGGTTTTTATTTGTTTGTCGCTATCTGCATCTATAATTAATCGTGTGGCTGGCAATATAAACGGGGCGTATCCTCAGCCAGCAGTAGTTAAAACTGACTCACCACAGGTTAACGGAGATACTATGAACAAAGATCAAGCCGACGGTAACTGGAAGCAGTTTAAAGGGAAAGTGAAAGAAAAATGGGGCAAGCTGACCGATGACGACCTGACGGTCATCGAAGGGAAACGCGAGCAGCTTGTCGGTAAAATCCAGGAGCGCTACGGCTACCAGAAAGAGGCGGCCGAGAAAGAAGTGAAGTCTTGGGAAGATCATAACAAATATCGCTGGTAGCGCGATGGGCCGCAGCGGATGCGGCCGAAAGTCTGGCGCCTTCCCCTTGGTGCCAGGCCTGCAGACACAAGGAGGTGCCTGCTAACCCTGTCTATTTCTTCTTGATGGCAATGCTATGGTCGTGTTCGCCGCAATCATGTTTGCTGTCGCAAGCTTCTACCTCAACGCAAGCGGCGCACAGGCCGTGTGCTTCCACTACGCTGTGACGCAGTACAAACCCCGACTCTTTGGCCAGTTTTTGCAGCGTATCTTCAACCCCTTCAGTTGTGCGCTCTGTCACCTGACCGCAACGATCACAGATAAACAGCGCGGAAGTGTGCATAGGTTGTTCGAAGTGATGACACAGCACGTAGCTGTTGGCTGACTCGACCCGGTGAATGAAGCCTTGTTCCAACAGGAAGTCCAGCGCGCGGTAAACCGTTGGCGGTTTGGCCTGGGGTTCGGCAACGCGCAGTAAATCGAGCAGGTCATAAGCGCTGATGGCACCGGGCTGTTGTGCCATCAGGCGTAACACTTCCAGCCGCTGCGGTGTCAGTCGCACATTGCGTTGCTGACAGAGTTGTTCAGCCTGCGCCAGCAGCTTTTCCTGGGTGTTTGAGTTCATGGCAAATTTCCCGGTACGTAAAAAAGCCGATTTTAACATGGTTCAGCCAAATCGCCGAGAGTCGGCCCCTTTTCCTCTGATATGGCGCGTTAATTGCCCGGTTGACCGCGTGTTGCGCGCCAGAAATGTGACGCTATTCACAACTTACTCATCAGTGGGCGGGAGGGCGCAAGGGGGTCAGGTTGATAAAGCGTGTTGCAAGTGGGCTGCTAACGCGGTCATTTCACCCGTTGGATTATGGCCAATCAGCATAAAGGCATGGTTGCCATCGGCCCAATAGACGACGTTCATGCCTTGGCGGCGTTCGCTTTCGGCCGGTTGTTGTTGGCCCGTCTGCTGGATAATGCATAGTGCCAGTGCGCCATATTGCGTATCTAGCCAGGTCAATTGCGCGATGCGTCGATCGTCGTAGGCCAACACGCGGGCGTTTTTCAGTTCGGCACCCTTCAACACCAGTTTTTGTGCCGGAAGGCTAATACCCAGTCGATCGCCGGTTTGTTGTAATTGAGCGACAATCTGCGTGGCCGATTCGTCGGCACCTGCCAGCGTTTCCGGCGTGTACAGCGCCATATATTGGGCGACCAAGCCACGCCAGTTGTCCTCTGGCTGATTAAACTGCAGGTAGACGCGATCGCCTGCGATCCCGAGCGCCAAGAAGCCGACGGCCGCAGCGATGAGACCGCGACGGCTGATGCCCGTTTGCGGGGTAGCGACGGTGAGTGGCCATGCCTCACTTAACTGTTGCACTGGGGCCTCATCAAGCAAAGGGGCGAATGCTTGCTTAAAGGGCAGGTTACTGCGCGCCAGCAACGTCAAACGCTCAGCCAACGCAGGTTCTCCAGCCAAGCGTTGCTCCAGTTGCAGGCGTTGTTGTGGGTCTAACTGATTGTCCAGATAGGCGACCAGTAGTTCATCCGCAGCATAGGTTGAGCTCATGATTGTCCTCCTTTTGCCTGCGGTGAGCGGGTTTGCAGCATGCTGTCGTTCGCCAACCTCAGTCGCGCTGCCGCCAGGCGACTCATTATGGTACCAATGGGTACACCTAACACTTCAGCGGCCTCACGGTAAGAAAGCTCTTCGACGTACACCAAAAACAGCGTATTGCGCTGTGCCTCCGGCAGTTGGTTGACCCGCTGCATCACTTCATTGGCCCAGATAGGCTGCTCGCTGTTTTCCGCACCGGCCAGTTCGTCGACGTCGACAAAACCTTGTCCCTGGCGGATATGTTGAGCGCGGATCTCGTTAAGCCAAATGGAGTGAAGGATTGCAAATAACCAGCGATCCATACGCGTGCCGACAGCAAACTGCGCGGCGCGCTCGAGGGCGCGTACGCAGGTGGCTTGCACCAAGTCATCGGCAATATCCCGCCGGTGGGAAAGCACCAGGCCATAGCGCCACAGGCGGGAAAGATACTGACCGATTTCGTTGCGAATCGCATCTCTGCTGATGTTCGCCTCCGGGCTCTGTTACATCATGACTCTGGATGGTGATCGATGGCAGCCGCCAGATCTTTGTACTCTTCACAACCGGTACCGCACAGTGACTGAATCACCTTCAGTTGCTCTTTTGCCAAGTCTTGGCGCCCTTTCACCATATAGGCTTCACCCAAGTATTCGCGGACTTTTGGGTATTTCGGATCGAGTGCTACTGATTTTAAATAGTAGCTGATCCCTTCGTCGGTGCGGCCAAGCTTGCGGGTGGCATAACCTCGGTAATTCAAGGCTACGGCGGTATTGGGATCCTTCAGCGTGTTAAGCACGTCGAGAGCTTCTTGGTAGCGACCACTTTTTGCCAGTGCATAAGCATAGTTCGCCCGATCGTTGTCGTTGATCATGCTGCTTTTATCCACCGTGCAGGTCTTGGTTTTTGTATCGTATATCTGGCCCTTCGGGCAGGTTGGCGTAGTCTGGCCGCTGCCATCTCCTCCCATTGCCAGCGCGGCACCGGAAATCAACAGAGAACTGGCAATGACGGGGAGCAGCAGGCGTTTAACGAAATTGTTCATGGTCGTTTCCTCATCGGGAGAGGGCGCGGAGCTGCACCCTTGCTGAGATAACACCTGAAAGCGCCCGTTTATTCATTTTTTCCGGTTGTTTTTTAATCTTAAGGCGCGTCAGTTTTCCCAATGCCGCCGATTGTCGGTATAATAGCCGTTTGCGGCAGCACGCCGTTCGTTGAATCCTAGACAGAATCAGGTAGCCAGTAGCCCAGCATGACGACAGACAATAACGCCTCAAAATACGCCGCCAATCGTTTCTCCATCGCGCCGATGCTCGACTGGACCGATCGTCATTGCCGTTACTTTCACCGCCTGTTGACCAAGGAAACGCTGCTGTACACCGAGATGGTGACTACCGGGGCGATTATCCACGGTAAGGGTGACTACCTGGCTTACAGCGAAGAGGAACACCCGGTAGCGCTACAATTAGGCGGTAGCGATCCGGCTGCGTTAGCGCACTGTGCCAAACTGGCTGAGCAGCGCGGTTATGACGAAATTAACCTCAATGTCGGTTGCCCATCCGATCGGGTACAGAATGGCATGTTCGGTGCCTGTCTGATGGGGCAGGCAACGCTGGTTGCCGATTGCATCAAAGCGATGCGTGACGTGGTGTCGATTCCTGTGACGGTGAAAACCCGTATTGGCATTGACGATCAGGACAGCTATGCGTTTTTGTGTGATTTTATCGGCACCGTTGCCGGGCGCGGCGAGTGCGACATGTTCACGATACATGCGCGCAAAGCCTGGCTGTCAGGCCTGAGCCCGAAAGAGAACCGCGAAGTGCCACCGTTGGACTATCCACGTGTGTATCAGTTAAAACGTGATTTCCCCACGCTGACCCTGGCCATCAACGGTGGGGTGAAAACGTTGGAAGAAGCAAAACAACACCTGCTGCATTTGGATGGCGTAATGATGGGGCGCGAAGCCTATCAGAACCCGGGCATTCTGGCGCGCGTTGACAGTGAACTGTTTGGCCGTAAGACCGACGTTATGGACAGCATAGCGATTATCGAGTCGCTGTATCCGTACATCGAGCGCGAGCTAGCAAATGGTACCTATTTGGGCCACATCACCCGCCATATCCTTGGTTTGTTCCAAGGGGTCCCAGGTGCACGTCAGTGGCGCCGCCACCTGAGTGAAAATGCGCATAAGCCGGGGGCCGATGCGCGTGTGGTTGAACAGGCGCTGAATTTAGTGCGCCTGCCGCGCACCGAGATAGCGGAAACGGTATAAAAATCTGACTAAAAATTAGTGTTTTTGACCAGGCATGTTGCACGCTGCGACATGCCTTTTTTTTAATTTCAATCACTTAGTTTTCTCACGTTTCTGGCATGCTTTTTGTAATACCTCAGCAGATACCTCGTTTTGCGAAGGAGCAAAATCATGTTGGAACTCTTCTTTCTTATCGGTTTTATCGTCATGTTGATGGTGACCGGGATTTCGTTGTTGGGCGTGTTCGCCGCGTTGCTGGTTGCTGCGGCGTTTATGTTGATTGGTGGCCTGTTTGCGATGGTGATTAAACTGTTACCGTGGCTGATTTTGGCTGTTGTGGGCGTGTGGATATACCGTTCGATGCAGAAACCACAAATCCGGCGTTACTGACTTTTTGTCGAATAATCAGTCGGTCACGCTGAAATATACGCAACAGACCTGCTCTGAATGTGGCAGCGGTCACAGGTTGGTGCTTTAAATGCTAACGCGCCGCATTAGCCATGTTTTTTGCGTTTCCGGGCTGTTAGGATGTTTGTTGATGCAGCGATGCGACCTATTTCATCACCGCAAGAGGCAGTAATACCAAATATGCGTGTTGCTCAAGCAACCCCTGTCTCTGGCGGACTCTGCTCTACCCCTACAAACGCAGTAATAGAAAGGGCTCCTTACGGAGCCCTTTCTATTGGTCATAACGGCACATTGGACGATCTCAGCGCCCGGGTATCAGCAGGCTTGAACCGCTGGTGCTGCGGCTTTCCAACACCTGATGCGCGCGCTGTGCGTCGGCCAACGCAAACTTCTGCTCTTCCTTCACGTCGACCTTGATGGCTCCGCTGCCGATCAGTGAAAACAGTTCATTACTGGCAAACTGCAGTTCAGCACGGTTGGTAATGTAGCCGTTTAGGGAAGGGCGGGTGACATACAGCGAGCCTTTTTGGTTCAGCAGCGCCAAATCGACACCGGTAACCGGGCCGGAGGCATTGCCGAAGCTGACCATCAACCCGCGTCGCTTCAGACTATTGAGCGAGGTCTGCCAGGTACTTTGCCCAACGGAGTCATACACCACGCCGACTTTTTCGCCCTGTGTCAGCTCAGCCACGCGCGCGGCGATGTCTTCCTTATGGTAATTGATGGTTGCCCAAGCGCCGGCGTGTTTCGCCAACTCTGCTTTTTCATCGGAGCCTACGCTGCCAATCAATTTTGCCCCAAGCGCTTTGGCCCATTGGCAGGCAATCAGCCCAACACCGCCAGCGGCGGCATGGAACAGGAATATTTCCCCTGGCTGAACGTCATGAGTTTGACGCAAGAGATAGTGTACCGTCAGCCCTTTAAGGAAAGCGGCTGCGCCCTGCTCAAAGCTCAAGTTGTGCGGCAATATCGCCACTTTTTCAGCCGCAACGTTGTGGACTTCGCTGTAGGCACCGAGTGACGACTGGGCGTAAACCACCCGGTCGCCGGGCTTCAGTGCCGTGACACCCGCACCGACCTTAGTGACGACGCCGGCGGCTTCGGTGCCCAATCCGCTGGGCAGGGTGGCTGGCGGGTACAACCCGCTGCGCACGTAAGTGTCGATATAGTTGATGCCGATCGCTTTGTTCTCGATTTGCACCTCGCCGGCAGTTGGATCTACGGGTGTAAAATCAACGTATTGCAACACTTCCGGGCCGCCGGTGGCGGAGAATTGAATGCGCTTTGCCATTTCATTACCTCGTGTGGGTGTCTAATTTCACCCTACGCGTTTTAGTATCGGTGATCCAGTTTGCCCTTGCGCAGATTGATACCTTTTTTGCATCGGTTATGCCGCAGGAATCACAGATAAAAATCACGTATACTCTCGCGTCAGGATTCTCCATTCGCAACCGGATAAAGAATACGCTTCATGGCAGGAAAAAAACCAACCAACAAAACAAACGCGGACGAGGCCAGAGATCGTCCACGAGATCGCCAGATGGAAGGGCTGAAGATGCCGCCACATTCGCTGGAGGCGGAACAGTCCGTGTTGGGCGGTTTGATGCTGGATAACGAACGCTGGGACAACGTGGCAGAACGTGTTGTTGCCAACGACTTCTTCAGTCGCCCGCACCGTCTGATATTTACCGAGATGCAGCGCCTGCTGGAAATGAGCCGGCCGATCGATTTGATCACGCTGTCCGAATCGCTGGAACAGCGAGGCGAGCTGGATTCTGTCGGTGGCTTCGCCTATTTGGCCGAGTTATCGAAAAATACCCCGAGTGCTGCCAACATTGGCGCTTATGCCGATATCGTACGTGAACGTGCGGTAGTGCGTGAGATGATCTCGGTGGCGAATGAGATCGCCGACGCCGGTTATGATCCGCAAGGGCGCAGCAGTGAAGACCTGCTCGATCTAGCTGAATCACGCGTATTCCAAATTGCGGAAAACCGTGCCAGCAAAGATGAAGGCCCGAAAGGTATCGAACGCATCCTGGAGGATACCGTTGCGCGCATCGAGCAGTTGTATCAGCAGCCGCATGATGGCGTTACCGGTGTGGACACCGGCTATCAGGATCTCAACAAGAAAACCGCCGGTTTGCAAAAGTCGGATCTGATCATCGTTGCCGCCCGTCCTTCGATGGGTAAAACCACTTTCGCCATGAACTTGTGCGAACACGCTGCGATGACGCAGGAAAAACCGGTGCTGATCTTCAGTCTCGAGATGCCAGGCAACCAGATCATGATGCGTATGCTGGCGTCACTGTCACGCGTTGACCAAACGCGTATCCGTACCGGTCAGCTTGATGACGAGGATTGGGCGCGTATTTCCAGCACTATGGGTATCCTGCTGGAGAAGCGCAATATGTACATTGATGACTCCTCCGGTTTAACGCCAACCGAAGTGCGTTCGCGCGCGCGCCGTATTTTCCGTGAGCATGACGGCCTTAGCCTGATCATGATCGACTACCTTCAGCTGATGCGCGTGCCGGCCCTGTCCGATAACCGTACCCTGGAGATCGCCGAAATTTCCCGCTCGTTGAAGGCATTGGCGAAAGAGCTGCAAGTGCCGGTGGTGGCGCTGTCGCAGCTGAACCGAAGCCTGGAGCAGCGTGCCGACAAGCGTCCGGTCAACTCAGACCTGCGTGAGTCTGGTTCCATCGAGCAGGATGCCGACCTGATTATGTTCATCTACCGTGATGAGGTTTATCACGAGAACAGCGATCTGAAAGGGATTGCTGAAATTATTCTGGGTAAGCAGCGTAACGGCCCTATCGGTACCGTGCGCCTTACCTTTAACGGCCAGTGGTCGCGTTTCGATAACTACGCGGGGCCACAATATGATGACGAATAATCAGCTAAGGAACTGAAATGAAAGCGGCAACCGCTGTAATCGACCGCCGCGCTCTGCGACATAATCTGCAACAGGTGCGCCGCCAGGCGCCGCAAAGTCGCCTGATTGCCGTTGTGAAAGCAAACGCTTATGGACATGGCCTGCTGGAAACAGCGCACACCCTGCAAGATGCCGACTGCTACGGCGTGGCGCGCATTGGCGAAGCGCTAATGTTGCGCTCCGGTGGCATCGTCAAGCCAATCTTGATGCTGGAAGGCTTCTTCTCCGCCGAAGATTTGCCCGTGTTGGTAGCCAACAACATCGAAACCGCAGTGCACAGTATCGAGCAGCTTGAAGCGCTGGAGCAGGCCACGTTATCACGTCCGGTGCCCGTGTGGATGAAGCTGGACACCGGCATGCATCGCCTGGGCGTACGCCCGGAGCAGGCTGAGGCCTTCTATCAACGTTTGAGTGCCTGCCGCAACGTCGTGCAGCCCGTCAATATCATGAGCCACTTCAGCCGTGCCGATGAACCCGAATCCGACACGACGCTCAAGCAAATGCAGTGTTTTGAGAACTTTGCCCGTGGCAAACCGGGGCAGCGTTCGATCGCGGCTTCCGGTGGCACGCTGCTGTGGCCGGACGCGCACAACGAATGGGTCCGTCCGGGGATCATTCTTTACGGCGTTTCGCCGATGGACGGTTCCAATGGCTGTCAGTTTGATCTGCAGCCGGCCATGACGCTCAAATCTAACCTGATTGCCGTGCGCGAGCACAAGGCCGGTGAGTCTGTCGGCTACGGTGGCACCTGGGTGAGTGAAGGCGATACCCGTTTGGGCGTGGTCGCGATGGGCTATGGTGACGGTTATCCGCGCAGCGCACCTTCCGGCACTCCCGTGTGGCTTAATGGCCGTGAAGTGCCAATCGTGGGCCGTGTGTCGATGGACATGATGTCGGTGGACCTGGGCCCTGATGCGACAGATAAGGTGGGCGATGAAGTGGTGCTGTGGGGTCGTGCGTTGCCGGTTGAACGCATTGCGGCCTGCACCGGCATCAGCGCTTACGAACTGATCACCAAGCTGACGCAGCGCGTGGCGATGGAATATATCGGCGAATAGCCTCCCGAGGGGGCCAGCGACAATGTGCTGGCCCCGATCACTTGCGCGTTACTTCTTTACCGCCAACCACTGATCGATAATGCTCTGATACTCACCGGTCGCTTTGGCCAGGTGCAGCCACTGGTCCACATACAGTTTCCAACTCAAATCATCACGCGGCAGCATGTAGGCCTTCTCGCCGTACTGCATCGGTTTGTTCGGATTTACCGCACATAGTTTCGGATAACGCTTTTGCTGATATAACGCTTCGGAAGCGTCAGTGATCATCACATCGGCTTTCTTGTCGACTAACTGTTGGAAAATGCCCACGTTATCATGGGTCAATGTCAGCTTGGCCTTGGGCAGATAGGCGTGCACGAAGGCTTCGTTGGTACCGCCAGCCGGTTCCAGCAGGCGCACTGACGGCTTGTTGATCTGGTCTATGGTGCGGTATTTTTTCACGTCGGTGCAGCGCACCAACGGGATCTTGCCATCGGTATCGAGCTTATCGGCAAAGAACACCTGCCTCTGTCGCTGCAGCGTGACAGAGATCCCACCCATAGCGATATCGCATTTACCGGCGACAAAATCAGGCGTCAGGGTTTTCCAACTGGTTTTCACCCATTTCACTTTGGCTCCCAGGCTCTTGGCCAGCGATTCCGCCATGGTGATATCAATACCTTCATAGCTGCCGTCTTCTTTCAGGAAGGTATAGGGCTTGTAATCGCCAGTCGTGCACACTTCCAGCGTGCCCTGCTGAATGACTTTATCCAGGTGCGATTGGGCGCTGGCGCTCCCGGCGGCAACCAGCAGTGCGAGAGGGAATAGCTTTTTCATCGGCGTCCTTTTTATACATTCGTGGTTTTATGCGCAATTTAGCCGTTAATTGTTGCTGACTTGCGCGAGTTACCCACTTTTTATGCCATGAGTTGGTGGAAACGTTCGGCATTGCTGCTGTGCGCTTCACAACCTCGGCGGGGGGAGGGTATCCACAGTCAAAAAACTGATAGGCTGTAACGTCAACATTTATTAACACAGTTTACAGGTGGCTATGTACAACATTGACGATTTTGATATGAAAATCCTGACGCTGTTACAGACCAATGGCCGTCTGACCAATCAGGAACTGAGCGAATTGGTTGGGCTGTCTGCTTCCCAGTGCTCACGGCGGCGCATCAGCCTGGAGCAGGCACAGCTGATCCGCGGCTATCACGCGCGTTTGGCGCCAGAGGCCGTCGGGCTGGGGCTTGTAGGGCTGATTGAAGTAAGTCTGACTCAGCACGGGCAGGAGCAAATTGACAGTTTCCACCAGATGCTGGAAGAAGTGGACGCCATTCTTGACGCTTATAAAACCACAGGCGACGCTGACTACCTGCTGAAAGTGGCCGTGGCGGATCTGCCGGCGCTGGACGATTTCATCAGCCAGACGCTGTCGCGGCATAAAAGTGTGGCGCATATCAAAACGGCGGTCGTGCTCAACCGTATCAAGGAAAACGGTTTGTTGCCCGTTGCGAGATAAAGCTCAGACCGAACGCCGTTTTCCGTCTATATTAGAGCCTAATGCTGTGCCCCCAACCCTAATAATCCAGGAGAACAACCCCGTGTTTCAGAACGTTGATGCCTATGCAGGTGACCCGATCCTGTCGCTGATGGAAAAATTCAAAAAAGATCCCCGTTCGCACAAGGTTAACCTGAGTATCGGCCTTTACTATGACGAGCAGGGCATTATCCCGCAGATGAAAGCAGTTGCCGCAGCGGAAACGCAGTTGAACGCGGTGGATCAGGGGGCGTCGGTCTATCTGCCGATGGAAGGCCTGCACCCTTATCGTACTGCGGTTCAACACCTGCTGTTTGGTGCTGAGCACCCGATGTTGCAGCAGGGACGCGTTGCCACCATTCAGACCGTTGGCGGTTCTGGTGCGCTGAAGGTCGGTGCCGACTTCCTGAAAAGCTACTTTCCGGATTCGCAGGTATGGGTCAGCGATCCGACCTGGGAAAACCACATTGCCATCTTTGGCGGTGCCGGTTTCAAGGTGAACACCTACCCGTACTTTGACAACGAAAGCCTGGGTGTGAAATTTGACGCAATGCTCAGCGCGTTGAAACAACTGCCAAAACACAGCATTGCCCTGTTGCACCCATGCTGCCATAACCCGACGGGCTCTGATCTGACAAACGCCCAGTGGGATGACGTGGTTAAGGTGATCGCCGAACGTGAATTGATCCCGTTCCTCGATATCGCCTACCAGGGCTTTGGCGGCGGGATTACCGAAGACGCTTATGCCATTCGCACCCTTGCTGCCGCGGGCTTGCCGTGCCTGGTGAGCAATTCGTTCTCGAAAATTTTCTCGCTGTACGGTGAACGTGTCGGCGGCCTGTCAGTGGTCTGCGAAAGCGAAGAAGCTGCCGGGCGCGTGCTGGGTCAGTTGAAAGCGACGGTTCGCCGCAACTACTCCAGCCCACCGAACTTCGGTGCGCAGGTGGTGGCAAAGGTGCTGAACGATACGCAACTGAAAGCCCAGTGGCTGGCAGAAGTCGAGACTATGCGTAACCGTATCCTTGAGATGCGCAAAACGCTGGTGGAAGCGCTGAAAGTTGCTCTACCGCAGCGTAACTTCGATTACCTGCTGGAACAGCGCGGTATGTTCAGCTACACCGGGTTCAGCGCGGCACAGGTTGATCGCCTGCGTGAAGAGTTTGGTGTGTATCTGATCCACAGCGGCCGTGTTTGTATGGCTGGCTTGAACCATAACAACGTGCATCAGGTGGCCGAGGCGTTTGCCGCGGTGCAGTGATTGCTGTTAGGGTGAACTGACGTTCATCGTCATGCGAAGGGAGCGATAGCGATATCGCTCCCTTTTTTGTTGTCGGTTTGTCGCCGGAGTTGCCGCAAACTGGAGAGAGAATATACTGATTGAGGGGCGCTCACTTATGTGGCATCAGCAAACGCTAATCCTCAGCGCAAAAGCGCGTGGTTTTCATCTGGTTACTGAAGAAATTACCGACCAGCTAACCCACTTACACCGCCTGCAAACTGGCCTGCTGCATCTGTTGTTGCAGCATACCTCGGCTTCGCTGACGCTGAACGAGAACTGTGATCCTACGGTGCGAGCCGATATGGAGCAGCATTTCCTGCGTCAGGTGCCAGAGAACGCACCCTACCAACATGACTATGAAGGGCCGGACGATATGCCGGCGCACATCAAATCCTCTCTGTTGGGCACGTCCTTGACGCTGCCTGTCGGTCACGGGCGACTGATGCTGGGCACATGGCAAGGAATTTGGCTGGGGGAGCACCGCATCCACGGCGGTTCACGCCGGGTTGTGGCCACTTTACAGGGGGAATAACCCAATGAATAACACAGCACTGCTGGAATACTGCATGGCGAAGCCGGGCGCGGAACAGAGCGACCAGAACCAGTGGCAGGCAAGTCAGATCAAGGTTGGTGACGTGATGTTTGCCATGGTGTGCGAGGTGCAGGGGCGGCCGGCACTGGCGGTAAAGTCCAGCCCGGAGCTGGCGGAAAGCCTGCGGGAACACCATCCAGAGATCGTGGCCTGCGAGCGGTTGAATAAGGCCCATTGGAATACCGTGTTTCTCGACGGCAACCTGCCGAACTCTCAGTTCTATAGCTTGATCGACAGCTCGTATCAGTTGGTGTTGCAGGGATTACCTGAGCACGTACGCCAAGAACTGCGCGCTTGAATCTTAAGGGGCAGGTACAGACCTGCCTTTTACGATCTTCACCCTTCCTTCAGTTAATCTTCCAAATTGTGAAGTCAGCTTGATTATGGGAACGTTCCCTTTTTAATGTTTGATTGAAACGACTAGGCTTCATTAATCAATAAGCCGTAAGACGAAAGGATGTCATGACATGGCCATGAGTGAAGAAAAACGCAAGATGATTGCGGGTGAATTGTATGACGCTGGTGACGAGTTACTCCGCAGCGAGCGCAAGCGCGCGCGCCAGTTGGTACACCATTATAACCACTCATCTCCGGATGAGGGGGCATTGCGTAAACAATGGTTGGTGGAGCTTCTGGGTCAATATCAGGGCGGAACCCTCGAACCGACGTTTCGCTGTGATTACGGCTACAACATTTATCTGGGCAAAAACTTCTACGCTAATTTTGATTGCGTGATCCTTGACGTGTGCGAAGTGCATATCGGTGATAACTGCATGTTGGCACCGGGCGTCCATATTTACACTGCTACCCATCCATTGGACGCAGAAACCCGTGTCGGCGGGGCAGAGTTTGGCAAACCGGTGCATATTGGTGATAACGTGTGGATCGGTGGTCGGGCAGTGATAAATCCGGGCGTTACGCTGGGGGATAACGTGGTGGTGGCTTCCGGTGCGGTGGTGACTAAAGATGTGCCAGCCAACTGCGTGGTCGGTGGCAACCCGGCGCGAATCATTAAACAACTGTAGGAAAAATCGGGCGCCACAGTGGGCGCCCGAAGTGCTTAGGCGCGCAGTGAATTGATGTCCACCACGAAACGGTATTTCACGTCGCTTTTCAGCATCCGCTCGAAGGCCTGGTTGATTTGCTGCATCGGGATCAGCTCAATATCCGAGGTAATGCCATGTTGGCCGCAAAAATCCAGCATCTCCTGAGTCTCCGCAATGCCGCCGATCAGCGAACCGGCGATACGGCGGCGCTTCATGATCAAATTGAACACCTGCGGTGACGGATGGTCGTGTTCTGGTGCGCCGACCAGCGTCAGGGTACCGTCGCGGCGCAGCAGGTTAAGGAACGGGTTCAGATCGTGCTGGGCTGCGACCGTATTGAGTATAAAGTCGAAGCTGTTGGTGTGTTGGGCCATCTCGTCCGGATTGCGTGAGATCACCACTTCATGCGCGCCAAGGCGTTTGGCGTCCTCGACTTTAGATGTGGAAGTGGTGAACAACACCACATGCGCCCCCATCGCCCGGGCCAATTTGACGCCCATATGCCCCAGCCCGCCGAGGCCAACGATCCCCACCTTTTTACCCGGCCCGGCGCCCCATTGGCGCAGTGGGGAATAGGTGGTGATACCCGCACACAGCAACGGGGCCACTCCGGCAGGATCGAGGTTTTCCGGTACGCGCAGCACGAAGTCCTGATCTACCACCATATCGGTTGAGTAGCCGCCGTAGGTGGTGGCGCCGGTTTGTCGATCCTGTCCGTTATAGGTGCCGGTAAAGCCGTTCTCACAGTATTGCTCCAGCCCTTCGTCACAGCTCGGACAACTGCGGCAGGAATCCACCATACAGCCAACGCCAACCAAGTCGCCGATCTTATAACGTGAAACGTGGCTGCCTACGGCGCTCACTCGACCTACGATTTCGTGGCCGGGCACTACCGGGAAAAGCGTATTGCTCCATTCGTTGCGGGCCTGATGCAAATCAGAATGGCAGACGCCACAGAACAGAACGTTGATTTGCACATCGTGGTCGCGCAGGGTGCGCGGTGTGTAATCAAAAGGAACTAGCGCTGACTTGGCGTCGTGCGCGGCATAGGCATGCGTAATGTTCATGGTAACTCCAGTCATCAATGAGTGGGAGAACAGTTTCCGGCAGCGGATGCCGGTGAGACGCGGCCTGAGTATATCAAGGGGCCACAGAGGGAACATTGATGATAAAAGCGGTGAGCGAGGAGGGAAATGCCTGAAAATGTCTAAATCTTGCCTGTTTCTGTTCAATTTTACCGAAACGGGTAATAGTGCGGGCCGTCACAGGAACGGCCCGCCGGGCAGGGTTACTTCTTCTTCAGTAATGGCTTGAGGAAACGCGCGGTATGCGACGCTTCGCAGTTGGCCACGGTTTCTGGTGTACCGGCAACCAGGATTTCACCGCCGCCGCTGCCGCCTTCCGGCCCCAGGTCGACAATCCAGTCCGCGGTTTTAATCACGTCCAGGTTGTGTTCAATGACCACGATGGTATTGCCCTGATCGCGCAATTGATGCAGCACCGCCAGCAGTTGCTGAATATCGGCGAAGTGTAAACCGGTTGTAGGTTCATCCAGAATATACAGCGTTTGGCCGGTGCCGCGTTTGGACAGTTCACGCGCCAGTTTGACGCGCTGTGCCTCACCGCCGGACAACGTGGTCGCTGACTGACCAAGACGAATATACGACAGGCCGACTTCCATCAAGGTTTGCAGCTTACGCGCCAATGCCGGTACGGCATCGAAGAAATCGCGCGCTTCTTCGATGGTCATCTCCAGCACTTCGTGGATGCTTTTGCCTTTGTACTTCACTTCCAGCGTTTCACGGTTATAGCGTTTGCCTTTGCACTGGTCGCACGGCACATAAATATCCGGCAGGAAGTGCATTTCGACCTTGATCACACCGTCGCCCTGGCAGGCTTCGCAACGGCCACCCTTAACGTTAAAGCTGAAACGGCCAGGGTTGTAGCCGCGGCTGCGTGATTCCGGCACGCCGGCGAACAGTTCACGTACCGGGGTAAAGATACCGGTGTAGGTTGCCGGGTTGGAACGTGGCGTACGGCCGATCGGGCTTTGATCGATATCGATAACTTTGTCGAAATGCTCCAGACCGTTGACGTCACGGAAGGGAGCCGGTTCGGCAATGGTGGCGCCGTTGAGTTGGCGTTGCGCGATCGGGAACAGCGTGTCGTTGATCAGCGTTGATTTGCCGGAGCCAGAAACCCCGGTAATGCAGGTAAACAGTCCCACCGGCAGTGTCAACGTCACGTCTTTCAGGTTGTTACCCCGTGCGCCGCTCAGCTTCAGCACCTTGGTTGGATCGGCGGGGACGCGTTGTTCCGGAATGGCAATCTCACGTTTGCCACTGAGGAACTGGCCAGTCAGTGATTCCGGCTGTGCCATGATGTCCTCGACGGTGCCTTCTGCCACGACCTGGCCACCGTGAACACCGGCTCCGGGGCCGATATCGATCACGTGATCCGCGGCGCGGATGGCGTCTTCATCGTGTTCTACCACGATCACCGTATTGCCGAGGTTACGCAGGTGGATCAGGGTTTCCAACAGGCGTTCATTGTCGCGCTGGTGCAGGCCAATCGAGGGTTCATCCAGTACGTACATTACGCCCACCAGGCCAGCACCAATCTGGCTGGCCAGCCGGATACGCTGTGCCTCGCCACCGGACAATGTTTCTGCCGAGCGTGACAGCGACAGGTAATTCAGGCCGACATTCACCAGGAACTTCAGGCGGTCGCCAATTTCTTTCAGGACTTTCTCAGCGATTTGGGCACGTTGACCGCTGAGCTTCATGTTCTGGAAGAACGTCATCGCGTGACCGATGCTGAGATCGGAGATTTCCGGCAGCGTCGTGTCTTCAACGAACACGTTACGTGCTTCTTCGCGCAAACGGGTGCCGTGGCAGGAGGCGCAAGGACGGTTGCTGATGAACTTCGCCAGCTCTTCACGGACTGCGCTCGACTCGGTCTCTTTATAGCGGCGTTCCATGTTGTGCAGTACGCCTTCGAACGGATGGCGGCGCACGGTGGTATCACCGCGATCGTTAATGTATTTGAATTCGATCGACTCTTTGCCGGAACCGCTGAGTACTGCTTTTTGCACGTTGGCGTCCAGGCTGTTGAAGGGGGCTTCAACGTCGAACGCGTAATGTTCTGCCAATGAGCGCAACATCTGGAAGTAATAGAAATTACGGCGATCCCAGCCGCGGATTGCGCCACCGGCCAACGAAAGCTCGGGGTTTTGCACCACGCGTTCCGGGTCGAAGAACTGCTGTACACCCAGACCATCACAGGTCGGACAGGCACCGGCTGGGTTGTTGAACGAGAACAGACGGGGTTCCAGTTCGCGCATGCTGTAACCGCAGATTGGGCAGGCAAAGTTGGCGGAGAACAGCAGCTCATCCGCTTTCTCGTCGTCCATATCGGCGACCACTGCGGTACCGCCGGACAGCTCCAGCGCCGTCTCGAACGATTCTGCCAAACGCTGAGACAGATCGTCACGCACTTTAAAGCGATCAACCACCACTTCGATGGTGTGTTTCTTCTGCAATTCCAGCTTAGGCGGATCGGACAGATCGCACACCTCACCGTCGATACGGGCACGGATGTAACCCTGGCTCGCCAGGTTTTCCAACGTTTTGGTGTGCTCGCCCTTGCGGTCTTTCACGACCGGCGCCAGCAGCATCAGGCGTTTGCCTTCCGGCTGGTTGAGTACGTTGTCCACCATTTGGCTGACAGTTTGCGCCGCCAGCGGTACATGGTGTTCCGGACAGCGTGGTTCGCCGACGCGGGCAAACAACAGGCGCAGATAATCGTGGATCTCGGTGATGGTACCGACCGTGGATCGTGGGTTATGCGAGGTCGATTTCTGCTCGATGGAGATCGCCGGTGACAGACCTTCAATGTGGTCGACGTCCGGTTTTTCCATCAGCGAAAGGAACTGGCGTGCATAGGCGGAGAGCGATTCGACATAGCGACGCTGCCCTTCGGCATACAGGGTATCAAAGGCCAGCGAGGACTTGCCTGAACCGGACAAGCCGGTGACGACGATCAGCTTGTCACGCGGGATAATCAGGTTGATGTTTTTGAGATTATGGGTTCGAGCACCACGAACTTCGATATTATCCATTTACACTTCCCGTCTTGATGATACACCGCGCCTGTCTGGGTTATTTACAGGTTGTTTTGTGATCGAACGCGCAAAAAACCGGCACAGCCAGTACGAAACGCATAATTATGACACAAAAAAACCTGAATGAATATCCAGTACATGAATGCAAGCAAGTCGATCGAAAGGACAATTCTGGAATACAAGACGCAGTAATCAACACGGGTGTCGTTTCAGGCTGAGCGTGTTAAACTTACTCGTTTATACTGTGTAAAAATCAATCATCAGGAGAGTTCTCATGGCCAGCAGAGGCGTAAACAAAGTAATTCTGGTCGGGAATCTGGGCCAAGACCCGGAAGTCCGTTACATGCCGAATGGCGGTGCAGTGGCCAACATTACCCTGGCAACCTCCGAAAGCTGGCGTGACAAGGCAACTGGCGAGCAGAAAGAAAAGACCGAGTGGCACCGTGTTGTGTTGTTCGGCAAGCTGGCTGAAGTGGCGGGCGAATATCTGCGTAAAGGTTCCCAGGTGTACATTGAGGGTGCTCTGCAGACCCGTAAATGGACCGATCAGGCTGGCGTAGAAAAATACACCACCGAAGTTGTGGTTAACGTTGGTGGCACCATGCAGATGCTGGGCGGCCGTCAAGGCGGTGGTGCTCCAGCAGGCGGCGGCCAGGCTTCCGGTGGCCAGGGCGGTTGGGGCCAACCTCAGCAGCCACAGGGTGGCAACCAGTTCAGCGGTGGCCAGCAAGCTCGTCCAGCGCAGAACAATGCACCGGCTGCCAGCAGCAACGAACCACCAATGGACTTCGACGACGATATTCCTTTCTGATATCCGTTGCCTGAAGCCAATAAAAAAGCCCCGAAAGGGGCTTTTTGCTTTTCTGAGAAAGATTAAGCCGAGAAGCCGCCGTCAATGCTCAGGCTGGCGCCGGTGATATATCCCGCTTCAGGGCCGGCGAGGTAAGCGACGAAACTGGCGATCTCTTCATCTTTACCATAACGGCTGATCGCCATCATCGCTTTCAACTGCTCGGCGAAATCACCGTTGGCCGGGTTCATATCAGTATCCACAGGGCCGGGCTGAACGTTATTGACGGTGATACCGCGCGGGCCGAGATCGCGCGCCATACCTTTGGTCAGGCCGACCAGCGCAGATTTGCTCATGGCATAGACTGCGCCGCCGGCAAAAGGCATACGTTCAGCATTGGTGCTGCCAATATTGATGATGCGGCCGCCGTCATTCATATGGCGGGCGGCTTCCTGGCTGGCGACAAACACGCTGCGTACGTTAACTGCCAGAGTGCGATCAAGATCTTCCAGCGGCAGTTCTTCGGTGCTGCCCATCGCCAGCACGCCAGCGTTATTCACCAGAATATCCAGATTGCCGAAGCTATTTACGACCTGGCGTACCGCTTGTTGCAGTGCGGCAGCGTCGGCGCTATCAGCCTTGATGGCCAGGGCTTTGCCTCCGGCGGAAATAATGTCATTGACCACCGCATCGGCTTTATCAGCAGAGGCTACGTAGGTTAATGCGACGGCGGCGCCTTCGCGCGCCAGACGTTTGGCAATGGCGGCACCAATGCCACGTGAACCGCCCTGAACGAATGCGACTTTGCCTTTCAAAGAGAGAGTTGCGGACATGATGTTTCTCCAAAGTGGGGATGAGGTTAAAGAATCTACCGGTTCAGTATCGGAGAAGCGCGGATCGGTAACTAGCCCAAAAGAGCTATAATCAGAGTAAACCATAGGTTTGAAATCAGCGGGAAAACCATGCTTGGTCATCTGGAATGTTTTGTCAGCAGTGCAGAGAGTGGCAGTTTTTCCGCTGCTGGCCGCAAGCTGGGTATCAGCTCTGCCGCGGTGGGGAAGAACGTTACCAAACTGGAAACGCTGGTGGGCGTGCGGCTGTTTCAGCGTAATACACGCAAATTGACCCTGACCGAAGAGGGTGAGCGTTTTTTGCAGGACGTTCGCAGCGGTTTACTGTCGATCCAATGTGCATTGAAAGGGGTGAGCAGCAGTGGTGGGGTCGCCGTTGGGACGTTGAAGGTCAGTATGGGCACCGCCTTTGGTCTGCATTTTGTGCTGCCAATGTTGCCGGACTTTCTCGCCCGTTATCCGTCGATTGTTCCAGACTGGCATTTTGATAATCGTCAGGTGGACCTGATCGGTGAGCATTTCGATGTGGCAATGGGCGGGGGCATCGAGCTGCCACAGGGGATGATCGCCCGTGAACTGGCGCCCGCACACGGCGTCCTGGTCGCTTCTGCCGAGTATCTGCAGCGGCACCCGAGACTTCAGCAGCCAGAGCAGTTAGCGGAACATGCGGGTATTTTTATCCGTTCGCCGCAAACAGGGCGAATCCGCAACTTGCCGTTGCGAAATGCAGATAACGAGCAACGGGTACCGGCTATGGCAATAAAAATGACGGTGAATGAGCCAGAAGCGGCGGCCCGGGCGGCGGAAATGGGGCTGGGTATTGCACTCATCAGTATGCCAAATGCCTTGCCCTTTCTGGAAAGTGGCCGCTTGATGCGGGTGCTGCCAGGTTGGTATGTCGACCGCGGTAGCCTGTGCCTGTACTTCCCTACCACCAAGTTCTTGCCAACCAAAACCCGAGTATTTGTCGATTACATTACCGAACAATTCCGACAGCAGAAGCTGGCCGCCCGTTTTGACGCCCGCTAGAAACGAGAAAAGCCCCTTTCGGGGCTTCTTTCTTCCGTCAGTTAACTGTCTGACGATCAGTTGAAAATCTCTGCGGTACCGTAAAGTTTGTTCTGGCCGCCCGCAGCAATGATGCGATAAGAGCTGGCGCCTGACGCTGCAGCTTTGCTAGCTAATTCGCTTTCCAATGCACTCAGGTTAGAGGCACCGCTAACGGATACGACACCGATTTTCTGGGCGTCGGCAGCAGGTTGGCTGGTCAGTTGGTCAGCGGCAACGCTAGCGAAAGAAGCGGTAGTCAGCAGTAGAGCAGTAGCAAAAATTTTGATGTTTTTCATGATTCATTCCTCAGGGTGTTTTAGGGTTGAGAGGTTGTCGTCTCTCGATGTGTTAGATAATAGGCTGACGCGGCTGAATAGAAAATCGGAGAGTTTTGATAATCTCTATCAAATAAATTGACTTATTTCTGAGCGGCGCGGCTTGCGCTGGCGTACCGGAAAAATGGCCACTACCCTTTGAGTAAGCAGGAACCTTAGAGGAGTAAATGGCATGTCAGTCAACGCGTTTATTGGCAGCTGGTCATTGGTGTCTTCTGTCTTCAAAGGGGAGGACGGCAGGGTCAATCATCCGCTGGGCGAGCAGGTGCTGGGTCGCATTAACTACGAGCCCAATGGCACCATGGCGGCGCAGCTATATAGCGCTACCCGGCCATGCTTTGTCGCCGACGATCTGGCGCAGGGCACTGACCAGGAAACCCACGCCGCCTTTATCAATATGATTTGTTATTTTGGTCGCTATCAGGTGGATGAGAGCGACCAGCGGGTAGTGCATCAGGTTGAAGGCAGCTCGTTCCCCAATTGGATCGGTAGCCGGCAGGAGCGCTTTTATCATTTCTCCGGCGATCGTCTCCAACTGCGTACGGTACCGCTGCAGCTTGGTAACGGCGTGCAGATCGGCGAATTGGTGTGGCAACGGATAGGAGCGTCCTCATGATCATTGTTCACCATCTGAACAACTCGCGTTCGCAGCGTATTCTGTGGTTTTTGGAAGAGTTGGATGTGCCCTATCAGGTACAGTGCTATGAGCGTGATCCACAGACTATGTTGGCGCCGCCAGCCTTGAAGAAGATCCATCCGTTGGGCAAGTCGCCGGTGATTGTCGATGGTGATCTGACGCTGGCGGAATCCGGTGCCATTATTGAATACCTGCAGGAAGCCTACGATGCGCAGGGGCAGTTTATTCCCACCGATTACCATGCCCGTCAGCAGTACCGATACTGGCTGCATTATGCCGAAGGTTCGCTAATGCCATTACTGGTGATGAAATTGGTGTTCAGCCGCTTGGGTCAGCCACCCATACCCTGGCTGCTCAGGCCCGTCGCGGGGGCGATTGGCAAAGGCGTGCAGCGTGAGTACCTGGACAAACAGATCGCGCCGCATTGCGACTATCTGGAACAACACCTGAGCAAAAATACCTGGTTTGTCGGTAATGAGTTCAGCGCGGCGGATATCCAGATGAGCTTCCCGCTGGAAGCGATGGCGGCGCGCGGCGCACTGGACGCTTGCCCGAAATTGCGTGGTTATCTGCAGCGTATTCATTCACGTCCAGCCTATCAGCGCGCTCTGGATCAGGGGGGACCTTATGACCTGCTGAGTTAAGACGATGGGCTATACTCGATGAGGTCACTCTTCATCGGAGGTAGCCCATGGCTACGCAAATTTTTGTTAACCTGCCGGTGGGCGATCTGCCCGCATCTGTTGCTTTTTTCACCCAGCTGGGCTTCGGCTTTAATCAACAGTTTACCGATGACACCGCCGCCTGCATGGTGGTCAGCGACAGCATTTATGTGATGCTGCTTACCCACGAAAAATTCAAAATGTTCACCCCGAATCCGGTTAGCGATGCCAGGAAGGCGACTGAGGTGCTGATATGTTTGTCGCAGCCTAATCGGGCAGCGGTAGACGATGTGGTGCGTAAGGCGATCGCCGCCGGCGGTAATACTTATAACCAACCGCAAGATTACGGCTTTATGTATGGGCATGGTTTCCAGGATCTTGACGGGCATATCTGGGAACTGATGTACATGGATGAAAATGCAGCGCGGGCGCAGTAGCTGCTTCGGCCCCCCGTTTTTGGGGGGCATTCCCATCGGATTTACCTATGGGACAAAAACCGTATTTTCGATAATGATAGTTCCCCAGGCTTTTTGCATGAATTGCCGCGATCTTTGGTTGATCAGAGGGTGTAGAAGGCTGGATAATCGTTTGCCTTGAATAAACCACCATAAATCACCCGTTTCACGCAATGGGAGTTAAACGTTTGCCTTATATGTGATGCCGGTTGGCAGCATGCGTAAAGGGCAAGGACGCGAACGTGACGGAAACGATACCGTAATAAACATGCGTGGGCGGAACAACAAGCCTTTTGAAACGGGCTGGCAATGAAACACAGGGGACAGCAACATGTCGAATTCTCAAGCGAACAACGCCGTTAAACCAAAAGGCGGGCTTGATGGTTATTTTAATATTTCTGCGCGTGGCAGCACCGTGCGTCAGGAAGTGGTGGCGGGGTTAACCACCTTCCTGGCGATGGTTTATTCGGTGATCGTCGTACCGAGCATGCTCGGCAAGGCGGGTTTCCCGCCAACGGCGGTGTTTGTCGCGACCTGTTTGGTCGCCGGTCTTGGATCGTTACTGATGGGGCTGTGGGCGAATTTGCCAATGGCTATCGGTTGTGCGATTTCACTGACCGCGTTTACCGCCTTCAGCCTGGTGCTGGGGCAACACATCAGCATTCCAGTGGCGCTGGGCGCGGTATTCCTGATGGGCGTACTCTTTACCATTATCTCGGTAACCGGTATTCGTGCCTGGATCCTGCGTAATCTGCCGATGGGCGTGGCGCATGGTACCGGAATTGGCATTGGCCTGTTCCTGTTGTTGATCGCCGCGAACGGTGTGGGCCTGGTGGTGAAGAACCCGCTGGACGGTTTGCCTGTGGCGCTGGGCGCATTTACGTCCTTCCCGGTTGTGATGACCTTGCTCGGGCTGGCGGTGATTTTTGGCTTGGAAAAGCTGCGAGTGCCCGGTGGCATTCTGCTGGTGATCATTGTCATTTCGATCATTGGTCTGCTGTTTGACCCGGCGGTGAAATATCAGGGCTTGTTCGCGATGCCTAGCCTGACGGATGCTAACGGCAAATCATTGATCTTCAGTCTTGATATCATGGGGGCATTGCAGCCTGTGGTATTGCCAAGCGTGTTGGCATTGGTGATGACCGCGGTGTTTGATGCGACCGGGACCATTCGTGCGGTGGCTGGTCAGGCTAACCTGTTGGATAAAGACGGGCAAATCATCAACGGCGGCAAAGCATTGACGTCGGATTCCCTGAGCAGCATTTTTTCCGGTTTGGTAGGTGCAGCCCCGGCTGCAGTGTATATCGAGTCTGCTGCGGGTACTGCGGCGGGGGGCAAAACCGGCCTGACGGCGACCGTAGTCGGCCTGTTGTTCCTGTTGATCTTGTTCTTGTCGCCGTTGTCTTATCTGGTACCGATTTATGCTACCGCACCTGCGCTGATGTATGTCGGCCTGCTGATGTTGAGCAACGTGACCAAACTGGACTTCAACGACTTTGTTGATGCCATGTCCGGCCTTCTGTGTGCGGTATTTATCGTACTGACCTGTAACATCGTTACCGGCATCATGTTGGGCTTTAGCGCATTGGTCATCGGTCGTATTTTCTCGGGCGAATGGCGCCGACTGAATATTGGCACCGTCGTGATCGCGGTGGCCCTGGTGGCGTTCTATGCCGGTGGCTGGGCGATTTAATCGTATTGTCGTTTCCCCCGTCGATTCGGCGGGGGATGTTTTATCTCCGCTTCAGATAAGTCTCCTTCTGTCTGTGCTGCAATTTGAAAGGCACAACAAGCTTTAACCGCTGTAAAAAAAGTGATCTACTATCGGGGCATACTCAGAGATGCAGTCTGAACCCTAGAGTCTAAGGAAAGCATGGAAATCTTTTTTACAATCCTCATTTTAATTTTGGTGGTCTCCCTGTCAGGGGTGGTGACGCGCATGTTGCCGTTCCAGGTACCACTGCCGTTAATGCAAATCGGTATCGGGGCCCTGCTGGCCTGGCCGCATTTCGGGTTACACGTCGATTTCGACCCTGAATTGTTCCTGGTATTGTTTATTCCACCCTTGCTGTTTGCTGATGGTTGGAAAACCCCCACGCGAGAATTCCTGCACCACGGACGCGAAATCCTGGGCCTGGCGCTGGTGCTGGTGTTGATTACTGTGGTTGGTGTCGGTTACCTGATTTACGCCATGGTACCGGGTATCCCGCTGGTGGCGGCGTTTGCGCTGGCTGCCGTATTGTCACCCACCGATGCCGTGGCGCTGTCCGGTATTGTTGGTAAAGGGCGGATACCGAAGCCGATCATGGGCGTGCTGGAAGGCGAGGCGCTGATGAATGATGCGTCCGGCCTGGTGTCACTCAAATTTGCG
The DNA here is from genome assembly GCF_058191755.1 of Serratia sp. CoH_122_TC_1. NCBI lineage: Bacteria > Pseudomonadati > Pseudomonadota > Gammaproteobacteria > Enterobacterales > Yersiniaceae > Serratia > Serratia sp. CoH_122_TC_1. Next base: position 82,941 of record NZ_JBXWLA010000005.1, read on the forward strand.
ATTGCAGTGGCGATGGGGACCATGGTGTTTACCGTCGGGGGCGCGACGCTCGAATTCCTCAAAGTGGCGATTGGCGGCCTATTGGCTGGGGTCGCCGTCACTTGGCTCTACAGTAAATCGTTGCGTGTGATGAGCCGCTGGAGTGGGGATGACCCGGCGACGCAAATCGTGTTCCTGCTGTTATTACCCTTCGCCTCGTATTTGATTGCCGAACACATCGGCGTTTCTGGCATCTTGGCCGCCGTTGCTGCGGGGATGACCATCAGCCAGTCTGGCGTGATCCGCAACGCCCCGCTGGCGATGCGCCTGCGGGCCAATAGCGTTTGGGCGATGCTGGAGTTTGTGTTTAACGGCATGGTCTTCATCATGTTGGGTCTGCAACTGCCGGGGATCCTGGAGACCTCTATCTTGCAGGCAGAGCTGGATCCGACCATTCAGACCTGGTACCTGTTTGCCGATGTGGCCATTATCTACGCCGCGTTGCTGGTGCTGCGTTTCACCTGGCTATGGTTGATGAAAAACGCCAGCCGCCGCTTTATGAAAAAACGGCCGTTGCAGTTTGGTGATTTCAGTACCCGTGAACTCTGGGTTGCATCCTTCGCCGGAGTGCGTGGGGCGATTACGTTAGCCGGTGTGCTGTCGATTCCCTTGCTGTTGAGTGATGGTACGGCCTTCCCGGCACGCTACCAGCTTGTGTTTATTGCCGCCGGGGTAATCTTGCTTTCGCTGATTGCCGGCGTCATGGCGCTACCGCTGTTATTGCGCGGGGTGCAGGTGGCAGACAAGAGCGTCAGCAAGAGTGAAGAACGGATGGCGATTGCTATGGCGGCTGAAGTGGCGATCGAAAGTATCAACAAAATGGAAGAACGGTTGGCCGTTGATACCGAAGAAAACATTGATCCTCAGGTGTTGAAAGAGATTAGCTCGCGCGTGGTGGGAACGCTGCGGCGGCGTATCACCACCAAAGACGATATCGAAAATGCGCTGATGCTGGAAAACCTCGAACGACGCTTCCGCCTGACGGCGCTACGTGCGGAGCGGGGTGAGTTGTACCATCTGCGTGCCACGCAGAAAATCAGCAATGAGACGCTGCAAAAACTGCTGCACGATCTCGACCTGCTGGAAGCGCTGTTGATCGAGCGCGAAGGGTAATCGCCAACGGGCCGCGGAAGCGGCCCTTTTTACTTGGTGGGTGGCCAGTAGTCGCGGCAGCAGGCGATCCACGCCTGGGCGCTGTGCGACAGGTAATTGCCTTGACGCCAGATCAATCCGACCTTCCATTCCATACGCGGCTCCAGGGGCAGCCAGATCAGGTTTTCCTTATCCAGCCACTGACAAACCGGCTCCGGTAAGGTGGCGATACCGACTCCGGCCTGAACCATTGAAGCCAAGAAATCCCACTGCCCGCTGCGCACGGCAATTTGTGGCTCAAAACCCGCCTGACGGAAAGCCTTCATCAACATTTTGTACAGTGAAAAGTCTTCGTTATAAATCAGGATCGGCCATTCGGCCAATTCGGTGATATTAATGCTGGTGCGATTAAGCCAGTGTGGGGTGCGCGGTGTGACGACACACATCGGATGGTCGAGGAGCGGCAAGAACGTCAGCGGCTGTTCCGTATCAACCGGCAATATGGTCATTGCCAAATCCAGCTCGCCCGACATCACGGCTTGCTCAACCGATAACCCACCCAACTCGGAAATTTTCAGCTCAATGCCGGGATAGGTTTGGCGGAACTGGCGGATCAAATCGGCGATCTGCCGACCAACCATCGGCGGGATACCCAGTCTCAGCACGCCTTTTTTGACGGAGCTGATGTCTTCCAGCTCCGCCTCCAACTGGCGAAATTCATCGAGGATTGCCAGCCCACGCTGGTATACCGCCTGGCCGCTGTCGGTCAGATGCAGTTTACGCCCCTCGCGGATCAGCAACGTGCACTCCAGTTCCTCTTCCAGATTACGTAGCATTTTGCTGATGGTTGGTTGTGTGACGAACAGCTTTTCCGCTGCGCGGGTAAAGCTTTGCTGGCGCACGACTTCCACGAAGTAGCGCAGAGTGCGGACATCCACGTTGGGTTCTCCTCAGGGGCAATACCGGCGGGAAACTATTCCCTGATGGCATGATATTAATGATTTTAATTCATTTCAGGCCAGGTTTCCTGGCTGCGTATACTGTAAACCGTGAATTTTTGTTTGAGGTTGGTTTCCATGTTACTGGCGTTACGCCATGCTGCCCCCAGCGTATTGAATCGACTACAGGTGCCGATCCAGGTTGCGTTGTATGCGGGGCTATTTCTGATCGCCGATCGGCTCGTGCAACAGTTTCATCTGCCGCTGCCTGCCAATATTGTCGGCATGTTGATGATGTTGGCGTTGATCCTGCTGCGCATTTTGCCGTTGAACTGGGTTAAGGCTGGTTCTCGCTGGTTGCTGGCTGAGATGCTGCTGTTCTTCGTACCGGCAGTGGTCGCCGTAGTCAACTATGCCCAATTATTGATGGTGGAAGGCTGGAAGATTTTTTTGGTGATTGCGATCAGCACCATGTTGACGCTGGGGGCGACCGGATTGGTGGTTGATCGTGTCTACCGTCTGGAGATTTGGTTACGTCGCCGGAAGCAGTGCGATGCATGATTTTATCCTCAGTGTTCTCTGTTTTTTGGCGACATTGGCATTGTATTTCGCCAATAAAAGGCTTTATCGCCGCCGCCGTACTCTGTTGTTGATGCCGCTGGTCCTGACGCCAATGATCCTGGTGCTGTTGCTGGTGGTGACCCATACCTCATATCAGGATTACATTGGCGAAACGCACTGGCTGCTGTGGTTATTAGGCCCCGCCACTATCGCCTTTGCGGTACCGGTGTACGAGAACGTGCATATTATCCGCCGTCACTGGTTGTCGCTCAGTGCTGGGGTACTGACGGCGGTGTTGGTTGCGGTTTACAGCTCGGTATGGCTTGCGCGTTTGTTGACGCTGCCGGAAGAGGTTCAGCGCAGTCTGGCTGTGCGTTCGATCACCACGCCGTTTGCGCTGGAGGCTGCCAAGCAAATGGGGGGGCAACCGGATCTGGTAGCCCTGTTTGTTGTGATCACCGGGGTGTTTGGCATGGCGGTGGGCGACATCCTGTTTTTGCGGCTGGCGGTGCGCAGTCGCCTTGCGAAGGGGGCTGGGTTAGGAGCATCCTCGCACGGTGCAGGAACGGCAAAGGCGTATGAAATGGGGCAAGAAGAGGGGGTTGTATCCAGTCTGGTGATGATGTTAGCGGGGATTATTACGGTTATTGCCGCCCCCTTGATTGGACAATTGATGTGGTAAACCTGCGGCGCAAGATGCGCCGCAGGCTGTTGGTTAGGTCAACGAATGTCGGTCGGTATAGCGGGAGAGCGTGTGGACTCACGTAACACGCGGCCGATTTCGTCATGGCTGAAAATAATGGAATGATGGTTACAGGCCAGTGGCTGTATGTGCAAATGGTGACTAATCGAAGACAGTCCGTTGTCCGCAATCGCCAAAAGTTCCTGCCCATCTCCCTGGTCGGTCATACTCAAGTTCACGTCTTCCGTTGCCTTGAAAAGCGTGATGCGTGCGTGCTGCAAGGGGGCGCTGAGCGTCTCCTTATTCAGGGATAGCTCGGTCGGCTCCGCACGCAATGCTCTGGCGGCAGCGTCACCCTCAATGCCCAGCATGGCCAGCATAGCCGCCAGCAACCCTGGCTCACTGCGGATCTGGAAGGCCGTTTGATAGAAGGTATCCAGCAAAAATACCTGGATGTCACGGAAGCCTCGGCTTTCAAGCTGCGCGGCTATTTCCAGAGCAATCAGCCCCCCAAGTGACCACCCTAATAGGCGCACGGGGCGGGTAGGTGACAGCTTCATATGGCCAAGGTAATGGGATGCCAATTCGCGCAATGAGGTGATATGCGGGTGGATAAACAAATTGTGATTGTTGATCCCCAAGACGTTGAAAGCCCCCTCGAGCGAGATCGCCAAATCATGGTAAATATCGCACCCGGTTACCGCAGGATGAACCATCCAGATATCGTCGGCGGCAATGGTCCGATTAAGGCGCATCACCTGTTTAAAGTTAAAGTTGGTTTGATTTAGCCGCGCCAGCAACTGCTGCAGAGGCGCAGCAGAAATCGGGGCGGTGGCATCAGAGACTGTTTCTGCCGTCAATGCGCGAGCTTGCGCGCGCAACGTTGGGTGAGCAAACAGGGTTTTTATCACCACCGGATACCCACAGCGCTTCAGTTTGACCAAAAGTTGAATGGCATGCAGCGAATGGCCACCGAGTTCAAAGAAATCATCGTCCAGACCAATCTGCGTGACGCCGAGCAATTCCGACCACAATGCGGCAAGCTGTTGTTCTAATGCGGTTTGAGGGGCTTCATATTGCAACGAAACCTGTGTGAGCGGTGCGGGGGCCGGCAAGGCTTTGCGATCTAACTTACCGTTGGGTGACAGTGGCAGAGCCTTGAGCCTGACAAAGGTGGAAGGCACCATGTAATCGGGCAAGTGTTGCTGTAACTGAAGGCGCCATTGTGCTGAGTGCGAGCCCTCATCCGAAGCGACGACATAAGCCACCAGGCGTTTTCCTCCATGCCCATCTTCTCTCGCCAGTATTGCGGCGTCCTCAACGCCTTCGCATTGGCGTAGTTGCTGCTCTATTTCACCCAGTTCAATGCGCACCCCATGGATCTTGACCTGAAAGTCATTTCTGCCCAGGTATTCAATGTTGCCATCTGGCAACCAGCGGGCAAGGTCACCCGTCTTATACAGACGAGCCTGAGGATCAGCGCTGAAAGGATCGGCAATAAAACGTTCGGCGTTTAGCTCTGGCCGATTCAGGTAACCGCGTGCAACCTGAATACCCCCGATATGTAATTCGCCAGCAACACCAGGCGGAAGGGGTTGTAACTGAGCATCCAGAATATGGAGTTGCGTGTTGGCGATCGGTTTGCCAATAGGCACCAATGCCCGTTCGTCATTGGGGTGGCATTGCCAGCTGGATACATCCACGGCGGCTTCCGTTGGTCCGTAGAGATTGTGCAATTCCGCCTGGGGTAACTGTTGCAGGCAGCGGTGCACGGTGGCAAGTGGCAATGCCTCGCCACTGCACATGATACGGCGCAAGGAATCACACTGCGCCATTTCGCCGTGACGCAGAAACAATTGCAGCATTGAGGGGACAAAATGCAGTGTGGTTACGCGGTGTTGTGCGATACAGCTACTGAGGTAGTCGGGGTCTTGATGGCCGCCAGGTTTGGCAATGGCTAACTGTGCGCCGACCATGAGCGGCCAGAAGAACTCCCAGACGGAGACGTCAAAACTGAACGGTGTTTTTTGCAATACCACATCGTCGTGCGTCAGCGGATAAGCGTGCTGCATCCAGAGCAGGCGGTTGATAACTCCGCGGTGTTCATTCATGACGCCCTTGGGTTTCCCGGTCGAACCTGAGGTATAGATCACATACGCCAGGCTGCGCTGTGGCTCAGACCCTGGCGGTGCAAGATTGTCCTTGGGTTCTTGTTGCCACAGATGGCTATCATGTTGCAGGTGCAGCCGTGGAATAGCGACATCGCAGATGGGATTCAATGCCTGTTCGCCCGCCGGGTCGATCAGGATGTATTTTGCACCGCAATCCTGCAGCATATGACGCAAACGGTCTTGCGGATAATCGGGATCAATAGGGACATAAGCTGCGCCAGACTTCAAAATGGCATACAGCGCTGTCACCATTTCAGGGCTGCGATTGACGCAAACGGCGATGCGGTCATCAGGCTGCGTCCCTTGCTGGCGTAGAAAACTGGCCAACTGGTTTGCCTGCTGGTTCAACTGCAAATAGCTTATCTGCTGCCGCTCATAGCTCAGCGCAGGCGCGTTTGGTGTACGTAATACCTGTTGTTCTAGTAATTGATGAATGCCCTGCGGCGTGGCCCAGGATTGCTGCGTATTATTCCATTCGTGAAAAATATGCTGCTGTTCAGCAGGCAGTAACAGCGGCAGTTGCCCCAAGGGCAGATTAGCATCGCCGTCTAACAAGGTATCGAGTATTTGGACGACGCGATTGGCAATGCGCTCACCGTCTTCATGACTAAACCAAGCCTGATTGAGATTAAACTCCAGTACAGGATCATCGCCTGGGTGGTAGTGACGTAGGTAGATGCCCAATGGCAATTGTTCATAGCCATGATGCATGTTCTCAACTTTAAACTGACTCCCCTCCAGCTCAATGTCTGTCGGGAAGACTTCCAACGAAAAGCTGATGTCAAATAGCTGGCGTCTTCCCTGTTGGTGCAAATTCAGTTGGCGGTTAAGTTCGGCGATAGGAAACCGCTGATGGCGGTAGCATTTACGCAGCTCGCTGCCAATATGCTGTAACAGATGGGAAAAGGGCTCTTGCACGTCCACGTTGATATTAAGCGGGATCATGGAGGAGAACATGCCCAGCGTCTGTTTATGATCGCTGGTGCTGCGGTTATGCACCGGCACACCGATGGTGACATTATCCACCTGCCAAATGCGCGCGAACCAACTGGCAAGCAGAGCCACCATGAAGTGCATTGCCGAGCCACCGTGATGAGCGGCATAGCGCTCCAACTGCAAGAAGCGTTCTCGCGGTAAACGCTTGATGATTTGGCTGCTGGGATAGGTTTGTTGCTCGGTGTAATTGGGGCGGCGTTCCAATACGGATGGCGGGGCTGCTGCAAAGCGTTCGAGCCACCAATCCCGATCGCGCTGATAGCGTGATGACTGAAGGTAGGCAAGATCGCTAACCACGAAATCGCTGTAGCGTGAGTGGCTTATTTCACTCTTCTGCCCCAGTTTTAGCTGCTTATACCGATCCATAATCATTCGGCTTAATAACGAGATCGACGTGCCATCCGCAATCAGGTGATGAGACGCCAATAACCATAGCGTTGTTGAATCATCTATTTTGGTCAAATGACAACGCCATAGCAGGTCTTCATAGAGTTGATAAGGTTGGATAAATATTTCTCGCAGATGGTTCTGGGCCTGACTGGCTGCATCTTCCTGGTGCGAAAAATCGTTGTAGTGAAGTTCAATGGATTTTTGACTGAGTGGGCGTTGAATGACGCCTTGTGGTGTTTCCTTCAGCGCGGTTTGTAACGCGTCATGCTGCTGTTGAATATACTGGATAGCTTCTTTAAACAGTGGGAAAGAAATCTCTTTATCCACGCGCCAGAGGCACCCTACATTATACAGTGGAATATCAGGGTTTAAGGTCTGATCTAACCATACGGCCTGTTGTACCGTCGTGAGAGAATAAGCGGACACGGAACCACCTCCAAAATACAGGAAAGAATCGACTTAAATAGATGCGTAGTCGGTAAGTACTCGAACATTATAAGAGGTGATATTAAATCCGCCCAATTTTACATTAAACATTTTTAATTGTCTGAATAAATAATTCAGTATGCACATATAATTCATTTAATTGTTTACATATTTCTTATTCCGTTATTAATAATTAGTCATGTTATTAATGGGAATTAAAAATTGTTTTTTAACTGGATAATGCCGATTTGAAATGATGGCTAGCTTGCGTTATTTTGTTTAATTGGTTGTTTTTAATGGTTTTATTTTCACTTAAGCATTGGCGGTGGGAGAGGTTTATTCTGCAATGTATCGATGGCTGATGTCGATTTTATCTCGAGTTTTTCGGCAGTGAAAAGTGAACGTGCGTACCAGGTTACCTATTTGAACACTGCCAGGATGTCGTCGATAGATATTCCAATCACTTTAAGCATCAGAGTTGCTAATGATATATTATTTGGTAATAAATAAGAGTTTTATCCACTTATTTAATTATTGATGAGTTTTTCATGTCTGTGCATCTAGCGGGGGGCATAAAAATGACAATTAAATTAAATTGGAATGAACAATATGTTTTTATAATAAGTCAATTTACTGCTGGTCTGAGAAAGTGCCATTATTAATGGGGCCATGATGGCATGGCCCCTATATCTCAATCTTTGTTGATTAAACGTTGGCTGCGGTTTTGATCAATGCCACGACCAGCGGGGACAGTTCGTTGCGTAATGCGGCCCGTTCGGACTGGAACAAAGTGGCAGCGTAAAAGCGGTGCCCTGGCAGCTCTACCGATCGCACATCACCTTCGCTGTCGTGGCCGCTGATAATGAGAGGATGTTGCTGTAAATCGGCGACAAACTCGGGATTAACACCAAAATTGCAGTGATAGCCTTCGTGCGTTTCAAGCTTCCCATAAGTGCGGGCAGCCAGCGTACCCGGTTGGAAAATAATAGTGCCGCTCTTTTCGACCAACGAACAGCTCAGAGGCGCGATGACCAATCGACCGCCACTGTCAGTTTCTGCATGGCCAGCATCGTGCCAACCCATGACGTTACGGGCGTATTCCACAATGGCATACTGGAATCCGCCACAGGAGCCCAGGAAGGGGATGTTTTGCTCACGCGCATAGCGGATTGCCATGAAGGCGCCGTCATCATGAGTATATGGGCTACCAGGCACTACCCAGATTGCATCAAAATCTTGCAGCACTGAGGTATCGGTAATGGTCTCTGTAGGTAGCCAGCGGGATTGAATATCGACGTCAAGGTGTGCAGCAGTGAGTTGAAGAGCAATCGGGATGGCTTGGTGAGAGACAGCCTGAGGCAGGTAATCACCGACCAGAGCAATGCGAACTTGAGCTTTCATCATTTCTTTTTCCTGTGCGGGTAAAAAAGGAGATTACAGTAAAGCTGAGTGCCAATCTTCAGGTTTTCAAACGCTGCGCACAAAAAAGCCCGGCGTTTGCCGGGCTTGGGAAATCGAGTGTTGGCTCAGTAGAGCGACGGGGCACCGGCTGGACGGGTTTTGAAGCGGCGGTGCAGCCACATATACTGTTCTGGTGCGCGCATGATCTCTTGCTCCACCACTTTATTCATGTATGCCGCTGCGGCGATCTCATCGCCAATAGGGTAATTCTCCAGTGCCGGTTGGATCAATAAATCATAACCCCGGCCTTTCTCACGGCGAATCAAGACGACCGGCACCAGCGCGGGTTTGGCCATGCGTGCCAGCATAAAGGTACCGCTGGTGGTGGCGGCTTGATCGACAGCAAACAGCGGAGCGAACACGCTGCCACGTGGGCCGTAATCTTGGTCCGGAGCGAACCACACGGCTTCGCCGCGTTTGAGAGCCTGAACCATGCCGCGCAGATCTTTGCGATCGAGCATGGCTTTATTGGAACGCATGCGGCCTTTGGTTTGCGCCCACTCCATCGCTTTATTGTTGTGTGGGCGGTACATTGCCATCATTGGCTGGCAGAGCCCCATGGCACGGCCGCCCAGCTCCAGTGACATAAAGTGCACGCCAATGACGAGAACGCCACGCTGATTCTGCTGTGCGATTTTCAGGTGATTAATACCGGAAACGTTGAACCAGCGTTTGACGCGTTTATCTGACCAGAACCAAGCCATGCCCGTTTCCAGCAGGCCCATACCGAGGGATTCGAAGTTGCCGACCACTTTGCGCTCGCGTTGCGCTTCTTCCATGTCTGGGAAACACAGTTCCAGGTTACGGCGGGTAATGGAAACCCGACGTTTAAGGAACCGCATCGAGGTGCGCCCCATCCACACACCCAGTTTGTGCAGCAGTGGGTAGGGGAGTTGAACCAGCAGGAACAGGCAAGCCAAACCGAACCAGGTAAACCAGTAGCGCGGGTGCAGCAAGGCCAATTTGAATTTTTGCGGACGCTTCATATAAACTCATTTATGCATTAAGGGGGCAGCAACCTGTAACGCATAAGGATCCACTCACTTGCGATACAACCACTCAGACACCCAGACATCACTATCGTTTAGCCAGATTCCATAATTGACTAAATCTTTACACTCGAAGGGCGGTTCGCGCTGCTATCAGGCTTCGGAAGGATGGCTGTAGGCCAGCGAAGGCGGCTCTAGGAATGTGTATTCTATCACAGAATACGAGCTCTAAAGGTAGAGTGGCATACGAATATTCTCATTCGTATTGACAGACGATTGATATAACGCCGAATAAGAAAAAGGCGCCGCCTCTTGCGAGGTTGCGCCTTTTCAACATGCTAACTGACTAGTATCAGTTCATGCCGTATTTTTTCAATTTCTTACGCAGCGTACCACGGTTGATGCCCATCATCAGGGCGGCACGGGTCTGGTTGCCACGGGTGTATTGCATCACCATGTCCAACAGTGGCTGTTCAACTTCAGCCAATACCAGCTCATACAGGTCGTTAACGTCTTGACCATTCAGTTGAGCAAAATAGTTCTTCAGTGCTTGTTTAACCGAGTCACGCAGAGGCTTTTGAGTCACTTGATCCTGTGAGTTCACGGTAGAAACGGTCAGTACGTCAGAATTTACGCGTTGTTCGAACATAGTTCTGTCAGCTCTTTTTTGTTACGCAAGATTTTCGAAATATGCCTCCAACGCCTCCAGCTGTTCGCTGGCATCCTCTATGGCGTTGAATGTGCGCCGAAACTGGTCATTCGGGGCGTGCTCCTGGAGATACCAGGATACGTGCTTACGAGCAATTCGGAATCCCTTGCCTTGGCCATAAAAGCCGTGCAATTCCCGAATATGCCCTATCAACAAACGCTTAACCTCGCCAAGCGGCAGAGGGGGCAGCAGTTCCCCAGTGTCCAGATAATGCTGGATTTCCCGGAAGATCCAGGGTCTCCCCTGAGCAGCGCGGCCTATCATCAGGGCATCAGCCCCAGTGTAGTCGAGCACTGCTCTGGCTTTATGCGGGTCAGTAATGTCTCCATTCGCGATAATTGGAATGGAAACACTCTGCTTAACTGCCCGAATGCTGTCGTACTCCGCGTTGCCGTTGAACAGGCAGGCACGGGTTCGGCCATGAATAGTCAGGGCTTGTATACCACAATCTTCGGCCAGTTGGGCAATCTCTACACAGTTACGGTGTTCTGGCGCCCAGCCGGTGCGAATCTTAAGCGTAACCGGCACATCCACAGCATTAACCACTGCGTGGAGGATCTGTTTAACCAGATCCGGGTACTGCAGCAATGCAGACCCTGCAAGCTTCCGGTTCACTTTTTTGGCCGGGCATCCCATATTGATGTCGATGATCTGCGCACCGCTGGCCACGTTAATACGTGCAGCGGCAGCCATATCATCTGGGTCGCATCCGGCAATCTGCACGGAACGGATCCCGGGTTCATCGCTATGTACCATACGCAGACGCGACTTATCCGTCCGCCACACCTCCGGATTGGAGGAGAGCATTTCGGATACAGCCATCCCAGCACCCATTGCATGACATAGGGTTCTAAATGGGCGATCTGTAATGCCGGCCATCGGGGCCGCAATCAGGCAATTTGTAAGCTGGTGGTGTCCAATGCGCATAGACAAAGAGTAACCATACTGTGTCCGCAAGGGCGCGTATATTACGCATTTTTGCGTTGAGATGAAAGGCCAAACTTTGACCAATTGGCCGTTATTCGGCAATCAAAATGCGCTTTGTCAGGATTCATAAAAATATTATATATATTTAACAATGAGTTGACGAAAAGTGCTTAATTTGTATGCGGTAAAATATTCCCCATACAACAGAATTTTATCTGTAATGAGTCTCGATTCAGCCAGAGATAGGCCGCAATATACGGCATCTATCAGGCGATTCCGTTGAGAATTGACCTAATTATGCTGAGATTGCTGGGGGGACATTCTGGCGAAGAGTCTGTCGTTTCAGGTGACACTTCCGTGGTGACACTGGCGCATAAGGACATCGCCATTGCGTGATAAGACAGAATAAAAAAACCACCGTAACGCTCTAAGTTACCGGTGGTTTTTTATCAGAGTACTCTTTCTGATTACTTACGCTGGCCCGTGATACGACACCATTCTTCACGTTCCGCGACCGGATCGAGAGTGAATTTGTCTTCATAGGCTTGCGCCACGCTGCTTGCCTGCGTGGCCAATACGCCTGACAGCCCCAGATAGCCGCCCGACTTTGGCAGGCAACCGATCAGCGGCGCCAACTCGCGTAATGGGCCAGCCAGAATGTTTGCGACGACCACGTCAGCCAGCAAGTCTGCAGGTTGGTCTTTTGGCAGATACAGCTCCAGACGCTCTGAAACGCCGTTACGCTGTGCGTTATCACGACTGGCCTGAATGGCTTGGGGATCGATATCGATGCCGATAGCGCGTGCTGCACCGAGCTTCAGGGCAGCAATCGCCAGGATGCCTGAACCACAGCCGAAGTCGATGATGGTTTTACCGGCCAGATCGAGGCCGTCCAGCCATTGCAGACACAGCGCGGTGGTTGGGTGGGTGCCGGTACCGAACGCCAGACCTGGGTCCAGCATCACGTTGACCGCGTTAGGATCGGGCACATCACGCCAGCTTGGGCAAATCCACAGACGCTCGCCGAAGCGCATTGGGTGGAAGTTATCCATCCACTCACGTTCCCAGTCCTTGTCTTCCAGTTGTTCGATCTTGTGGCGGAAGCCGGCACCCAGCAATGGATGCTGTTCCAGCATTGCCACCACGTCGGTCATGTCGGTTTCAGCATCGTACAGCCCGATCACATCGGTATCGCCCCACAGCAAGGTCTCGCCTGGCAGCGGTTCGAACACCGGGTTGTCGTGGGTGTCCTGAAAGGTCACCGATACCGCACCGCTTTCAACCAGTGCATCGCTCAGGTCTTCTGCCTGGCTGCCGGTAGTATTCAGTTTGAGTTGGATCCAAGGCATAACAATTCTCTTTAAGAGGGTAATGATGACGCCACTCGGCGTTTTTCGCCGACGACGTTACCGATATAAAACGCCAGCAAGCCCAGCAGCAGTGAAGGCACGATAGGATGGAGCCCCGCCAACTGCAGCTTGAAGCTGGCCAATAGCGTATAGCATACCGCACCTGTCACCATTGAGCTAAGGGCGCCCTGCGCGTTAGCGCGTTCCCAGTACAGGCCCAATACCAGCGGCCACAGGAAGACGGCCTCCAGGCCGCCAAACGCCAGCAGATTCAGCCAGATGATCATTTCCGGTGGCCGCCAGGCCGCCAGCAGCACCAGCAAGCCAAGCACCAGCGTGGTCAGGCTGGAGAAGCGCTTGATCAAACGCTCGTTCTGCATTTGCTGAGGACGCACGCCAAGATAGAGATCTTTAATAATAGTGGCGGAAGATTGCAGCAGTTGAGCGTTAATGGTCGACATGATTGCCGCCATCGGCGCGGCCAGGAAGATACCGGCAGCATACGGCGGCAACACGGTGATCATCAGCGTAGGGATTACCTGATCCGGGATTTTCAGATCCGGCAGCACTGCACGGCCCAGCGCACCGGCCAGGTGCATGCCGAACATCAGCACCGCCACCACCATGGTACCGAGGATGATGCCGCGGTGTACCGCTTTGCTGTCTTTATACGAAATGCAGCGCACCGCAGTATGCGGCAGGCCAATCACACCAAAGCACACCAGGATCCAGAACGAGGCCATAAACGGCAGGCTAAGGATCTGTTCACCGCCTTGCGGTGACACCAGTGCGGGATCAATTTGTTGCAGTTTATCTACGGCGCTGTGCAGGCCACCCGCGGCGTGGATCACCGCAACCAGCAACAGCACGGTGCCGATCAACATCACCAATCCTTGCATGGCGTCGTTTAGCACGCTGGCGCGGAAACCGCCGAAGGCGGTGTATAGCGCGATGCTGAGGCCAAAGATCAGCAGGCCGGTGTCGTAAGGGATACCGGCAGCGGTTTCCAGCAAACGTGCGCCGCCGATAAACTGCACCGTCATGGCACCCAGGAACGCCACCAAGAGGCTCAGGCTGGCCAGCCAGACCAGCAGTCGGCTTTGGTAACGGCCGTATAGCATGTCGTTGAGGGTGATTGCGTTGTAGCGCCGCGCCAGAATGGCAAACTTCTTGCCAAGCACACCGAGTGATAACCATACGGCCGGCAGTTGGATCATCGCCAGTAGCACCCAGCCCAATCCATATTTATAGGCAGCACCAGGGCCACCGATAAACGAACTGGCGCTGATATAGGTCGCCGTCAGCGTCATGGCCAGCACAAAGCCACCCATTGAGCGGCTGCCAAGGAAGTACTCACTGAGGAAATTGCCCGTTTGGCGTCGGCTGTAGGCATAAACTGACAGCCCGAACACCAGCGCCAGATAGGCGACCAGCGGCAGAATGACTTCAGTTTGCATCACCGTCCTCCAGCGAGATATCGCGGAATAGGCCGCGGACCATCAGCCAGCACAGGCCGATAAACAACAACGGCACCAGCAGGCAGGCCATTTCGAACCAGTGTGGCAGGCCGGTAATACCGGATTCGCTGTCCGGCAGATAGGCAGCCAGCGACCAGGCCAACAGATAAAGCAGCGTCAGGCCGAGGGCCCAGCGCGCCTCGCGGTGAGCTTGAATAAAGCGAGTTTCCACCAGTGTCTCCCATAGGTTTACGGTGATGGATTTATCAAAGGTAGGGAATTCTACGGCAAGGCCGGATTTTGCCAAGCCGTTACCTCGCCCGGAGTAAAAAAGAAAAAGGCCGGCAATTAACCGGCCTTCTGTCAGGCGATGCGAATAGCCTGCCTTAGGTTTCCTGCAGACCCAGCTTCTTCTCCAGATAGTGGATGTTAGTGCCACCGTGCTGGAAATTTTCGTCGCTCATGATCTTTTGCTGCAGCTCAACGTTGGTTTTGATGCCATCGATGATCAGCTCAGCCAGGGCGTTCTTCATGCGGGCAATCGCCACGTCACGGTTTTCACCGAACGTGATCAGTTTGCCGATCATGGAATCATAGTACGGCGGTACGGTATAACCGGCGTAAATATGAGATTCCCAACGCACGCCGAAACCACCTGGTGCATGGAAACGGGTGATCTTGCCTGGGCTTGGCAGGAAGGTGTTCGGGTCTTCGGCGTTGATACGGCATTCCACCGCGTGGCCGTGAACCTTCACTTCGTCCTGTTTGATCGACAGTGGCTGACCGGCAGCGATACGCAGCTGCTCTTTGATCAGATCCACACCGGTGATCATTTCAGTAACCGGGTGTTCAACCTGAATACGGGTGTTCATTTCGATGAAATAGAACTCGCCGTTTTCATACAGGAACTCGAAAGTACCCGCGCCGCGGTAACCGATTTCCACACAGGCCTTCGAACAACGCTCGCCGATATAACGACGCATTTCGCTGGTGATGCCCGGTGCCGGAGCCTCTTCAACCACTTTCTGGTGGCGACGCTGCATGGAGCAGTCGCGCTCGGCCAGATAGATGGCATTACCCTGACCGTCTGCCAAAATCTGAATTTCGATATGGCGTGGGTTTTCCAGGTATTTTTCCATGTAAACCATGTCGTTATTGAAAGCCGCTTTGGCTTCCGCTTTGGTCATGGTGATGGATTGCTCGAGGTCTTTGTCGCTGCGCACAACGCGCATGCCGCGGCCGCCGCCGCCGCCGGATGCCTTGATGATGACCGGATAGCCGATGCGCTTAGCGAAGGCACGGTTTTTGTCCATGTCGTCGGTCAGCGGGCCATCGGAGCCAGGCACACAAGGTACACCGGCTTTCTTCATGGCGTTGATAGCAGAAACCTTGTCGCCCATCAGGCGGATAGTTTCGGCTTTCGGGCCAATGAAGATAAAGCCAGAACGCTCGATTTGCTCGGCGAAGTCGGCGTTTTCAGACAAGAAGCCATACCCTGGGTGGATCGCCACTGCGCCGGTGATTTCTGCCGCAGAGATGATAGCCGGGATATTCAGATAGCTTTTAACTGATGGCGCAGGACCGATACATACAGTCTCGTCAGCCAGCAGTACGTGTTTCAGATCGCGATCGGCTGTGGAGTGTACGGCAACAGTTTTGATGCCCAACTCTTTACAAGCACGCAGGATACGAAGTGCGATCTCGCCACGGTTGGCGATAACAATTTTATCAAGCATGTTCGCCTCGTTATTCGATGACGACCAGTGGCTCGTCAAATTCTACCGGTTGGCCGTTCTCTACCAGAATAGCTTTCACTACGCCGGATTTGTCCGCTTCGATCTGGTTCATCATTTTCATCGCTTCAACGATGCACAGCGTGTCGCCGGCGTTCACTTTCTGGCCGACTTCGATGAAGGCTTTCGCATCCGGGCTTGGCGTGCGGTAGAAAGTACCCACCATTGGGGAACGGACGACGTGGCCACTCATGGCCGCTGGTGCTGCAGGCGTTTCGGCTGGTGCGCTGGCAACGGCAGTAGCCAGTGCTGGCTGCGGCTGTGCCGGCATTGCGTATGCCTGTGGCATCATTGGGTAAGCCTGCGCCGGTGCGGCGCGGCTGATGCGAACTGACTCTTCGCCTTCAGAGATTTCCAGTTCAGAAATGCCTGATTCTTCAACCAGTTCGATCAGTTTCTTGATTTTACGAATATCCATGAGTGTGATTCCGTACTCTTTTTGCGTAGCAATTAGTGGGTTTTCGACAGACGGTTAACCGCTGCCTGTAAAGCAAATGTGTAGCCATCCGCGCCGAGGCCGCAAATCACACCCACCGCAATATCGGAGAGGTAAGAGTGATGGCGGAAAGGTTCTCGGGCGTGCACGTTGGACAAGTGGATCTCGATAAACGGGATCTGCACCGCCAGCAATGCATCACGCAGCGCCACGCTGGTATGCGTGAACGCGGCAGGGTTAATCAGAATAAAATCTGTGTTGCCGCGCGCTTCATGTATGCGGTCGATCAGCGCATGTTCGGCGTTAGACTGCAGATGGCTCAGGGTAATATCCAGTGTGGATGCCTGGTTTTCCAATCCGTTAACAATCTCTGTTAACGTCGTGCTGCCGTACTTCTCCGGCTCACGCGTCCCCAGCAGATTCAGATTGGGGCCGTTCAGAAGCAAAATGTGAAACTTATCCGCCATTGTGCTGGTATCTCCGGCAATAAAACCATCATCGTAGAAAATAACCCGACGTCACCGATTTGTCACCTGTTAAGGGGAAAATTCACCCTGAGAACAGGAACAAGGTCGGGCATTATAACGATATCGTAGCAATTCGCAGCTAAATACTGGTCTTATCAGCGAAGATATTCAACCCTAAATCAGCAAACTGACGGTGGCGTTATCGCATTATGAGGGGTAGAACACAGAAAAGTTCCGCCTGTTAACGCCACCAATTGCGGAATTTCTTGTATCGCAGTGCCAGTAATAACACCGCCAGCAGGGCGTAAATAAAGGGCTGTGGCGAGAAGGTTTTTACCGACCACAGGTAGTGAATCGGAGCCAGGATCGCGACCAGATACACCAAATTATGCAATGTCTGCCATTTGGCGCCCAGTTTGCGCATAGCCCACAGCGTTGAGGTCGCGGCCAGCGCCAGTAGGATCAACCAACTGATAATGCCGAGTGTCAAATACGGACGGGTGACAAGTTCGCGCCCCAGCAGGCCGATATTGCTTAACCCCAGTTCAAGCGTCGAATAGCTTATCAGATGCAGTGTGCCCCAGGCAAAACACCACAGCCCGACCAAACGACGGCAGCGTATCAGCAAGGGTTGGCGAGCGTAGCGTGCCAACGGAGCGATAGCCAAGGTTGCCAGCAGCAATTTTAGCGTCATTCTGCCGGTAAAATGCTGAATATCTTTGGCAGGATCGGCGCTGAACCAACCTTGGTCTACCGACAGCACCAGCCAGAGGAAAGGCAGAAATGCCGCCAGATAAATGCCGACCTTGATCCATGTGATGTGAGTTGGGGTCAAACGCACTTAGAAATTCTCCCGCAGGTCGAGACCGCGATACAACGATGCGACCTGTTCGGCATAGCCATTAAACAGGAGCGTCGGCTGGCGTTTAACGTCCAAAATACCGCCGGAGCCGATAAATCGCTCGGTGGCCTGAGACCAGCGCGGGTGATCGACATGCGGATTCACATTGGCGTAGAAACCGTATTCATTTGGCGCAGACTCATTCCAGGTCGTCGGCGGTTGATCGCGTACCAGACGGATGTGCACAATCGACTTAATACCTTTAAAACCGTATTTCCACGGGGTAATAAGCCGCAGTGGCGCACCGTTTTGCGGCGGGAGTGTCTTGCCGTACACACCGACAGTCAGCAATGCCAGTGGATTCATCGCCTCATCAAGACGCAAGCCTTCTACATAGGGATACTTCAGGCCACCGCCGATAAATCGGTCTTTCTGGCCCGGCATCTGCTCCGGGTCGTACAGCGTTTGGAAGGCGACATAGCGTGCATTGCTGTTTGGCTCCGCGAGCGTGATCAGCTTCCCCAACTCAAAGCCAATCCAGGGCACGACCATCGACCAGGCTTCCACGCAGCGCATACGGTAGATACGCTGTTCCAATGGAAAACGCTTCATTAAATCGTCGATGTCGAGCGTGATGGGCTTAGCCACTTCGCCGTCGATGCGCACTTTCCAGCCTTCGGTCTTCAGTCCGCCTGCGTTGGCGGCCGGATCGGCCTTATCGAGACCGAACTCGTAGAAATTGTTGTAGCCGGAAACTTTGTCTTCCGGCGTCAGTGCCAGCTGGGATTGCCAGGCCGCAGGCTTGGTGAACGTCAGCGGTTTGCCCGGTGGTGCCTTGGGCCGATCGTGGCCTTTGAACCATGACAGCAAATCAGCCCGTGCAGGGGTGGGCAACGCCAGTGAAGCGGCGGTGATGCCTAATGCCTGCAACACTTTGCGGCGCTGATGAAACACGCTCTCGGGTGTGACATCGGCCTCGGTCAATTTTCGTTGTTTACTCATGACATTTTCTCCGCGTCTTAGGATATAAGCATGGCGTGAAAGCAGGCCATATGCGAGAAGCGGAGGGAAAATATGAAATTTCGCAGGCGGGGTATGCCCCCCGTTGCCGGAGGGGCGTTGGGATTAGCGGATTTTCACCAGGGTACGACCGGTGACTTTGTTCTCCAGCAGCGCGGCAGCGGTAGCCGGAGCCTGTTCCAACGTGATTTCTTGGGTAGCTTGTTGATAGAAGCTATCCGGCAGGATACCCGCCAGGCGCTCCCAGGCGGTTTGACGGCGATGCAGCGGCGTGTGTACCGAGTCCACGCCTTGCAGGCGTACGTTGCGCAGAATAAATGGCATAACCGTAGTCGGCAGGTGATAGCCACCGGCTAAACCGCAGGCCGCGACGGTACCGTTATAGTTCATTTGCGCCAACACGCGCGCCAGCAGTGTGTCACCCACGGTATCTACGGCACCTGCCCACAGCTGTTTCTCAAGTGGGCGCGGAGCTTCGAGATAGCCACTGCGCGATAGCACTTCTTTGGCGCCGAGCGCTTTTAAATATTCGGTATTGCTTTCACGGCCGCTGATTGCCGTGACGTGATAGCCCAGTGCCGCAAGAATGGCGATCGCCGTACTGCCTACGCCGCCACTGGCACCGGTAACTAAAATATTGCCATCATCGGGGTGCACGCCGCCTTCTTCCAGTGCCATCACGCACAGCATGGCGGTAAAACCGGCGGTCCCGAGGATCATGGCTTTACGTTCATCTAACCCGTGTGGAAGTGGTACCAACCATTCGCCGGAGACCCGCGCTTGTTCCGCCAGGCCGCCCCAATGGTTTTCGCCCACACCCCAACCAGTAAGCACCACGCTTTGGCCTTCTTTAAAGCGATCGTCGCGGCTATGATGGACGGTACCGGCGAAATCGATGCCGGGCACCATCGGGAAATTACGTACGATCTTGCCTTTACCTGTGATCGCCAATGCATCTTTATAGTTAAGGCTGGACCAGTTGACGTTCACCGTCACGTCGCCGTCGGGCAACTGATCGCTACCGATATCCTTGACGTGAGCTAGAGTTTGATCGTCTTGTTGTTCCAATAACAGTGCGCGCATGTCACTCTTCCTCTCGTTTGCATTTTTGCCAAAGATGGCTGAATCAGATTTCAATGACTATATGCATAATAAGAAATTTATGTCCTGATAAAGGACAAAAAATAATGATTGAAGGTTTTCATCGTTGGCGATGCTTGATAGCTTGAGCGGCAAGATCGGTTGGTGGATACCCTTGGGTTGAGCCAGTGACTCATTAAAATATCAAGGTATTGTGTTGGATTCATTTGAGAGGATTCGGGGCCTTTATACTTCCAAAGGTGAAAATTCACGTAACCATAACGGACAAGGCACAGGGATGCGATTCACCACCAAACTCTCTGCATTGATCACCCTGCTTGTTGCTCTGGCGATGTTTTTGATGCTGATGGGCTGTTCATACAGTTTCTTCTACGTCACACAAGATCGTCTGGAGCGTCGTTTCGACTCACTGATGACCTCGCTCGATCAGGCGATGCTGCGTGAATCCCCCGAAGAGCAGAAACAATGGCTGCCTTTGGTGATGCGGCCGCTCGGTATTGTGGCGGTCAGCATAGATACCAGTAGCAGTAATCTTCTCTCTTATAAATTACCGACGGTCAAAGCGCCCTGGGAGTCTCTTAGCGGTTATCGGCAAGTCGCCCAGCCGCTGCTACAGCACCCTGGCGCCTCACTGACGATTACTTATGTTGATCCTTTCGCCAGCGACGTGCGTTCCTTGCAATCCACCGCCGCTGTGACGTTGTCCATCGTCGTGATGGTGATGATCCTGCTGTTCAGCTTGCGCTGGTTACGGGAACAGGCCGATGGCGAGGATCGGCTTGAGCGCCGTGCGCGCCGCATTTTGAATGGCGAACGTGAAAGCGTGATGCAAGGTGACGTGCGTGAATGGCCTGCGAACGTTAGCGGCGCTCTCGATCGCCTGTTGGCGGATCTGGCGGAGGCTCGCGAGGAGCGCAGCCGGGTCGATACGCTGATCCGCGCCTTTGCCGCTCAGGATGCCAAAACCGGGCTAAACAACCGACTCTTCTTCGATAACCAGCTCACCACTCAGTTGGAAGAGGCCGGCTCGCACGGCATTGTTATGATGGTGCGATTACCGGATTTCGATACGCTGCGGGAAATCCACGGTAACACCGTGGTGCAGGAACTGATGTATTCACTGGTTAACCTGTTGTCGACCTTTGTGATGCGCTATCCGGCGGCGCTGCTGGCACGCTATTTCCACAGCGATTTTACCGTTCTCTTGCCGCACCGCACATTAAAAGAAGCGGACGGTATTGCTTCGCAGCTGGTTCACGCAATTGACGCCTTGCCTTCAACGGCACTCATCGATCGCGAAGCGTTTTTACACATTGGCATCGTGGCATACCGCAGCGGGCAAACTACCGAGCAGGTGATTGATTTCGCAGAACAGGCAACGCGCCATGCCACGTTGCAGGGGGAAAACGGGTGGTATGTTTACGACAGCCAGGTGCCGGAAAAAGGCCGCGGTAGCGTCAAGTGGCGAACGTTGTTGGAGCAAGTGCTTGCGAAGGGAGGCCCACGGTTATATCAGAAACCGGCGGTGACGGTGGAAGGGGAAGTCCATCATCGTGAGATCATGAGTCGGATTTATGACGGGACGCAGGAACTACTCCCATCTGAATATATGCCATTAGTGCAGCAGTTGGGGTTGGCGGAAAGCTACGATCGTCAGCTTATTAGCCGCATTCTGCCTTTGTTGGCATTGTGGCCTGAAGAGTCGTTGGCATTTACGCTGTGTGTTGATTCATTATTGCAGCGCACTTTCCAGCGCTGGCTGCGTGATAGCCTGCTACAGTGTGAAAAAAGTCATCGTCGGCGAATTCTGATTGAACTTGCAGAGGCAGATGTGTGTCAACATATCGACCGTTTGCGCCCTGTGCTGAGATTGCTTTCAGGATTGGGGTGCCGTTTGGTGGTCTCTCAAGCGGGGTTAACCGTAGTCAGTACCTCTTATATCAAGTCCTTACCGGTGGAACTGGTTAAGCTTCACGCGGGTCTGGTGCGGAGTATTGATAAGCGTGATGAAAATCAGCTGTTCGTTCAGAGCCTGACCGGCGCTTGTGAAGGCACCAGTACCCAGGTTTTTGCTGCAAGTGTGCGGACGCGCAATGAATGGCAAACGCTGAAAGAACGCGGGATTCTCGGTGGGCAGGGCGACTTTTTCGCGCCTCCAGAGCCAATAGACGTCGGGCGTAAAAAATATTCACGCCGTTATCGCGTTTAACCTGAAAGCCTGGCAAAAATTGACGTAGAATGAGCGCCAATTCATCTGGGCTATTTTATCTGTCATTTTGGGATTATCCCCAAACTGCCTGCGACAATGACGCCTATTTGATATAGGCTCTTGTCAGTCCTTTTCTGTTGAGCGTTGGTAGGTGCTTACCACCAGCGGCAATCAGGGAATATGTTAGATTTTATGAGCTGTGTTACGCCGTTTCGTGCGCTGACAGGGTGGTAAACTGAGCCTTTGTTCAGGGAATTCAGGCCTCATCCAATTTCCGTGCATTCGAGCAGAAACAATACAGACTATTTTTCACCGAAGTAGAACGTTTTTGCGCCTTGTCGCTGCTTCGTGTGGTTGGTAAAGTAGGCGGATTTTATTTTCCGCCCCCAGCTTGCAGGATTATCCTTTAGTTATGTTTAAGAAATTTCGTGGCATGTTTTCCAACGACTTGTCCATCGACTTGGGTACCGCCAATACCCTGATTTATGTTAAAGGGCAAGGCATTGTACTGAACGAACCGTCGGTGGTTGCCATTCGCCAGGATCGTGCCGGTTCACCCAAGAGCGTTGCGGCCGTGGGTCATGAGGCTAAACAGATGCTGGGACGTACACCCGGCAATATCGCGGCTATTCGTCCGATGAAAGACGGCGTTATCGCCGATTTCTTCGTGACAGAAAAAATGCTGCAGCATTTCATCAAACAGGTCCACAGCAACAGCTTCATGCGGCCAAGTCCGCGCGTGCTGGTGTGTGTGCCGGTCGGCGCAACTCAGGTTGAACGCCGTGCCATCCGTGAATCCGCTCAAGGGGCGGGGGCACGTGAAGTGTTTCTGATTGAAGAACCTATGGCTGCGGCAATCGGTGCAGGTCTGCCGGTTTCTGAAGCGACGGGTTCGATGGTGGTTGATATCGGTGGTGGTACCACTGAAGTGGCCGTGATCTCACTAAATGGTGTGGTCTACTCCTCTTCCGTGCGTATCGGTGGTGACCGTTTCGACGAAGCCATCATTAATTATGTGCGTCGTAACTATGGCTCACTGATTGGTGAAGCCACTGCCGAACGTATCAAACACGGCATCGGTTCTGCTTATCCAGGCGATGAAGTGCATGAAATCGAAGTTCGCGGCCGTAACCTGGCTGAGGGCGTGCCACGCGGCTTTACCCTGAATTCCAATGAAATCCTTGAAGCGCTGCAAGAGCCGTTGACCGGTATCGTCAGTGCGGTGATGGTGGCGCTGGAACAGTGTCCGCCGGAGTTGGCTTCCGACATTTCCGAACGTGGCATGGTGTTGACCGGCGGTGGCGCACTGTTGCGCAACCTGGATCGCCTGCTGATGGAAGAAACCGGTATTCCGGTAGTCGTAGCAGAAGATCCGCTGACCTGCGTAGCCCGCGGCGGCGGCAAGGCGTTGGAAATGATCGACATGCATGGCGGCGATTTGTTCAGCGAAGAATAGTCAGCCCCAGGAAGGAGGAATCGTATCGGATGACTGCGCAAAGCGAAAATCAGGTACGGTTCCTCTTTCTGTTGTCGAGGAACACGCATAATTTATGAAGCCGATTTTTAGCAGGGGTCCTTCTCTGCAACTACGACTTTTTTTGGCAGTGATTGCGGCGATTTGCCTGATCGTTGCCGATAGCCGTCTCGGTACGTTCGTGAAAATACGTAACTACATGGACACGGCCGTTAGCCCTTTCTATTTTCTGGCCAATGGGCCACGTAAAGTTTTGGACAGCGTTTCAGAAACGCTGGCTACCCGCCAACAGCTGGAGCTTGAAAACCGGGCTCTGCGGCAGGAACTGCTGCTGAAAAACAGCGATATTCTTCTTCTTGGTCAATTCAAGCAGGAAAACGCCCGCTTGCGTGAGCTATTAGGCTCACCGTTGCGCCAGGACGAGCATAAAATGGTCACCCAGGTGATTTCGACCGGCTCCGATCCTTACAGCGATCAGGTGGTGATCGACAAAGGTTCGGACAATGGCGTTTATGAAGGCCAACCTGTCATCAGCGATAAAGGTGTTGTTGGCCAAGTCGTCGCGGTGGCGAAGGTGACCAGTCGCGTATTGCTCATCTGCGATGCTTCACACGCGCTGCCAATCCAGGTATTGCGTAACGATATCCGGGTGATCGCGGCAGGCAGTGGGTGTGCGGACGACTTACAGCTTGAGCATCTGCCGAACAATACGGATATCCGCGTGGGTGATGTGCTGGTCACATCGGGCCTGGGTGGACGCTTCCCTGAAGGCTACCCGGTGGCCGTTGTGTCCTCGGTCAAAGTGGATAACCAACGTGCCTATACCGTGATTCAAGCGCGACCAACGGCTGGCCTGCAACGTTTGCGCTATCTGCTGTTGTTATGGGGCGCTGACCGCAACGGTGATATGCCGTTGCCTCCGGACGAAGTACATCGCGTTGCCAATGAGCGCCTGATGCAGATGATGCCGCAGGTTCTGCCGCCGCCAGATGCCGTGGGGCCACAGTTGCCGCAGCCGGCAGCAGCCACCGGCACGGCTGTGCCAACCGCGGCACCCGCCGCGGGAGTTGCGCAATGAACCGCTATCGCAGCAACGGGCGCTGGATAATCTGGCTGTCATTTCTGGTGGCACTGGTGCTGCAAATCATGCCGTGGCCGGAACAGATCTATATGTTCCGACCGTCCTGGCTGGCCTTGATCCTGATCTACTGGGTGATGGCGCTGCCACACCGGGTTAATGTCGGTACCGGTTTTGTGCTGGGCTTGATTATGGATCTGATCCTCGGTTCCACATTGGGCGTTCGCGCACTGGCGTTGGGGATCATTGCCTATCTGGTGGCATTCAAATTCCAACTGTTCCGCAATATGGCGCTCTGGCAACAGGCGTTGATCGTCGTGCTGTTGTCACTGGCGATGGACGTCGTGGTGTTCTGGGCCGAGTTCTTAGTGATCAACGTCTCTTTCCGCCCAGAGGTGTTCTGGAGTAGTGTGGTAAACGGCATCCTGTGGCCGTGGTTATTCCTGCTGATGCGCAAAATTCGCCGTCAGTTCGCCGTACAGTAAGGGTATATCAATGACTTCGCTTTATCTGGCCTCTGGTTCTCCCCGTCGACGTGAATTACTGATCCTTCTAGGGGTTCCGTTTGAAGTCATCTTAACGGACACAGAAGAACAGCGGCGTGAAGGGGAAGCCGCCGAAGCCTATGTGCGCCGTTTGGCGCAGGACAAGGCCAAAGCGGGCGTGGCAATGGCGCAGAAAGACTGGCCGGTACTGGGGGCTGATACCATTGTCGTGCTCAATGGCCGGGTGTTGGAAAAACCACGCGACGAAGCGCATGCGGCAGAAATGCTGGCGGCGCTGTCGGGTAAACAGCATCAGGTGATGA
Organism: Serratia sp. CoH_122_TC_1; assembly: GCF_058191755.1. Classification (NCBI taxonomy): domain Bacteria; kingdom Pseudomonadati; phylum Pseudomonadota; class Gammaproteobacteria; order Enterobacterales; family Yersiniaceae; genus Serratia; species Serratia sp. CoH_122_TC_1. The sequence goes on from NZ_JBXWLA010000005.1 coordinate 108,355, forward strand.
CCGCAGTGGCCGTCGCCGATTGCCATGATGTTCTGTGCCAGCTAGTGGTGACAGACGTGACATTCCGCAACCTGTCACAGCAGGATATTTGCGACTATATTGCAACGGGCGAACCGATGGATAAAGCGGGCGCCTACGGAATTCAAGGAAAGGGTGGTTGTTTCGTCAGAACGATAACCGGCAGTTATCACGCAGTGATGGGCTTGCCGTTAGTCGAAACACATGAGCTGCTCAGTAATTTTGTCGCATTACGTGATGTAAGAACCGGTTGATGGGTGCTGCCATTATCGACCGGTTCTGAGGAGAGGGCATGACAGCTGAGCTACTGGTTAATATCACACCGTCTGAAACGCGGGTTGCCTATATTGATGGCGGCATCCTGCAAGAGATCCACATCGAGCGCGAATCCAAGCGTGGCATCGTCGGCAATATTTATAAAGGGCGCGTAAGTCGCGTGTTGCCAGGCATGCAGGCAGCATTCGTCGATATCGGCCTGGACAAAGCGGCCTTCCTGCACGCCTCCGATATCATGCCACACACCGAGTGTGTTGCTGGTGATGAGCAGAAGAATTTCCACGTGCGGGATATTGCTGAGCTGGTGCGCCAGGGGCAGGATCTGATGGTGCAGGTGGTGAAAGATCCGCTGGGCACTAAAGGCGCACGCCTGACTACCGACATTACCTTGCCTTCGCGTTACCTGGTGTTTATGCCGGGTGCGGCGCACGTTGGTGTTTCCCAACGTATAGAAAGCGAAGCCGAGCGCGAGCGTTTGAAGAAAGCCGTTGCCGGCTATTGCGATGAGCTGGGCGGTTTTATCATCCGCACCGCGGCAGAAGGTATCGGTGAAGAAGAGCTGGCGCAGGATGCCGCCTTCCTTAAACGCCTGTGGACCAAGGTGATGGAGCGTAAAAAACGCAACCAGACCAAATACAAACTGTATGGTGAATTGGCGCTGGCGCAGCGCATTCTGCGTGATTTCGCGGGTGCAGCGCTGGATCGGATCCGCGTGGACTCCCGTCTGACTCACGATCTGTTGGTGGAGTTTACCGGTGAGTACATCCCGGATATCACTGCCAAGCTGGAACTTTATACCGGTAGCCAGCCAATCTTTGATTTGTACGATGTCGAAAATGAGATACAGCGCGCGTTAGAGCGCAAGGTGGAACTGAAGTCCGGCGGTTATCTGATTATCGATCAGACCGAGGCGATGACCACCGTGGATATCAACACCGGCGCTTTTGTCGGCCATCGTAACCTCGACGAAACCATCTTCAATACCAATATCGAAGCGACGCAAGCTATTGCCCGCCAACTGCGGCTGCGCAATTTGGGCGGTATAATCATCATTGACTTCATTGACATGAACAATGACGAACACCGGCGTCGGGTACTACACTCGCTGGAGCTGGCGCTGAGTAAAGATCGGGTAAAAACCACGATTAACGGCTTCTCTCAGCTAGGCTTAGTTGAAATGACGCGTAAACGTACGCGTGAAAGCATTGAACATGTGCTGTGTCATGATTGTCCTACTTGTCATGGACGCGGCACATTGAAAACAGTGGAAACCGTGTGCTACGAAATTTTGCGCGAAATTGTGCGTGTGCACCATGCTTATGATTCCGATCGTTTCCTGGTATACGCGTCCGCGGCGGTGGGGGAAGCGCTGAAAAGCGAAGAGTCTCATGCGTTGGCGGAAGTAGAAATTTTTGTCGGCAAGCAGGTGAAGGTACAAATCGAACCCTTGTACAGTCAGGAACAGTTTGACGTTGTCATGATGTAGTCCGCCTGTGGGTAGCCAAGGTCCGGCATCGGTGGGGCTCAGCATGCTGAGCCCCACTGTGCATAGATATTCCCGTTGCCAGGCAGCGGAAGCAAGGAGAACTGCGTGAGGCGACTGCCTGGGATTTTGTTAGCTACAGGCGCCAGTCTGATTGTCGTCGTGGCGTTGCTGATCAGCGGATTACGTTTGGCACTGCCTGAGCTGAACAACTACCGCCCTCAAATACTGGCAAAGGTCGAAAGCCTTTCCGGTGTGCCTGTGCAGGTCGATTTCATGCAGGGGAGCTGGGAAACCTTCGGCCCACAGCTTGAAATGCGCAACGTGCGGGCCACGTTGCCTAAAAGTAACCTGCATATTGAACGTGTTACGCTGGCGCTAGACGTGTGGCAGTCATTGCTGCATTGGCGCTGGCAATTTCGCGATCTCACCTTTTACCAACTCCAGTTTGATCTGAACACCACACTGGGGGGGGACGAGCATCAGGGTAGCACCATCGAACCGGGGAAGATTACCGATCTGCTGCTGCATCAATTAGATCATTTCGACCTACGTGACAGCCGTCTCTCATTCCTGACGCCCGCCGGTGCCCGTGCCGAATTCGAAGTCCCGCAGCTTACCTGGCTTAACAGCCGCGATCGCCACCGTGCCGAAGGGCAGATCAGCCTGTCGACGCTGAACGGACAGCACGGCGTGGTGCAGTTACGTATGGACCTGCGTGACAATCAGGGGTTATTGAATACCGGCACGGTTTATATGCAGGCCGATAATATCGACATGAAGCCTTGGTTTACTCGCTGGTTGCGTGCCAATACCGGTTTGGAAAGCGCCGACTTTAGTCTGGCTGCCTGGCTACAGATCCAGAACGGCGAAATCGCCGGCGGTAATGCATTGCTGAAGCAAGGCGCGGCCAATTGGAGCGTGGGCGATCAGCAACACCGATTGGACGTGGACAACCTGGCGTTAACGCTCAGCCGCCAGGGCACGGGCTGGCAGGTGGATGCGCCACAGCTTAATTTAGCCACAGACGGTCAGGCTTGGCCGCAGGGCCGGCTTTCCACGTTGTGGCTCCCGGAAAACACCGAGTTTATGGGGCCGGGGCAGACTGAAGAACTGCGCGTACGTGCCACTAATATTCAGCTAGAACGGCTGGCGGCGTTGCTGCCGACTTTCTCTTTCCTGAGTCCGAACGTGCTGGAACGCTGGAATGACCTGCAACCACAAGGCAAGCTAAACGCGCTGGCGTTAGATATCCCGCTGAAGCAGCCGGAAAAAACACGTTTCCAGGCCCGCTGGCAGGACGTCAGTTGGCAGCACTGGAAATTGCTGCCAGGGGTGAACCACTTTTCCGGCGCCCTGAGCGGTGGCGTAGAAAATGGCCGCCTGCAGCTTGGTCTCACCGACAGTACCTTGCCGTACGGTGATATGTTCCGTGCGCCATTGGAAGTGAGCAGCGCCACGGGGGCGCTGACCTGGCAGTACAATGACCAGGGTTGGACGCTGGCGAGCAAGGATTTGAATGTGAAAGCCAAATCACTGTGGGTAAAAGGTGATTTCCGCTATCAGCAGCCGGCAAAAGGGGAGCCGTGGCTGAATATTCTGGCCGGTATCCGTTTGTATGACGGCGCAGACGCTTGGCGTTACTTCCCTGAACCCTTGATGGGCAAGCATTTGGTCGATTACCTCAGTGGTGCCATCCAGGGCGGGCAGGTGGATAACGCCACCTTGATCTACAACGGCGATCCACAGCATTTCCCGTACCGCAAAAACGAAGGCCAGTTTGAGGTGTTTGTCCCGCTACGCCATTCAACCTTCCAGTTCCAGCCGGATTGGCCGGCGCTGACCGATCTGGCTATCGATCTCGACTTTGCCAACGAAGGGTTGTGGATGAATGCGCCGCAGACTAAGTTGGGCAACGTCGACGGTAAGAATGTCACCGCAATTATTCCGGATTATCTGAAAGAACGCCTGTTCGTTGATGCCGATGTGGCGGGCCAGGGGGCGGAGATCCATAACTATTTCAAACAGACACCACTGCATGATTCACTGGGTGCCGCGCTGGATGAGCTGCAAATTGGCGGTAATGTCAGTGGGCGCTTACATCTCGATATTCCCTTGAACGGCGAGCTGGTCCGTGCCACAGGAGAGGTTGCGCTGAACAACAATTCACTGTTGGTCAAGCCGATCGAGAGTGAACTGCAAAAGGTCAGCGGCAAGTTCCGTTTTGATAACGGTAACCTGAGCAGTGATACTTTGTCCGCCAACTGGTTCGGGCAGCCGGTTGCAGTAAACTTCAACACGCAGGAAGGTAAAAGCGACTACAAGGTCAATGTGGGTCTGAATGCCGACTGGCAGCCGGGTAAATTCCCAGGCATTCCAAAGGAAGTGGCCGACACGCTGAGTGGCAGCGCGCCCTGGAAGGGCCAGGTTGCTATCGTCTTGCCTCATCAGGGGGCGGCCAGCTATGACATTGGCGTAGAGGCGGACCTTAAAAAAGTAAGTAGTCACTTACCTTCTCCGTTGGATAAATCCTCGGGTGAGCCATTACCATTAAGCGTAAAAGTGAAAGGCGGCTTGAATGGATTCATGCTGACCGGCAGCGCGGGTAAACAGAACCATTTTAATAGCGAGTGGACCTTTGCCAAAAAGCAGGTGACGTTGGCACGTGCCGCATGGCAAACAGCAGGCAGCGGAACTCCGCCACTGCCCGCGGGAAAATCGCTGACGCTTAACTTACCGGCGTTGGACGGTGAGAAATGGTTGGGGTTAATGGCTCCGGCCCTGAAACAGGGTGGCAGTTCAGGCCAGGTAGGCGGTTTCAACTTCCCGACCACCGTGGCGCTGAAAACACCACAATTGCTGTTGGGGGGTCAGGCTTGGCACAAGCTGACGCTTTCTGCCGAGAAACAGCTGGGGGGGACGCTGATCAGCGCCAAGGGCGATGAAGTTGATGGTAGCCTGCGGATAACTGAACGCGGGCCATGGCGCGCTGACATAAATTATCTCTATTACAATCCGCAGTTTGATGCTGCAAAGGGCACTTCGACTGCGGCAACGAACCCATTGGCGACGGTGGATAAAGTGTCTTTCCGGGACTGGCCTTCGCTGATGTTGCGCTGCAAGTCGTGCTGGGTCATGGGGCAAAATCTTGGCAAGGTCGAGGCGGATCTGGCCAATCAGGGCGATACTCTCCTGCTTACGCATGGTTTGATCGATACCGGTAAAGGGCGTATGACCGCCAGCGGCCTGTGGAAGCAAAATGCGCAGGAAGAGCGCAGCTCATTGAAAGGCAAATTGCTGGGCGGCAAGATTGACGAAACCACCTCTTTCTTTGGGATAACTACCCCACTGAAAGGCTCGCCTTATGACATCGATTTTGATCTGTATTGGCATGGGCAGCCGTGGAAGCCACAGATGAATACGCTCAGCGGTGCGTTGAAGGTCAACATGGGCAAGGGTGAGATCGAGAGTATGGGCGGTGGACGCGCTGGGCAACTCTTGCGTTTGGTGAGCTTCGATGCCTTGCTACGTAAGCTACAGTTCGATTTCAGTGATACCTTTGGTAAAGGCTTCTACTTTGATTCCATCCGCAGCACGGCATGGCTGAAAGATGGCATAATGCATACCGATAACCTGTTGGTTGACGGACTGGCGGCGGATATCGCCATGAGTGGACAGATTGATCTGGCACGCCGACGGATTGATATGGAAGCGGTAGTCGCGCCGGCCATTTCGGCCACCGTTGGCGTCGCTACGGCTTTCGTGATTAACCCGATTGTCGGTGCGGCGGTGTTTGCCGCATCTCAGGTGCTGGGGCCGCTGTGGAGCAAGATTTCATTGATTCGCTACCATATCAGCGGCGATCTGGATCAGCCGAAGATCAACGAGGTTCTGCGTAAGCCAAAGGAGGATAAGGCGCCATGAGAAATGCTAACGTTGCGTTGTTACAGTTGTGCAGTGGCGATAAGGTACGTGACAACCTGGCCCAGATTGAACAGCAGATTAAGCAACTCAATGCCGGGGTGAAGCTGGTCATGACGCCAGAGAACGCGTTGTTGTTCGCCAACTCTGCCGCTTATCGTGAGCATGCAGAGCATCAGGGTGACGGGCCGTTGCAGAATGCGGTGCGCGAGATGGCGCGGCGTTATGGTGTCTGGTTGCTGGTCGGTTCCATGCCGTTGATCAGCCGCGAGAACCCCGCGTTTATCACTACCAGCAGCCTGTTGTTTGATGACCAGGGTGAAATTCGTGCTCGTTACGACAAACTGCATATGTTTGACGTGGACATCAAGGATACTCATGGTCACTATCGGGAATCAGACACTTACCAACATGGCCAACAGCTAACGGTCGTCGATACCCCGGTCGGGCGTTTAGGGATGACCATATGCTACGATTTGCGCTTCCCTGAACTGTATCAGGCGTTGCGAGCCCAGGGCGCTGAACTGATTTCGGTTCCTGCTGCCTTTACCCGCGTGACGGGCGAAGCGCATTGGGAAATCCTGCTGCGCGCAAGAGCGATTGAAAACCAGTGTGTGATCCTGGCACCGGCACAGGTTGGCAGCCATGGGCCGACGCGTCGCACCTGGGGCCACTCGATGGCCGTAGACGGTTGGGGCAAAGTGCTGGCTGAAAACCCGGATGCCGTATCGGCATTGAAGGTGCGGGTCGACATTACCGGGCTCAAAACCATTCGCGAACAGATGCCGGTATTGCAACACAACAGATTCCAGACGTCGCTAACCGCGCCGTTTGAAAAAAACTCCTCCATTAAAGAGTAAAAAAATTATGAGCCTGACGTTTGTCAGTGAGCAGTTACTTGCTGCCAATAAGCTGAGCCACCAGGACCTGTTTTCCGTCTTGGGGCAACTGGCCGAACGCCGCCTCGACTATGCCGACCTCTATTTCCAGTCCAGCTACCACGAAGCCTGGGTAATTGAAGACGGCATTATCAAGGATGGCTCTTACAATATTGATCAAGGGGTCGGGGTACGCGCCGTCAGCGGCGAGAAAACCGGCTTTGCCTATGCCGATCAAATTACCCTGAACGCATTACAGCAAAGTGCTCAGGCAGCGCGCAGCATCGTACGTGACGCAGGTAACGGCAAGGTGCATACCTTGGGCGAAATCAGTCATAACGTCCTGTATCCAGTGCTCGATCCGCTGCAAAGCCTGCCGCGTGAAGAGAAAATTGCCCTGCTGCATCGCGTCGACAAGGTCGCCCGTGCTACCGACAAACGGGTACAGGAAGTGAGCGCCAGCATTACCGGCGTGTATGAGCAGATCCTGGTTGCGGCAACCGACGGGACGCTGGCGGCGGATGTTCGCCCATTAGTCCGTTTATCTGTCAGCGTGCTGGTGGAAGAAGACGGTAAGCGTGAACGCGGTTCCAGTGGCGGCGGCGGCCGTTTCGGTTACGACTATTTCCTGGAGATGGCCGAGGGCGAAGTCCGCGCTGATGCTTACGCCAAAGAGGCGGTGCGCATGGCGTTGATTAACCTTTCTGCCGTAGCGGCGCCAGCCGGCAATATGCCGGTGGTGCTGGGTGCTGGCTGGCCGGGCGTGTTGCTGCATGAAGCGGTAGGTCACGGCCTGGAAGGTGACTTCAACCGCCGCGGTACGTCGGTGTTCAGCGGTCAGATGGGGCAGTTGGTGGCTTCTGAACTTTGTACGGTAGTGGATGATGGTACCCTGCAAGGTCGCCGAGGTTCTCTGGCGATCGATGACGAAGGCGTGCCGGGCCAGTACAACGTGCTGATCGAGAACGGCATCCTGAAAGGCTACATGCAGGACAAACTTAACGCTCGCTTGATGGGCGTTGCGCCGACGGGCAACGGTCGTCGTGAGTCTTACGCGCATCTGCCAATGCCGCGCATGACCAACACCTATATGTTGGCGGGCAAGTCCACGCCGGAAGAGATCATCGCCAGCGTTGAATACGGCCTGTATGCGCCTAACTTTGGCGGCGGCCAGGTGGATATCACCTCCGGCAAATTTGTTTTCTCCACCACCGAGGCCTATTTGATCGAAAAAGGCCGCATTACCAAACCGGTGAAGGGGGCGACGTTGATTGGCTCAGGGATTGAGGCGATGCAGCAGATATCGATGGTCGGCAACGATCTGGCGCTGGATAAAGGCGTTGGCGTTTGCGGCAAAGAAGGGCAAAGCCTGCCAGTGGGCGTCGGTCAACCGACCCTGAAGCTGGATACCCTGACCGTTGGTGGTACCGCGTAATTTTTTTTCCAGGGGCCGATTTACGGCCCCTGTCAGCTTTCGTTTTGCGGCTCGCGTTGTATTTAAGCCCTGGTTTAAACCTTCACTTCCCCAATCCTTTCCAATGCGTCCACCACCAAATCCCAGAATTTTTCCTGATCCAGCGTCACGGCTACCTGAGTATGGCAATCAGGCGGCGGCGGGGCGCGGAAGTCGGCCACCGTCATACCCAGCGTCAGGGTACCGGTTAACTCAATATCTACCGGCACTTTACGCACCGTCATGACTTCAGGATCGATGACATAGGCCACCGCGCAAGGATCGTGTACCGGTGGGGCGCTAAAGCCCTGCGCTTGCTGATACATCTTGCCAAAGAACTCGAGCAGTTCGCCAACAAACCTGGCTGGCCCTGTGTGGATGGCGGCGATGCGTGCGCACACCTCCGGCGTGGCAAGCGCCTGGTGGGTCAGATCCAGCCCAACCATCGTCAGCGGCCATTTTTCATTGAACACGATGTGCGCGGCTTCCGGATCAATCTTGATATTAAATTCTGCCACCGCGCTCCAATTGCCCACGTGATAGCCACCGCCCATCAACACCACCTCTTTAACACGTTCCGCAATGCGGGGTTCTTTACGCACCGCCATGGCGATATTGGTCAGACCGCCGGTCGGGACAAGCGTCACACTGCCTGGCGGGTGGGCCATGATGGTATTGATGATCAGATCGACTGCATGGCAGGGTTCCAGTGCCAATGTTGGCAATGGCAACACGGGGCCATCCAGGCCGGACTCGCCATGGATATCGGGTGCGACTTCGATCTGGCGCACTAACGGGCGCGGACAGCCGGCGGCAAAGGGGACACCGGTGATATTGGCGATGCGCGCGACGGCCAGCGCATTACGGGTGACCTTATCCAGTGTTTGATTACCTACCACGGTGGTCACAGCCAACAGATCAATCTGCGGGTTACCCCAGGCCAGCAGCATGGCGATCGCATCGTCATGCCCCGGATCGCAGTCCAGTATGATTTTTTTCATTTTTATTCCTGATGCAGGGAGAGGTTCCCGCAGCATAGCGCACCGACGGCAGGCCAGGTAATGACCGATAATGCTTTTTGTTAACTACATCAAAGCGTTGCTGATTCAGTGATGTAATTAAACGTAAATCCGCCTTCATTGCTCTTTACCCTGGAGTTTACTCCAGGGTTTAAGGTGAAACCTGGCGTAACGCAGAGAGGAGAAGCGTGATGAGCATGTTGAAAAGGCTCTTGGGGCAAGGCGGTTTCGGTGGCAGTCATCAAGGTTCTGGCCATGGGCGTGGGCATCATGGCAACCGTTATAATCAGTATGGCGATCAGGGGCCGCAATGCCTGCAATGTCAGGCGCCTAACAAGCCCGGTGCGCGTTATTGCCACCGTTGTGGGCAGCCTTTTGAAACGCCCGCAGCACAATGCAGCGGGTGTTCCGCAACTCTGCCGGCAGGCAGCCGTTTTTGCCAGCAATGTGGCAAGGCGGCTAGCGGAGGGCAGCCATGACGAAACGCGGAGGGAGTGTCATAGTGCTGTTGGTTGCCATGGCGTTATGGACGCTGTTGGCGTGGGGGGCTTCCGGTATCTTGGGCTGGTTGCCTGCACTGACGGGGCTGGCGCAGAGCGGGGCGGCCCAGTTAACGCCACCGCTTACCGGTCTGCTCAGCCTGGTACCGCAGACGCTGTTGGATACCGGGTTGCCCTTGTTGCAGCAGCTGGCGAGCGGGTTGGCAGGTTCTTTCCCGCGCCTGCTCACCTGGGCGGGATATGCCGTCTGGTTAATCTGGGGGCTGGGCATGCTGGTATTACTGATTCTGGGTGCCTTGGCTCGTCGTGTTCTGCTCAACGATAGCCCTGATAGACCTCACCCACGCGCTTAAAGTAGTCGGTCAGGTAGTTGATGCACACCTGTACTTTGAGCGGCAGCTTATCTTTCTCGGTGTACACGGCGTACACCGGGCGAGGATCCGAATGATAACTTTTGAAAAGGATCTCGATCTCGCCGCGTTTGATCTCTTCGATCACCCACATCAGCGGTGCATAGGCAATGCCTGCCCCGGCTTTTAACCAGCGGATCATGGTCTGTGAATCATTGGTGACGAAACGCCCCTGCGGTGCAATACGTGTACTGATGCCTTCCGGTGCGATCAGTTCGAATTCACTATCCGGCCGCACGCTGTATTCCAACCAGGAAAAATTGACCATGTCGCTCGGTTTTTGTGGTGTACCGTACTGGCTGAGATAGCTTTTGGCGGCACACACCACCATTGGCATTGAACCCAGTCGTTTGGAAAACAAGCTAGAGTCCTGCAGCGCACCCGTGCGAATCACCACGTCCAATCCATCAGCGATCAAATCCGGTGCCGGAATGCCGGTCACCAGGTTCACGGTCAGACCGGGATACTCTTTCAGCATATCGGCGGTCATGGTGGCCAACACGTTTTGCGCCATGGTGGATGAGCTGCCAATTCGCAACGTGCCGGTCGGCGTATTGTTAAAGGCGTACAGCTGTTCGTGCACTTCGCTGACTTCCAGCAACATGCGACGACACCCCTGATAGTAAATTTTTCCGGCTTCCGTCAGGCCAATACTGCGCGTGCTGCGATTAAGCAGCTTAACCTGTAGCTCATTTTCCAGTTTGGAGACGGTCTGGCTGATAGATGAAACGCTCATATCAAGATGACGCGCAGCCGCCGTAAACGACCCGCATTCAACCACTTTGGCGAATACTGACATCCGTTTTAGTCTTTCCATTATTCACTCTGGCTTAAAAGTGATTTAGATCACAGATTGTTGATGAGTTGATAGTAAGCAAGCTAATATAACGTAGTCGGGTGGAAAGACCTTACCAACGCGTGAGTGTGATCGGCAGCGTCATTGGGGCCGAACCCTCAGGTATCCTCGCAATTCCTATCGCGGATGTACGTTCCAGAGTTTACTCTTTTTTCAGGTTCCTGACCTGTCTGGGCCGGAATTTGTGGTGCGCGCACGCTAAAATGTAAAGAGAATGTGAATGGGAATATACCCTATAGCTTTCAAGTTGCAGCCAGGCGCCCAACTTGCTCATCCTCAGGCACTTACTTTAGTAAGTCACTGGGGTGATAGCGTGCAGGTAACAACGCTGCAACTTGAAAGATGACGGGTATAAAGGTTAATGCCCGGTGCAGTGAGTAATAAGGAAAAATTGATGAGTTTGCTTCCGGTTATGGTCATTTTCGGACTGTCGTTTCCCCCGGTCTTTTTTGAGTTGCTGGTTTCGCTAGCGCTGTTTTTTTTGCTGCGCCGGTTGCTGCAGCCCACCGGGATTTACGATTTTGTCTGGCATCCAGCGTTGTTTAATACCGCGCTGTATTGCTGTTTGTTCTATCTGATTTCATGTCTTTTCGTTTGAGGTCGCTGTGAAAAATTTTTCAATAAAAATAGCCCGAATCGCGATCACACTGATCCTGGTCCTGCTGGGGATAATCGCCATCTTCAAAGCGTGGGTGTTCTACACCGAGTCCCCCTGGACGCGAGACGCCAAGTTTACTGCTGACGTGGTCGCGATAGCCCCAGATGTCAGCGGTCTGCTCACCGACGTGCCTTTGGTAGATAACCAACTGGTGAAGAAAGGGCAGGTGCTGTTGGTGATCGATCAGCCGCGTTATCAGCAGGCATTGGCGCAAGCCAGCGCCGATGTTGCCTATTACCAGACGTTGGCAGCGGAAAAAAGACGTGAGGCTGGCCGCCGCGTACGTTTAGGTGTGCAGGCGATGTCGCAAGAAGAGATAGACCAGGCGAATAACGTACTGCAGACGGTCGAGCATCAGTTAGCCAAGGCCGTCGCGACACGCGAACTGGCGCAGTTGGATCTGGAACGTACCACGGTACGTGCACCGGCTGACGGTTGGATCACCAACCTGAACGTACACGCAGGCGAATACATTACACGTGGCTCGGTTGCTGTGGCGTTGGTGAAGAAAAACAGTTTCTACATTCTGGCCTATCTGGAAGAAACCAAGCTCAATGGCCTGAATAAAGGCGACCGTGCAGAAATTACCCCGTTGGGCAGTAACCGGATTATGCACGGTACTGTCGATAGCGTGGCCGCTGCCGTCAACAACAGCAGCAGCACTATGAACAGCAAAGGCTTGGCGTCGATCGACAGCAACCTTGAATGGGTGCGTCTGGCGCAGCGCGTACCGGTGAAAATTCTGTTGGACGACAAAGACCAGTTACATCCTTATCCGGCTGGGACCACCGCCACGGTGGTGATCACCGGTAAGAACGATCGCGCTGTCGATAGCGGCTCGCCTTTTGTGCGTTTGATGCATCGGCTGCGTGAGTTCGGTTAATGAATAACCCAACCTTTATCCGGCTGAGATTTGCCTTCAAGCTCAGCTTTGCGATTGTGTTTGCGCTGTTTGTCGGTTTCCATCTCAACCTGGAAACCCCACGCTGGTCGGCGATGACGGCCGCCATCGTGGCTGCCGGCCCGGCCTTTGCGGCGGGCGGCGAACCCTTCTCCGGCGCGATTCGTCATCGCGGTTGGTTGCGCATTATCGGTACCTTCATCGGTTGCTTTGTCGGCTTGGTGATTATCGTCACGACAGCGCGTGCGCCGGTGGTGATGCTATTGCTGTGCTGTATCTGGGCTGGTTTCTGTACCTGGCTGTCCTCGCTGATTAAAGTCGAAAACTCCTATGCCTGGGGGTTGGCGGGCTACACGGCGTTGATCATCATTGTGACCGTCGCCAGCAGTGAATCCCATCTGTTAGAAGCGCCGCAGTTTGCCATTGAGCGCTGTAGCGAGATCGTGCTGGGGATCGTCAGTGCTGTACTGGCGGATCTGCTGTTCTCACCGCGTTCAATCAAGCAGGACATCGATCGCGCGGTGGATCAACTGTTGGTGGATCAGTACCGATTGATGCAGATGTGTATTAGCAACGGCGAGAAAGAAGACATTGACCGCGCCTGGAGCAACCTGGTGAAAAGCACCACGGCGCTGAACGGTATGCGCAGCAATTTGATGATGGAGTCATCACGCTGGCAGAAAGTGAACCGCCGCGTTCTGGCGCTGCATACCTTGTCGCTGACGCTGATCACCCAGGCTTGTGAGACCTATTTAATCCTGCTGAACCACCCAGATGCGCTGAAAGAGAACATCCGCGAGTTATTGATGGTACCGGCGGAAACGCCGCAGGAAATCCATAAACGCATGAAGTTGCTACGGCAGGTGCTGACGACCAACCGTACCGACGAGACTTTAGTGACCATCACCAGTTGGGTTGGCGCAGCCACCCGCTATCTGCTGCTGGCCAAAGGTGTACATACCAACAGCAGCATTAGTGTGGTGGAGGAAGGGGTGTTAAGCAGTGAGGTTGTGGTCAAACCCACCTCGGCGGAAAGACACCACGCGATGATTAACGGCCTGCGCACCTTTGTGGCAACGGCGTTTGGTAGCTTATTGTGGCTATGGACTGGCTGGACGTCCGGCAGTGGTTTTATGGTGATCATCGCGGTGATCACTTCATTGGCGATGCGTACTCCTGCGCCGCGTATGGTGGCGATGGACTTTGTACTGGGTATGCTGGCGGCGATCCCGGTTGGTTCACTGTTCTTTATGGTGATCCTGCCCGCGACCCAGCAAAGTATTTTACTGCTGTGTCTCAGCCTGGGCCTGTTGGCCTTCTTCATCGGTATCGAAGTGCAGAAACGGCGGCTGGGATCGCTCGGCCTGTTAGCCGGGACCATCAACATACTGGTGCTGAGCAATCCGATGGAGTTCAACGTGACGCAGTTCCTCGACGGGGCGCTCGGTCAGTTCCTCGGCAGCTGCGTGGGGCTGATGGTGCTGTTACTGATTCGGGATAACTCACGTGAACGTACGGGGCGTACGTTGCTGAACCAGTTTGTCAGCAGTGCGGTATCGGCGTTGACCACCAAGGCGTCGCGTCGTCGACAAAACCATCTGCCGGCACTGTACCAACAACTCAATCAACTGCTGATGATGTTCCCGAACGATATCGCGAAGTACCGTCTGGCGCTCAACCTGATCATCGCTCACCAGCGTATGCAGCGAGCGGAGATCCCAGCCAGCGAGGAGCTTTCAGCATTCCATAAGCAGATCCGCAATACCGCCGACCATGTCGTTTCGGCTAAAAACGATGTGAAGCGTGCGTACTATTACGATCGGTTATTGGGCGAAATGAATGACTATCAGCAAAAGCTGGTGGATTATCAGGCACCACTTAGCGTCACTGGGCCAGTAAAACGTCTGGCTGACATGCTGCATCGCTATCGCCATGCGTTGATCGACTGACACGCCAAATGCCCCTGCGGGGGCTATACTTGCCAAAGAAGAGCCTGTTTCGGAGTTGCACTGAGTGCCAGACGCGCTGCAAAATGGCATGATTAGCATGGATGGGTGATGCAAGTGGTTCAGCGCGGTTTCCCCTGAAGCGAAAACGTTATATGCCAGTCATCTCTGCTTCATCCTTTTCATCTATAAATCCAACTAGCATGGGTGCTGATGCACCCCTGTCTGCCATAATTCAGGGACAGCAATGAATAAGCGGATCCTCGTGGCGATAGTCATCGCCGTTGTGTTGGCCGGTTTTAATGCACTGCGCGGCACCGATCGGGTGATTGCCAACGTGCCGGCGGTGGCCGAAGGTCAGAGTATTGACCAGCTGACGCAGCAGAAAAGGGTAGTGAGTTATCTGCAGCAGCATCAGCGGTTACCGGACTATTACATCACCAAGAAGCAGGCGCGGGAACAGGGGTGGGATGCACGCAACGGGAATTTGTGTTCGGTGTTGCCGGGTAAAGCCATTGGTGGCGACCGTTTCTCAAACCGTGAAGGGCAACTGCCTACCGCCCGCAGCCGGGTATGGCGCGAAGCGGATATCAATTATCAATGCGGCCGGCGCGGTGCCGATCGCTTACTGTATTCCAGCGACGGCCTGATTTTTGTCACGCGTGACCATTATAAAAACTTCATTCGGGTGGAGTGAGCTTGATGGCAAAAGTAGAGTTCGATTTTAATCAGATTAACGATTTACCGGCGTTCTACCGCGACTTTGCAGATAAGTTTGCGCTGGATGAGGCGTTTGGCGCCAATCTGGATGCGCTCTGGGACGTGGTAACCGCAGACATCAGCTTGCCGGTCGAGATTGAATTTACCCATCTCAATGCCCGCAGCAAACGTCGTTTTGGCGCGATTATCCTGCTGTTTGAAGAAGCGGAAGAAGAACTGGAAGGCAGTTTGCGTTTCAATATTCGAGAAAGCAGCGGTGAACCTGCACATCACCGGGGATGAACTGGGTTCATCCCGTGGTGACGGCGGCGATCATTCGGCTGTCTCGGCCAAATCGCGCAGGTACTGGAATATTTGACGGTAAGCTTTCGGCGGCTTGTTAGCGGCTTTCTCTTTCTGTGCGTTACGCACCAGTGAACGCAACTGTTGGCGATCGGCCTCTGGATACAGCGCCAGGATAGGCGGGATCGCATCATCGCCTTCTTCTACCAGGCGGTCGCGCAGTACTTCCAGCTTATGGAACAGCGAAACCTGCTGGTTATGGCGGTTCTTCAGCTTGTCGAGCGCGGTCTGGATTGGCTCTACATCGCGGGCACGCAGCATCTTGCCAATCAGTTGCAGCTGACGGCGGCGGCCTTCTTTCTTGATCTTCTGCGCCAGTTCAATCGCCGTGCGTAAATCTTCGTCCAGTGGGATGCGGTCCAGCGCATTTTTACCCAGTTCGACCAGTTCTACACCCAGGTCTTTCAGCGCTTCGGCATCACGTTTAATTTCACTTTTACTGACCCAGATAATCTCGTCATCTTCCTCGTCAATGTTCTCCGGGACATCGTCGAGCCAGTCTTCAGGCTGTTTGTTCATAGTAGGCTCCGTTAAAAAGAGGCTAATCCTAACAGGTTGCCGGCTTTATGCGAAATTCCGCGCGGTTCCTGTTAGACTCAAAAGTATAAATCCCATGATTTTTGCGCGTGACTCCACGCGCAACCACGCCGCCACGGCACTTTTCTCAACGATTTTCTGATTAAGTATGGCAGATTGATGAAAGTAGTCACTCAAGTTGCAGAACAGCGCAAGGCGCTGGAACAGGCCGTTTCACAGGCTTTGGAACTGGCACGCGCCGGCTCCGATGCGGCAGAAGTTGCCGTGACCAAATCTACCGGTATCAGCGTCAGCACCCGCTTTGGCGAGGTGGAGAACGTTGAGTTCAACAGCGATGGCGCGTTGGGCATTACCGTTTATCACCAGCAGCGTAAAGGCAGTGCGTCTTCTACCGATCTCAGCCCGGATGCGATTGCCCGTACCGTGCAGGCGGCACTGGATATTGCCCGTTATACCTCGGTAGATCCTAACGCTGGCCCGGCAGAAAAAGACCTGCTGGCGTTTGACGCACCGGATCTGGACCTGTTCCACCCGGAAGAGCTGGACGCCGAGCGCGGTATCGAGCTGGCTGCACGAGCAGAGCAGGCGTCACTGGCAGCAGACAAACGTATTACCAATACCGAAGGGGGCAGTTTTAACAGCCACTACGGTATCAAGGTCTTCGGCAACAGCCACGGCATGTTGCAAAGTTACTGTTCCAGCCGGCATTCACTGTCGAGCTGCGTGATTGCGGAACACAATGGTGACATGGAGCGTGATTACGCCTACACCATTGGCCGCGCGATGGGCGATCTGGAAAGCCCTGAATGGGTCGGTCAGGAATGTGCCCGCCGTACGCTGTCGCGCTTGGCACCGCGTAAGCTGTCGACCATGACCGCCCCGGTTTTGTTTGCTTCTGAAGTGGCAACAGGGTTGTTCGGGCATTTGGTCGGCGCCATCAGTGGGAGCAGCGTTTACCGTAAATCCACGTATCTGTTGGATTCTCTGGGTAAGCAAATACTGCCGGACTGGCTGACTATCGAGGAGCACCCGCATCTGCTGAAAGGGCTGGCCTCCACGCCGTTCGACAGCGAGGGGGTCCGTACCCAACGCCGCGACATTGTCAAAGATGGCGTGCTGCAAACCTGGCTGATGACCAGCTATTCGGCACGTAAGCTTGGTATGCACAGCACCGGCCATGCGGGCGGTATCCACAACTGGCGAATCAAGGGGCAGGGCGATGACTTTGCCGGCATGTTGAAGCAGTTGGGGACCGGTCTGGTGGTGACCGAACTGATGGGCCAGGGTGTCAGCGGTATTACCGGCGACTATTCGCGCGGTGCTGCGGGGTTCTGGGTGGAAAACGGCGAGATCCAATATCCGGTCAGCGAGATCACCATTGCGGGCAACCTGAAGGATATGTTGCGTAACATCGTCAGCGTGGGCAGCGATATCGAAACCCGCAGCAACATCCAGTGCGGTTCCGTGTTGTTGCCGGACATGAAAATCGCCGGTCAGTAATCTCTGCCACGGCTGGCCGCTCCGGTTGCCAGCCGTATCACTCCCCTTTCCCCCTTTTAACCTTGCTTACAAATCTTCTGTTTCAGTTTTCGACTCCCTTGCCTATGGTTAGGCTGGGTCAAATAAAACAATATACCCGTCATACTTGAAGCCGCATCTGTGTTGGCTGCGAGCGTTCACCCCAGTCACTTACTTGAGTAAGTTTCTGAGGATTCACGTTCTTGCCGCCTTGATGCAACTCCAATTATTTTTGGGTACAACTGGAAGGTGAGCAAGCATGTCGAACAAACTGAAAGCGCTTATGGCATTGACGCTGCTGGGTGCCAGTTCACTGGCCGTCGCAGCCGATCTGGCCGACGATATGGATACCATCGCAGGCAATTACAAAACGGTGCTGAGCACCGACTCCACGGATACCATGAAGCAAAGCTTGCAGAATATGCGTGCTGCTGCAGTGGATGCGAAGCAAAGTAAGCCACCTAAACTGGAAGATAAAGCGGCCAATAGCCCGGAAATAAAAGATTTCCATCATGGCCTGGACACGTTGATCGGCCAGATCGATCAATCGCTGGCGCTGGCTAATCAAGGCAAATTGGCTGAAGCCAAGCAAGTCGCTCAGGGCTTCAAGCAAACCCGCGACGCCAATCACAAGAAATTCCGCTAAGCCTTTTCGCGCCGTTCTGACGCCAGATAGCAGGACGGCGCTTGTCCCAGCACGCGTCGAAACATCGTTGCAAATGCCGCGCTGCTTTCATAACCCAAGTCCAGAGCGACCTGTGTCACGCTGCTGCCTTCGGTCAGCCTGGCCAATGCCAACACCACGCAGGCTCGCTGGCGCCACTGCGAAAATGACATGCCGGTCTGAGCGCGAAACAGACGGCTGAAGCTGCGGATACTCATGTACAGGCGTGCGGCCCATTCCTGCGGTGAGTCATGGGCGTCAGGTTGTTGCAGGAAACGTTGGCACAGTTCACCCAAGCGTGAGTCCGTGGGCAGCGGGATATGCAACGGCAAGGCCTGCAGATGAGCAAGTTCATGCAATAACAGGCTGACCAGCGCGCCATCCCGGCCTTGTGGATCGTATTCCAGAGGCATATCGACGGCTGCCATCAACAGTTGGCGCATCAGTGGCGTCACGCTAACCACTTGGCAAACCTGTGGTTGATTGGGCAGTAGAGCCGTCGGCTCAATGTATAGGCTCCGCGTAGTGACACCGACCATTCTGACCTCATGCGGCATCTGCGGTGGTAACCATACCGCGCGCTGCGGCGGCACAATCCAATTCCCCTGACGGGTAAACACGTGCATCACACCGGTCGCGCCATACAGGAGCTGGGCGCGACGGTGACAGTGCATGGGCAGCAGATGGCCTGACGGATAATCGGTGCCAATGGCGATCACGGCTCTGGACACGTGATCGAGGTCATCTATACGTACGTTGCGCATAAGCCCCATCGTTGAGTATTTTGACCGAAATGCAATGATAGTTGGCCCTTCATATAAAGCAAGCCAATCGCCATCACTTTACTATCAGGGAAGAGAAATAACGCTGCCTTGGCAGTGAGATATTTTTATTGTTGATTGAACCCTCTTATTTTAAACGCCGGGGCAGGGCGAGGTCTCTCGTCTGCACAATACAAGAAGTTAATAAGGAATAAGTTATCTTTTTTATTCCACACCTGAAGCAATAGTTCTTCTTTTAATGCTGTGACTATAAGGTGATATTTCATGTGTAAGATCGGTGTGATTGGTGGTGGGGCAGCTGGCATTTCCTTTGTTTACAACTTTATTAAGAATAAGTCCGTTAATAATTGCAGTAAACATCTTTCTCTGAAGGTTTTTGACAAGCAAGGTTTTAACGGTGGCATGGCTTACAGCAGCGATTTCGATAGCCATATTTTAAATATGACGCCGGAGAACATGTCGGCAGATATTTTTGATCGTGCGCATTTTTCAGATTGGATCACGATGCATTTTCCTCGCTACAGTAAAGACCGTTACCCGCCGCGTTGGCTTTATAAAGAGTATCTCGATTTTATCCGTGACATGTCGGTCTTTATGGCTGCCGACAGTAACGTCACCCTGAATTTCATTACCGCAGAAGTTGAGGAAATAGGCACGCATCCTGCGGGATATTTGCTGACCACGGCGGATGGTGTTGCGGAGCAGATGAATGCGCTGGTGCTGTGCTCAGGGCATAATGAAGCGGAAAGCCTGTATCCCATTGATGGCGTGATTTCTTATCAGGCGAATCGAGATCTTCCCGCTATTAACCCTGTTTCAGCCATCGGCGTGATTGGCTGCAGCCTAACGGCGATCGATGCCATTATTGAACTGATTGAGCGGGTGGGGGCTAGCGATATCTCGGCTTTGTCGCGATCCGGATTGTTTCCCAGTGTTCAACCCGCGCTAATGCGTGCACCGCCGCCAGGATTCAAGCAGCAATTGATCCGTTTTGTCGCCAACAATAACTCTATCGATGCGCATCAGTTAGTTCACATGATTAATGCGGCGCTGGAACAATACTACCCTGGGCCGGAACGGTTGACGGTATTGTCCTCTATGGGGGCTGGCAGAGATTGTTATCGTGACCTGGCCGAAAGCCTGGATCGGGCACGTTTTGCGCGTGAGCATATCTGCAGCTACCTGGCCGCGATCCACCCGGCAGTGTGTGAAGCCTGGGTTAAAATGGATGAAAATAACCGACAAGTATTTATGCGTTTTTATAATTCTTCCTGGATGCGTAATCGGCACGCTATGCCCTTAAAGAATGCCTATAAAATTATTACTGGATTAGAGTGTCAACGCTTACGGGTCTTTGGCGGTGTGGTAAATATCGACAAGGATAATAACGGGTTCAAAGTTTTCTGCCACAATGCAACGGTACATACTCAATATTTACTCAATTGTACTGCCCCTTCATATCAAATGAAGCCAAACCGGTTAAATGACACGCTTCTTCAGGGTGGACTGGTGCAGGAAAATAGATTCGGTGGTGTGAAGTGTAATCCCATCACGTTAAAAGTCCCGGATGAACAGGGCAATGAACAAAACCTGTACTCTCTTGGCGCCCCAGCCAAAGGGGATCTTTTTTATACCTCGGCAATGGAGTCCATTACCCGAGATATCAGCAAAATAGTTTTTAATAACAGCATATTTAATACAAAGAAGGCGACAGTATGAAAAACGTAGCGCTATTTGTTGGCAACGATATTTTTTCTTGGTTGGCATGCCAGGATGTTATTAGCGCCTTAAACAAGGAATGTGCCTTTACGGTTTATTTTCCACTGGTGAAAGCCTCAGGCCGTTTGCAAGAACCGGCAGTGCGGCAGTTGGGTCTCTATGAACGTCAGGTATTGAATGACTTTGTCTTTCCGTTCGTCACTCGACATGCAGATATTTGTCAGGGTGCTTATCAGGCTCCGCAGATTTTCCTGGCCGGAGCAGCAGTCAGGGCCCACCGTATTGCCGACATTAATGATGCAACCTTCATCAGCAGTTTGGGCAATATGGATGCGGTCATTTCGTTGCGTTGTTATCAGAAATTCTCTGCAGATTATGTGCGGGCCTTCAGCCAGCGCGGTAAATTGCTGTGGAACCTGCATCCAGGGGATTTGCCACATTATCGCGGTGTCATGACGCTGTTCCGCGCGATGGTCAACGGCGAGAAAAATTGTGCATTGACGCTGCATGAAATGGACGAGCAATGGGATGCCGGTCCGGTGATCGCCCGACAGCCGGCTGAGCTGCGCTATGACCTTTCATTTTTGGAAAACATGTTGCTGCTGGGGTGCCGTTCTGGGGCATTTTTGGCGAATCAGTTGATGCAGGCGGGCGAGCGGGAAGCGGTGGCCGTTGAGCTACAGGGCGACTACCGTTACTGGGGATTTCCTGACGCGCCAGCTCTGGCGCAGGCGGAGGCGCTTGGGATTGAACTGATCGACCATGATGCCATTTGCCACCATTACCTGTCGCTGTTTGTGGGCGATGAGTTCCATGAGCTGGCTGGTCAGTTCGCTGCTGGTTTCGACGATTTCATTCGGGCGCATAGCCATGATTGAGATGTTGGTCATTCTTGGTGCCGGTTTTATTACCGGCATTACCACCATTTTATTCGGCTTCGGTGGCGGCTTCGTCGTGGTGCCTTTTGTGTATCACCTGGTTGCCTCTTCGGGCGAACAGTCGGGTCAGGCGATGCATGTTGCCGTGGCAACCTCAACGGCGGTGATGATCCTGAACGCGGGTTACGCCACCTTCACCAACTGGCGCAGTGGTAATCTGTTGCGTGAAACCATTGTTCCGCTGATTTACTTTATCGCTATTGGTGCTGCATTGGGGGCCTTCGCCTCAAGCCTGTTGGAAGACGGCGTGGTCAGGCTCCTGTTTGTGATTTATATGCTGGTAACGATTGCGGACTGTTTGTTCAGGCAGGGGTTTTTGGTCAAACCGCCCCGAGCAACCTTGTCTAAGGTGACGCTATTTGTCGGTGGTCCACTCATCGGGGTGATTGCCACTATGCTCGGTGTGGGAGGGAGCGTACTAACGGTGCCTTTATTACGCCGGCATGGCTACGAGATGAAACATTGCGTGAGCGCGGCCAATCCACTGTCGATCCCGGTCGCCATCATTGGCGCACTGATGTATATCGGTTTGGGCTGGAAGGAAATGGCTGGGCCCCAATATTTGGGCTATGTCAATTTGACCATTCTGGGGTTGCTTGTCGCGGCGGGTATCATGGGAATTGTGTTCGCCAAAAAATGGTTGCCGAAGGTTAATGACAGGCTGCATGCCAGAATTTACGTGCTGTTGTTGATCCTGGTATTGATCGCCATCAGCCTATAAACGCAGAAAGGGCGGTATCGTCACCGCCCTGATAACCGCTTAGCGGTGGTATTCACCTGCCGCTTCTGGCTGGTACAACAGTTCCAGCACTTCGATTCGTGCTTCTTCGCCATTCGGTAACTGCCAGGTAATCTGGTTGCCGATATGCATACCCAACAGTGCTGCGCCCAAGGGCGCCATCACCGAAAGCTGCTCGTGGCTATCTTTCAGCGACGCCGGGTAAACCAGAGTACGCACATGTTCTTCTGCAGTATGCAGATCGCGGAAACGCACGCGGCTGTTCATGGTCACCACGTTGGCCGGGATCTGGGACGGCGGCAGGATTTCGGCGCGATCCAGTTCGACGTTCAGCGCGGCGGCGACGTCGGTGTTGGCAAAGGCCGGTTGTTCCAATAGCGCATCCAGGCGTTCCGCATCCAGCTCATTAATAGTAATGGTTGGCTTGGTCATTCCACTCTCCAGTCAAATCAAAAGGCGTCGGGTCACGCGCCCATAAATTCGGAAAAACAACACAAAAGCAACACCCCCGCGCCAGAGGAGCGGGGGTGTTGTTGATGTCGAATTGTCTTACCGATAGTAGGCGGTTAAGCGGGGAAAAGAAAGAGATCCCGATCACGAAGCTTTTCACCGCCGCTGGGCTAACTGGAAACAGCTTGTGGCGTTATCTTTTTGTAATTTAATTGAATTATCTAATAAATCCTTATTTTGCGAAATGGATCCCTGATGCTCACTGAATTTCCACTTCCAACTGGAAAAAAACACGCTACACAGAAAATCGTCCCGGGGTTAGGGTAAAGGCATCAGAGAAGGCGGGTTATTCAAGTGATGCGCTGTGAGATTGACAGAATCATGTTGGGATCTAGGGGTACTGAAAAGTGAATGATGGATCTGCTGCGAGAGAAAATAATGAACAGCCTGATGTCAGTATGGCCGGGGCGATAACTGAACAGGTATTGTCAGATATTACCGCCATGCTGAATGAGGACGGTATTTATACCAATGCGGTACAGCAACAGATGTTGGAGTCGCATATTCGCGCTATGGTGTTGCGTTCAATAACCGGCGAGCCACTACCGGAAGTTGATAAATCACTGTTTGATGAGATCTCAGCGGAGTCAATGCAAATGGCTGAAAGAGTGGTCGATCAGTTTACCACTCTGCCGATCGAAGAAGCTTATTTGCTTTCCGTGCATTTTGAAGTGGCAAAAGATAATAACCAATAGCTATTAGCGAATTACATTAATCAGGAGAAAATACCATGGGTCAAATTACAGTAGTGATCGGCGATCGTTTAGGCAAAGGCCAGAAAGTAGGTCAGGGTATTGAAAACGCAGGCGGAAAAGCCATTGTTATCCCAGGCGTAGCGGCAGACATGAAGCTGGGCGACGTGATGAAAGCAGAAGGCGCACAGCTGGGGATTTCTTTCTGTGGCAGTGGCGGTGCCGGCGCGATTACCGCGCAAACGAAATACGGTTACAAAGCCAAATACGGTATGCGTTCCATTGATGAAGGCGTGACGGCAATCAATGAAGGGTGCACGGTGCTAGGTTTTGGTTTTATGGATAAAGAAGAGCTGGGGCAAAAACTGGTTGAAGCCTACGTTAAAAAACACGGCAATCCGTAATGAAAGAGCAATATACAACGTCGGTGAAGGTGGAGGGTAAAGGCGACAGCAAAGCGAAAGCTTTTGCTTCCGCCTTGGCCAATGTGCAGGGCGCGGTATTAAAATCCACCAGTAATATTCTGCTGCGTATTGAACCGCAGGATGTCAGCGTATTAAAAGCGGAAGAGAAAATAACAAAAGAAAAGTTTCTATTCTTCTTTCTACCGCGCGAAAGAAAGCATTATTCCGTTACTCTGGAAATAACCGTGAACGTGACAATAATCAATACAGAAAAAGTTGTCTTCGTCACGAAATAAAAACGTTAGCATAAATCAAAGGGTATACTGATGTTTTTAATCATCTTATTTAAGTCGCTTATTATCGGCGGACTGGTGGGGGTTGGCGTAGGGGCCGGCGCCGCACGAATGTTCCATGCACCAACAACACAGGGCATGGGCGCTTTCCGTACTCTGGGCGAGCTGAACTCGTGTGAGGGTGACCCGGCTTCCCATTTCTCATTCGGTCTGGGCTTCTTCTTCAACGCCTGGGCGTCTTCTGTGGCGGCGGGGGCCTTCACGCAGGACGTTGACCACCGCATCATCCCGCACTGGGGGGCTGCTGCGCTGATGGTCAAGAACCGCAATCTGGCGCAAACGCTGCACGACCCGAAAAAAATGGCTATCGCCTGCGGCATTATCGGCATGCTGGTGGTGGCATTCCTCAATACCACGGCCTCTGCAGTGCCTGCTGCACTGCAGGTCACGGCGATTAAAGTGTTGGTGCCGGCCGCTAACCTGCTGGTGAATACCGTGATGCCGGTGATCTTCTGGCTGGCGGCGATCGACGCTGGGCGTCGCTCCGGTTTCTGGGGCACCATCTTTGGTGGTCTGGCGCAGTTGATCATGGGTAACGCCGTACCGGGTCTGGTGCTGGGTATCCTGATCGGTAAAGGGGTCGAAGAAAGCGGCTGGAACAAAATCACCAAGATCATGATGGCGGTAATTGTGCTGTTGTTCGTGCTTAGCGGCTTCTTCCGCGGCTTCGACATGAAAGTCCTCGAGTCCTTCAGCCTTGGTGTACCGGGCTGGCTTGACGCCATTCACAATACCCTGAGCGGTAAATAAGGAGCTGGAAAATGGAAGAACAAACCCAAAAAGGCTTCTGGTATGCCGACTGGTCATTCCCGATTTTTGTTGGCCTGCTCTCTTCCGGCGTGTTCGCCGGGACGCACATGTACTACCTGTATGGCATCGGCGCATTTAACGAAGTCGCCTTCGTTTCCATGCTGCGTGCCGGCATGGATACCGGTGTTTATGGTGCTGTAGCGGCATTCGGTGCCAGCTTCCTGTTTGCGCGCATCATCGAAGGCTCGCTGGTGGGGATCCTGGACATCGGTGGTGCGATCCAAACCGGTGTCGGGTTGGGGGTTCCGGCCCTGTTACTCGGTGCGGGGATCATCTTCCCGGTCGCCAACTTTGCTGCGTCGCTGATAACCGGTTTGGTGATTGGTTTGGCAATTGGCTACCTGATCATCCTGGCGCGTAAATTTACCATCAACCAGAGCAACTCCACCTACGGGGCAGATGTGATGATGGGGGCCGGTAACTCCTCTGGGCGTTTCCTGGGGCCATTGATCATCCTGTCTGCCATGACGGCCTCTATTCCTATTGGCATAGGTTCACTGCTAGGCGCACTGTTGTTCTATATCTGGAACAAGCCAATCACCGGCGGGGCGATCCTCGGCGCGATGTTGTTAGGGGCGATTTTCCCGGTCGCCATCGCTTGATCACACGTGTGATTGTCGGGGAGCGGCACACCGCTCCCCTGCTTGAAAAGGAGTAATGCAGTATGTATGACTTAGTCATCAGACGTGCCAGACTGGCGGATGAGCAGCTGGTCGATATAGCGGTTCAGGGCGGCAAGATTGCCGAGGTTGGACAGTTAGCCGACGACGTCCGTGGCCATCAGCAACTGGATCTGGCGGGCAACTGTCGCTTGAGCGCCGGCTGGATCGACTCTCATGTCCATTGTTACCCTTCTTCTCCGATCTACCATGACGAGCCGGATCTGGTTGGTACAGCCTGCGGCGTCACGACAGTGATCGATGCTGGTAGTACCGGTACCGATGATGTCGAGGCGTTCTATGCGCTGACGCGCAATGTTAAAACCAACGTTTTCGCCTTTCTGAATATTTCACGCATCGGCTTGTTACGGCAAAACGAACTGGCCGATTTGGCCGATATCGATAAGCAAAAAGTCAGCCAGGCGATCGGTAAGCACCCGGGTTTTATCATCGGCATAAAGGCGCGCATGAGCAGCAGCGTCGTCGGTCAAAATGGCACGCGGCCATTGGTGCTTGCCAAAGAGATCCAACAGGAAAATAACCAATTACCGTTGATGGTACATATCGGTAATAACCCGCCGGATCTGGATGAAATAGCCGATTTGTTGACGCGTGGAGACATTATCACCCACTGCTACAACGGCAAGCCGAACCGTATTCTGACGCCTGCAGGTACGCTGCGTGAGTCCATTCAGCGCGCGTTGAAACGTGGCGTGTTGCTCGACGTCGGCCACGGTACGGCCAGCTTTAGCTTTGATGTGGCGAGGCAGGCGATTGCGCTTGGCATTTTGCCGCACACCATCAGCTCCGATATCTACTGCCGCAACCGTATCGCCGGCCCGGTACATAGCCTGGCGATGGTGATGTCCAAATTCTTCAGCGTCGGGCTGTCCCTACCGCAGGTGATCGCCTGCGTTACGGAAAACGCCGCCTCGGCGCTGCATCTGGCCCACAAAGGGCGGCTGGAACCGGGCTATGACGCTGATTTCACCCTGTTTGAACTCCGCCAAGGGCCACAGGTGTTTGCCGATTCAGACGGGCAATCGGCCACGGGCCAACAATTGCTGGTTCCGCTGGCCGCGGTGGTGGCCGGGGAAATCCTATTAACCGATGAAGGGAAAGCCGCTCATGTCTTCAATTTATGAAAAATATAATTTAAAACAGGTAATTAACACTTCCGGCCGCATGACTATGCTCGGTGTGTCCACGCCGCGCCAGGATGTCGTTGACGCCGTTGACTATGGCCTGAATCACTATTTCGAAATCAAGGATCTGGTCGACAAGACCGGTGCTTACATCGCCAACCTGCTGAATGTTGACGCTGCGGTGATCGTTTCCTGCGCTTCCGCGGGCATCGCCCAGTCGGTGGCGGCGCTGATCGTCAAAGACAACACCAACCTGCTGGTGAACCTGCACTCAGCACCTATTACCGTCCCACGTGAGGTTGTACTGCCGCGCGGCCATAACGTTAACTTTGGTGCGCCGGTCGACACCATGGTGGCGCTGGGCGGCGGTAAAGTCGTGGAGGCGGGCTACGCCAATGAATGCTCTGCTGAGCAGCTTGAAGCCTGCATCACGCCGCAAACCGCGGCCATTCTCTACATCAAATCACATCACTGTGTGCAGAAAAGCATTCTTTCCGTTGAGCAGGCGGTTGTGGTGGCACGCAAACATAACCTGCCGCTTATCGTTGATGCCGCAGCGGAAGAAGATCTGCTGTGTTACTCCCAAATGGGAGCCGATCTGGTGATTTACAGCGGCGCCAAAGCCATCGAAGGCCCAACCAGCGGTCTGGTGATCGGTAAGAAACAGTACGTTGAATGGGTGAAGCTGCAATCCGGCGGCATCGGCCGAGCGATGAAGGTCGGCAAAGAGGGCATTCTCGGTCTGACTCAGGCGATAGAAAGCTACCTGACGCTGGAGAAAACTACCGGTCAGCAAATGGTCGAAAGAATGACGCCGTTTATCGATAGCCTGAACACCCTGAGCGGTATCAGTGCCAAAACCGTTTGGGACAGTGCCGGTCGCGATATCGCACGAGCGGAAATTACCTTTGATGAGGCTGTGCTCGGGCGTTCGACCTACGACATCGTACAGGCGCTGAAAACTGGCGATATCGCTATCTACTTCCGTGGTTATAAGGCAAACGAAGGCAAGATTGAAGTGGATGTGCGCAGCGTTGACCAGCAACAACTGATGACTGTCTTCACCTGTATTAAAAATCTGTTTACGGAGAAACAAGCATGAAGCTGCAACCTAACTACTATCGTGACCGTGTGTGCCTAAACGTATTGGCCGGCTCGAAAGACAATGCGCAGGACATTTATGCGGCGGCGGAAGGGCATGTACTGGTGGGCGTTCTGTCCAAGAATTATCCGGACGTTGATAGCGCGGTTGCTGACATGCAGCGTTATGCGCGATTAATCGAGAATGCGCTGTCGGTGGGGCTGGGCGCGGGCGATCCGAAACAATCGACGATGGTGAGTTTGATCTCTCAACGGGTGCAACCGCAGCACGTAAACCAGGTGTTTACCGGTGTCGGTGCCAGCCGCGCATTGTTGGGGCAACACGACAGCGTGGTGAACGGTCTGGTTTCACCGACCGGCCGCGTCGGCTGGGTGAAGATCTCCACCGGTCCACTGAGTGCGTCTGCGCCGGACGGTATTGTACCGGTGGAAACCGCGATTGCCCTGTTAAAAGACATGGGTGGCAGTTCGATCAAGTATTTCCCGATGGGCGGGCTGGCATGCAAAGAAGAATATCAGTATGTGGCCCAGGCCTGTGCTGAACATGACTTTATGCTGGAGCCGACTGGCGGTATCGATCTGGAAAACTTCGAGCCGATCGTCGAGATCGCACTGGCTGCCGGCGTGAAACGTGTGATCCCGCATATCTACAGCTCAATCATTGATGCGGCCACAGGCAACACGCGCCCGCAGGACGTTAAAACCTTGCTGGCGATGACCAAAAAACTGGTGGGTTAATCACGTACCCAAATTACGTGGAGCGGCAGCCAACAACGCTGCAGCTGCACGTAAGCAGGGCATATCGGATGACGTAAGGCAGGGAGGCGACAGGTTCTGTATCCACAGGCGCGGTCACACCGCGCCGCTATCTCTCATAAGGATAACTATGCGAAACTGGCAGTCTCCACCCCTACGCACCGCGTTAACCTTGGCGCTACTGGCGATGGCCAGCCCGGTGCTGCACGCTGAGGATGCAATGAAATCCACGTCATCTCATTTTGCTTATATTGGTACTTACAATCCCAATGGTGAAGGTGTTTATCGGGTGCAGGTTGATCCGGCCAGCGGCGCGCTGAGCGCCAGGACATTGGTCAGCAGCCAGGCGAACCCGGCACAGCTCGCCGTGGATGCCAAAGGGCAGACGCTGTATGTTGCCAGCGAAGTGGCAGACTTTAACGGCACTAAGCATGGCGGCATTATTGCTTACCGTATCAACCCAACTGACGGTAGCCTGACTCAGCTCAATCAGGTTGATTCGCAAGGGGCAGGGCCCGTTTACCTTTCTCCTACGCCAAACGGTCGCCATCTACTGGTGGCGAACTACGTCAGCGGTACCGTGGCGGTATTCCCGATTCAGAGTGATGGCAAGCTCGGCAACGCCAGCTCAGTGCAGCAACAGCAAGGGCCGGCAGGCGCCGGCAAGCCAGAAGCGGCGGTGGAAGGTAGCTTCGCCATCAGCGATCACAATGGTCCGCATGCGCATATGATCGCCAGCGATCCTGGCGGTAAATATGTGTTTTCAACCGATCTGGGGCTGGATCGTATCTATCAATGGCGCTTTGATGATGCCAGCGGTCAACTGACGCCAAACGATCCGCCGTGGATCACGGCATCTTCTGCCGGCGCAGGCCCACGTCACTTTGTGTTTCACCCGAACGGCAAAACGTTGCTGTTGGTGAACGAAGAAGCCTCGACGCTGACCAGCTACCGTTTTGATAACCAAAAAGGTACTCTGAAACAGCAGCATGTTGTGTCTTCGCTGCCCGCTGATTATAAGGGCACCAACTTTGCTGCAGGCCTGGTCCTGAGCGAGGACGGTAAACATCTTTATGTTGCTAACCGGCTGCACAACAGCATTGGGCAATTCAGCGTTGGGCCTGATGGCGAGCTGCACTCGGTGGCTGAGATCTGGACGCGCGGTGATTACCCACGGTCACTGACGCTGAGCCCGGACGGGCACTATCTGTATGCGATGAACCAGCGCAGCGATAATGTCACCCGATTCAGCGTGGATAAGGCCAGTGGCAAACTCAGCTTTGCTGAAGGCTACACGCCGGTAGGCAGCCCATCGCAAATGGTGTTTTTGCCGCTCGCGAAGTAACCCGCTGCCCGTCTGACTCCCCAGGCGGGCACCTTACATTGACGGAAAGAGAATGGTGCGATTTCCCTACCCGCGTTTAGCCTATCTGTTTGATGCTTTACAGTCTGAGACTTTGCCACAGGATGAGCTGGCGAAGCGTTTCGCCGTGTCTACCCGAACCGTACGTGCTGATATCACCGCACTGAACGATATTCTGGAAAAATACGGGGCCCACTTTGTACATAGCCGTGGTGCGGGCTACCACTTACAGGTTGATGACGCTGCGCTGTTCAGCGCCTTGCAGCATCAAGAACGCAAAAAGCACGCGACGCCGCGTAGTGCACAGGAACGCGTGCACTATCTGCTGATTCGTTTTTTGACCTCAGCTTTTTCTCTAAAGCTTGAAGATTTAGCCGATGAATGGTTTGTCAGCCGCGGTACGCTGCAAAACGACATGGCTGAGGTGAGAGAGCGCTTGGCGCACTACCAGTTAACCATCGAAACCAAACCGCGTTACGGTATGAAGCTGTTTGGCTCTGAGATGGCGATCCGTGCTTGTCTGACCGATCTTTTATTCCAACTGCATCTGGCCGACGCGGAGAACCCGCTACTCAACAATGAGATCCTGCTGCAACCACAGGTGTCTACTTTCGCCGGGCTGCTGCATCCGCTGTTGTCGCAATACGCCATTCGTTTGACCGATGAGGGCGAGCAGTACCTTATCTTCTACTGTGCGGTGGCGTTGCGGCGCATTACCGACGGCTACCCGTTACCGGACTTTGACGTTGAGGATGGCGATGACGCGGTACGCAAGGTATCTACCTGGTTGGCAGGGGAGCTGCGCAAAGCCAGCGGGAAAGACGTGTCGATGGCGGAAGAGGCTTACCTGCGGGTGAATATTGCTGCGCGGCGGGTGCAAGAGGTGCAGCCGACCGAGATCAACGCAGACGATGAAGAAGCGCTGGTGGATTACATTCTGTCCTACATCAACGCGCACTATAACTACAATCTGCAGGGTGATAAACAGCTGCGAGCCGATCTGCTCACCCATATCAAAACCATGATCACTCGGGTGAAGTACCAGATTAATATCCCCAATCCACTGTTGGCGAATATCAAGCAGCATTACCCGATGGCCTATGATGTGACGCTGGCGGCAGTGTCTAGCTGGGGGAAATACACGCCTTATACCCTGAGTGAGAACGAAATTGGGTATCTGGTACTGCACATTGGTGTTGGGCTGGAACGGCATTACAACATCGGCTATGAGCGGCACCCGCAGGTGATGTTGGTCTGTGATACCGGCAACTCGACGGTGCGGATGATCCAGGCACAGATTGCGCGTAAGTACCCACAACTGGTCATGACGAGGATCGTTTCGCTACGTGATTACGAGGTGCTCAACCATATTGACGAAGATTTTGTTATTTCCAACGCGCGGGTCAGCGAAAAGAACAAGCCTGTGGTTGTGATGTCACCGTTCCCGACTGAATATCAGCTAGAGCAGCTTGGCAAACTGGTTCTGGTGGATCGCACCAAACCTTACATGCTGGAGAAGTTCTTCGATGCCGACCACTTTATGGTGGTCAACGAATCGCTGACCCAGGCGCAATTGTTCCAGCAAGTCTGTAGTCAGCTTGAACGTGAAGGCTATGTTGGTGATGATTTTTATCCGTCGGTAGTTGAGCGCGAAGCCATTGTTTCCACGATGTTGGGTGAAGGTATCGCACTGCCACACTCACTCGGGTTACTGGCGAAAAAAACCGTGGTGGTGACGCTGCTGGCACCACAGGGCATCGTCTGGGGCGAAGGTGAGATCGCTCACGTGATCTTCCTGCTGGCAATCAGTAAAAGCGATTACGAAGAAGCGATGGCGATCTATGATCTGTTCGTCACCTTCGTGCGTGAACGATCGATGAGTCGCCTGCTGGGCAGTGACAATTTTGATAGCTTTAAGGCCGTGGCGCTGGACTGTTTGAGCCGGATCTAGCTGCAGGAATGAGGTGTTGTAAAATCGGTGCGCATCATGCAGCGCACCTTACTCTTTAATCTTCGTCAAAACCGGAATTAATCAACTCAATCACGGCGGCCAACGCTTTTACTTCATCCGGACCTGTGGCTTCCACTTCGATATGGCGCCCCTGTGCGGAGTCCAGCATCAGCAGCGCAATCACGCTGCTGGCCTCGGCTTCTGTGCCGCTGTCGTTACGCAGCATCACTTCGGCGTCAAAACTCTGCACCAGCTCGAACAGCTTCATCGCTGGGCGTGCATGCATACCAAGTTTGTTTTTGATTTCAACCGTTTGCTTGACCGTCATTGTTTGCGTTTTTCCAACGTACGATGGCGTGATTGCACGTTCTTGCCGCGCGAGCGGAAGTAGTCGGCCAATTGTTCCGCCACGTACACTGAACGGTGTTTACCGCCGGTGCAGCCAATGGCCACTGTCAGGTAGCTGCGGTTGTTGGTTTCCAGCATCGGCAGCCACTGTTCCAGATAACTGCGCGTCTGGTAGATGAAGTTGTGCACTTCAGTGTGGCGATCGAGGAATGAGGCAACGGGTTTATCCAAACCGGTCATTGGGCGCAGTTTTGGATCCCAGTGTGGGTTCGGCAGGAAGCGTACGTCGAACACGTAATCGGCATCGATCGGGATACCGTGTTTAAAGCCGAAGGATTCAAACACCATGGTTAGCTCACGCTCGCGTTTGCCCAACAGGCGGGTACGCAGCATTTCGGCCAGCTCATGCACTGACATTTCTGACGTGTCGATGATCAGGTCGGCTCTGGAACGCAGGGGTTCGAGCAGATCACTCTCTTCATCGATAGCGCTTTCCAGTGACAGGTTCTTGCTAGAGAGCGGATGCAGACGGCGTGTATCACTGTAGCGGCGAATCAGCGTATTGCGATCGGCGTCGAGGAACAGCAACTGCGGCGAGAAGCTGTCAGGCAGCTGAGTCATCGCATATTCAAACACTTCCGGCGATTCCGGCATGTTACGTACGTCGATGCTTACCGCTGCGGAGCTGTTGCGTTCCGCCAACGTATTGGCAAGCTGCGGTAGCAGTACCACGGGCAGGTTATCAACGCAGTAAAAACCCATGTCTTCCAACGCCCGCAAGGCGACGGATTTCCCTGAACCGGAACGGCCGCTGACAATCATCAGCACCATGTGGAAACTCCCCTGGCATCTCAGTGGCGTCTATCGCCACCTTTAGAAACTTTATTATTCCGGCCTGAACCGGAATCCATCATGGCTAAACAGTATCGTTATCCGGGCTGGAAGTCACGCCAGCCGGGCGTTACTCGGTGATGATTTGGTAAAGCTCTTCGTCACTTTGCGCGGCACGCAGGCGACGGCATACGGTTTTGTCGGCCAGGCGCTTGGCGACCAGGGACAGGGTATGCAAATGGGTTTTACATTGATCTGCCGGTACCAGTAAGGCGAATAGCAGATCGACCGGCTGGTTATCAATGGCATCAAAGGCGATAGGTTGGTCGAGACGGATAAACACGCCAACAGCCCGCAATGTGTCCTCTTCCAGTTTGCCATGGGGAATGGCGATACCGTTGCCGATACCGGTGCTGCCCATACGCTCGCGGGTGAGAACCGCGTCAAACACCACCTGTGGTGACAGGTTTAGCTGCTTGGCGGCCAGTTCGCTGATAATTTCCAAAGCGCGTTTCTTGCTAGTGCAATGGACGGCGCTTCTGGTGCACTCGATGTTTAAGACCGAGCTTAATTGCATTGTTTCGTTGTTCATCTCATCTTCACTTAAAACCACACCAGCAAGCAGGCTTGTGAGGTGATTTTTCGCCTGTTGGCTTATCGGCGCGGTACCCATAGACAAACAGGTAACGCGCCGATGGCCGAATCTACGTTTGAGCCGAATCCGCGGACGGAAACGGCCCAGAATGTCAGTGTTGCTTCAGTTTGTCTTTATGTTTGTTCAATTGACGTGCCAGTTTGTCGATCAGGGTATCAATTGCAGCATACATGTTCTCGTCTTCCGAGGTGGCGTGCAACTCGCCTCCATTCACGTGCACCGTTGCTTCCGCAATCTGTTGCACTTTTTCCACACTAAGAACGACATACACCTGATTTATGCGGTCAAAATACTGTTCGAGTTTAGCGAACTTGGTGTTCACGAACTCACGCAATGGTTCGGTGATTTCGATGTGGTGTCCGGTAATGTTGAGCTGCATAGTGTCTTCCTTCTCAATAGAGGTCAAACCAACTGTTTACGCTGGTTGGACGGCGGGATGGACAAAGACTCTCGGTACTTGGCGACGGTACGCCGCGCCACGATGATCCCCTGATCGGAGAGCAGGGTAGCCAGCTTGCTGTCGCTGAGCGGTTTGGCGGGGTTTTCCGCCGCGATCATTTTCTTCACGACTGCCCGGATCGCCGTAGAGGAAGCCTCGCCTCCGCTGTCGGTATTCACATGGCTTGAGAAGAAATATTTCAATTCGAAAATGCCGCGCGGACTGTGCAAAAACTTTTGCGTAGTCACGCGTGAGATTGTCGATTCATGCATCTCCACGGCCTGAGCGATGTCCGCCAGTACCATGGGTTTCATAAATTCTGCACCTTGCTCAAAGAAGGCCTGTTGCTGCTCGACAATGCAGCGTGAGACTTTCAGTAAAGTGTCGTTCCTGCTTTCCAGACTTTTGATCAGCCATTTGGCTTCCTGCAGATTACTGCGGATGTACTGTCCGTCGCTGTCGTTACGCGCGCTGTTGCCCATGGCGGCGTATTGCTGGTTGATCTTCAGCCGTGGAATGCTGTCACTGTTGAGCTCAACCGTCCAAACATCTTGCACTTTGCGTACCAGCACGTCTGGGATCACGTACTCAGACTCGCCGGTATTGATCGACTGGCCCGGACGCGGATCGAGTGACTGAATCAGCTGCATCGCTTCTTTCAGTGTATCTTCTTTTGAGCGCGTTGTTCGCATTAGGCTGCGAAAGTCGTGGTTGGCCAGCAAGTCCAGGTGTTCACTGATGATCAGGCGTGCTTCAGCCAGATAGGGCGTGTCTTCGGCATACTGGGAAAGCTGAACCAACAGGCAATCACGCAGATCGCGCGCGGCAACGCCAACCGGATCAAAACGCTGTACGCGTTTCAATACGGCTTCGACTTCGTCCATTGTCACATTTTCGTCACCGATGCTCTCCAGAATGTCTTCCAGCGGCACGGTGAGATAACCGGTGTCGTCGACAGCGTCAACGATTGAGGTGGCGATGGCGGCATCCGTATCGGAAAACGGTGTGAGATCCACCTGCCACATCAGATAGTCCTGCAGGGTCTGGGTGGTTTCACCTTGATAAACCGGGAGTTCATCATCGCTGTAATCAGTACGGGTACCGGAGGGGGTACCCGCCGTATAGATTTCATCCCAGGTAGCGTCCAACGGCAGCTCTTCCGGCATGTCTTTCTGTTCTAGCGCTTCGCGGGTGTCCAAACCTTCGGTTTCGAGGGTTTCTTTGGTTTCGATTTCTTCGTGCAGGTCAGTCTGTTCAAGCAATGGGTTGCTCTCTAACGCCAGCTGTATCTCCTGCTGGAGTTCAAGCGTGGACAACTGCAACAGGCGGATAGCCTGCTGGAGTTGGGGGGTCATAGCCAATTGTTGGCTAAACCTGAGTTGCAAACCTTGCTTCATAATCTTCTGTTTACTTCCGTTAACCGTCGCCCAATGGGCGCGCTGGTACTCAGAGGCGGAATTCTTCGCCCAGATAAACGCGTTTCACCTGCTCATCGGCCAGAATAGCATCCGGCGTGCCGTGAGCAATCAGTTTGCCCTGGCTGACAATGTAGGCGCGTTCACATACGTCCAGCGTTTCGCGCACGTTGTGGTCGGTGATCAGCACGCCCAGGCCGCTATCACGCAAGTGCTCGATAATCTTTTTAATGTCGATAACGGAGATGGGGTCGACCCCGGCGAAGGGTTCATCCAGCAGGATGAATTTCGGGTTGGCCGCCAGGGCTCGGGCGATCTCCACGCGGCGGCGTTCGCCACCGGACAAGGCCTGGCCCAGGTTGTCGCGCAGATGGGAGATATGGAACTCTTCCATCAGCTCTACCGCACGGTCTGCTCGCTGTTCGCTGCTGAGGTCATCACGGATCTCAAGAACGGCCATCAGGTTGTCATACACGCTCAGGCGGCGGAAGATTGACGCTTCTTGCGGCAGATAGCCGATACCACGACGCGCGCGCGCATGCAGTGGCAACAGGCTGATGTCTTCTTCGTCAATCACGATACGCCCGGCGTCGCGTTGAACGATACCCACCACCATGTAGAAGGTGGTGGTCTTACCGGCACCGTTCGGCCCCAGAAGGCCGACGATTTCGCCGGATTTCACGTTCAGACTGACGTCTTCAACAACTTTGCGGCCCTTGTAGGCTTTCGCCAAGTTTTCTGCGATGAGTGTAGCCATAAGTGATTAGTTACTCTTCTTTTGCCCGTTTTTGTCTTGCAACTGCGACGGTACCAGAACCGTAGTCACGCGTTTGCCTTTATCGCTAAACGCCTGCATTTGCTGCTGTTGCACCAGGTAGGTGATGCGATCGCCTTTTACGTTGCTGTCGAGCTGTTCCAGATAGGCATTCCCGGTCAGGGTCACTAACTGCGAGGCGACATCGTAACGGACCTTTTGGGCATGGCCTTTCACCGGCTTGCCACTGTCTTGCATCTGGTAAAAAGTCACTGGGTTACCAAAGGCTTCAATGTAGGTTTTGTTCTGATCGCCGCCCGGCCGAGTCACCACGACCTTGTCCGCCTTGATATCGATGGTGCCTTGCTTAATCACCACGTTATCAGTAAAGGTGCTGACGTTGCTCTGCATATCCAGAGACTGTTTCAGTGAATCAATGCTCACCGGTTGATTGGAGTCGGACTTCAGCGCCCAAGCGGGGGCGCTGGCGGCCAAAATCAAGCTGCCGATCAACAGATTACGGCGTTGTTTTTTGGTTCTGAATTTCATAGTTGGTCTTAACCTTATCAATCAGCTCAGCGGTTTTGGTCCGCAGGTTCCCACGCATTTTCATGCCGTTAGAGGTGAAGTTCGTCCCGTAGAGTGTCACTTCGTCATCCGAAGACACATCCTGGGTCACCAGGTTCACCTGAGCATTATCTGTTTTAATTTTTTCCAGCTGTGAGGTGGTGGTCAGGCTATTCACCTCGACATGGCCGTAAAGATACAGCATCCGATCTTTAGTCAGTTTGGCGCGATCGGCGCGAACTGACCAGGTAGCCACCGCGTTTTCATCAAACAGCGTCATCACTGGCTGGGTAAACCAGCTTAAATCATCGGCGGTATAATACTTCACATCTTCCGCTACCAGCTTGTAACTCAGCTTGCCGGTCGGATTGTACACTATGGTGACCGTGTGCTGGCTCTGGTAAGTCGGGTCCTGACTGTTCACCGGCCCTGGGACCGCGTCATTATTGAAATCAGCCATGTTCCAGCCAATCAGCGCCAATGCGATCACCGCCAGCAAAAGGGTGATCCAAAGTTTGGTTTTACTCATATCGACAGCCCTTTGGCGTCCTCCAGCTTGTTCTGAGCCAAAAGAATAATGTCGCACAGCTCGCGCACCGCGCCGCGGCCGCCGGCAATGCGGGTAACGTAGTGGGCGCGTGGCAGCAGCAACGGATGTGCATCTGCGACCGCAACGGCCAGGCCAACTTGCGCCATCACCGGCCAGTCGATCAGATCGTCACCAATATAGGCGACCTGATCTGCCGTAAGCGACAGTGTATCCAACAGTTCACGGAAGGCCAAAAGCTTATCGGATTGCCCCTGATAAAGGTGGGTGATACCGAGGGTATTTGCCCGGTCTTCCAGCAGCTTGGCGGAACGACCGGTGATGATCGCCACCTCGATATCTGAGGTTTTCAGGCAACGGATACCGTAACCGTCACGGACGTTGAATGCTTTTAATTCTTCGCCATTGTTGCCCATGAAAATCAGGCCGTCTGACAGCACGCCATCGACATCACAAATCAGCAGGCGGATTTTCCCGGCACGCGCCATGACATCTTGTTCTACAGGCCCGTAGCAGGTTTCAACCAGACTCATTGAGTTCTCTTCCATAATTAAACGACACCGGCGCGCAGCATGTCATGCATATGTACCACACCCAGCAATTGGTCGCCATCGGCAACCAGCACCGCGGTGATATGACGTTGTTGCATCAGATTTAACGCGTCGACGGCCAACAGGTTTGGGCGTACGCGGATGCCGCCCAGCGTCATGACATCGACAATCCTGGCGTCGTTGAGGTTAATGCCCATATCAAATATCCGGCGCAGGTCACCGTCGGTAAAGATACCGGCGATCTTCATCAGATCGTCACAGATGACCGTCATGCCCAGATTTTTACGGGTGATTTCCAGCAGCGCGTCGCGCAAAGAGGCGTCGGCACTGACATGGGGAATTTCGTCGCCGCTGTGCATAATGTCGCATACACGCAGCAACAGTCGGCGGCCCAGAGCACCGCCTGGGTGCGAAAGGGCAAAATCTTCCGGTGTGAAACCACGGGCTTTCAGCAGTGCGACGGCCAAGGCGTCACCCATCACCAGCGTCGCCGTGGTGCTGGTGGTAGGAGCCAGACCCAACGGGCAGGCTTCCTGTGGCACCTTGATGCACAGGTGAATATCGGCCGCTTTGCCCATCGAGCTGTCTGGGTTGTTGGTCATGCAGATCAATGGGATTTGCTGGCGCTTCAACACCGGGATCAACGCCTGGATTTCGTTAGACTCCCCCGAGTTTGATATGGCGAGCACGATATCTTGCGTAGTAACCATTCCAAGGTCGCCGTGGCTGGCTTCGGCGGGATGAACAAAGAACGCAGGTGTGCCTGTGCTGGCAAAGGTTGCAGCAATTTTGCAGCCGATATGCCCGGATTTACCCATGCCCATCACGACCACTTTGCCACTGCAACCGGCAATCAGCTCGCAGGCGCGGGTGAAGTCTGCATTGATGTATTGACTGAGCTGAGCCAGCCCGTCACGTTCAATCTGCAGCACTTCTTTGCCTGCCTGCTGGAAATCAAAGCCCGGTTGCAACTGAATGTTTGACATACTCATTCCCGTCGGTTTAGCCGAAAGTACTGAAAGGGTTAAAGAACAGCACCGCAAGATACGCAATAAAACCACATAATAACAGAGCG
Organism: Serratia sp. CoH_122_TC_1; assembly: GCF_058191755.1. Classification (NCBI taxonomy): domain Bacteria; kingdom Pseudomonadati; phylum Pseudomonadota; class Gammaproteobacteria; order Enterobacterales; family Yersiniaceae; genus Serratia; species Serratia sp. CoH_122_TC_1. The sequence goes on from NZ_JBXWLA010000005.1 coordinate 147,559, forward strand.
CCCGCCAGATGGCCGATGCGATGTTTCCGCCCAATACACAGGGCACTCAGCACAATGCTGACTGCCAGCATCACCCAGTAATCGCGATGGAAGGCGGCAGCGTCGACGCTGCCCGGGGACAGCAGGGCGGGAACCCCCAGCACGATTACGGTATTGAAAATATTGGAGCCGATGATATTACCAATCGCCATATCATCCTCACCCTTTAGTGCCCCGGCAATGGAGGTGGCCAGTTCAGGCAGGCTGGTTCCAATAGCAATAATGGTCAAACCGACAACCAGTTCACTCATACCGAAATAGTGCGCAATCACCGTGGCGTTATCGACCACCATTCTGGAAGACAGTGGCAGAATGATAAACGCCAACACCAGCCACAGCACCGCGACGGTATTGCTGCTGTCCTGTGGCAGTTCGGCCATTTGCTCTACGGTCAGGCTGTCATTGCCTTCACGCTGCGCCAGTCGGGCAATTTTTAACATCAATAGAATAAAGACCGCGGCGGCGGCCAACAGCACCACGCCATCCAACCGGCTCAAGGTGCCATCCATCAACACGAAACCGCACAGTACTGTGACCGCCAACATCAGCGGCAGTTCGCGCCGCAACACTTCGGAACGTGCCGCCAGAGGGTGTATCAGCGCGGCGACCCCCAGTATCAGCAAAATATTTGTAATATTGGAACCTAATACGTTCCCAACGGCCATATCTATTTGCCCGTTCAGCGCTGCTGTCGTTGATACGAACAGCTCCGGTAAGGACGTGCCGATACCTACGATGGTCATGCCGATGATCAGCGGCGGCACGCCAAGTGAACGAGAAATTACTGCAGCACCGTAAACTAAGCGGTCTGCGCCATACACCAGTAAAAATAAACCAACGATTAATAACGCTATCGCGAGAAACATGCAGGGTCCTTTGTTGGGTATTATCCCGGTTCGTTGGTTAAAAGCCGTAATTCGGCTATCTTGCTTTGCCCTCCGTTGTGCACGCTAAAGCCGCAGCAACGGGTTTTCCCGGCTAATATATGAACACTTTCGTTTTTTTTCGTTATGGTGCCAATTTTGACCGGGTGGCGCGTAAAAGTAAAATTAGGCTGTGCTTCTCCTTGTGCGTGAGCAGCGCTGGTGGCAATTTGAGTGCGCAGCAAGGCGCGAGACGTGAGATTGGTGAGTCGAGTCAGCGCACCATTGGTAACGCAATGCCGGTAAGTTTTTGTAAAGATAAGACGCATTGCGCCCGTTGCTTTAACATCACGGGTAGATTTAGCAAAAATGAGCCGTAAAGGATCAATTAACATGCACCAGAAGGCAGAGAACCTGGTCGAAGTTCGTGACATGAGTTTCTCGCGTGGCGATCGACTGATATTCGAAGATATCAACCTGACGGTTCCCCGTGGCAAGGTGACGGCGATCATGGGGCCGTCCGGCATTGGCAAAACGACGCTTTTGCGTCTGATCGGCGGTCAGTTGACGCCGGACTGTGGCGAGATTTGGTTCGATGGCGACAACATTCCTGCGTTGTCCCGCCATCAACTGTATGATGCGCGCAAGAAAATGAGCATGTTGTTCCAGTCAGGGGCGCTGTTCACCGATTTGACGGTGTTTGAGAACGTGGCTTACCCGCTACGCGAACATAGCCGTTTACCGGAACCTCTCCTGCGCAGCACGGTGATGATGAAGCTGGAAGCGGTTGGGTTGCGTGGTGCAGCTGACCTGATGCCCAATGAGTTGTCTGGCGGTATGGCACGGCGTGCCGCACTGGCGAGGGCTATCGCGCTCGATCCGGAAATGATCATGTTCGATGAGCCTTTTGTCGGCCAGGACCCGATCACCATGGGTGTATTGGTCAAGCTGATCGATGAGCTGAATCACGCGTTGGGTATCACCTGCATCGTGGTTTCGCACGATGTGCCAGAAGTCCTGAGCATCGCCGACTACGCGTACATTGTTGCCGATCATCGGGTGATAGCCGAAGGCACGGCGCAAGAATTACAGAACAATCCTGATGCGCGCGTGCGCCAGTTCCTGGATGGTATTGCCGATGGGCCAGTACCCTTCCGTTATCCGGCCGGCGACTATCAGGCCGAGCTGTTAGGTTTAGGGAGTAAATAAGCTGATGTTATTACAGGCGTTAGCGTCGTTAGGACGCCGTGGCATCAACACCAGCGCCAGCTTTGGGCGTGCAGGGTTGATGCTGTGGGGCGCGCTGGTCGGGCGGCCTGAGCCGCGCAAACAGTGGCCGCTGTTGCTCAAGCAGATGCACAGCGTTGGCGTACAGTCACTGTTGATCATCATGGTTTCCGGGTTGTTTATCGGCATGGTGCTGGGGCTGCAGGGCTATATTGTGCTCACCACCTACAGCGCCGAGGCCAGTCTGGGCATGATGGTGGCGCTGTCATTGTTGCGCGAGTTGGGGCCCGTGGTGACCGCACTGCTGTTTGCCGGCCGCGCCGGTTCTGCGTTGACGGCCGAAATTGGCCTGATGAAGGCAACCGAACAAATCTCCAGCCTGGAAATGATGGCGGTTGATCCGTTACGGCGTATTGTTGCACCACGCTTTTGGGCTGGATTGATCAGCATGCCGCTATTGACGCTTATCTTTGTCGCGATTGGCATCTGGGGCGGTTCGGTAGTTGGCGTAGACTGGAAAGGCATTGACAGTGGCTTTTTCTGGTCAGCAATGCAGGGCGCCGTGGAGTGGAAAAAAGACTTACTCAACTGCCTGATAAAGAGCGTGGTATTTGCCATCACCGTGACCTGGATTGCCATTTTCAACGGGTATGATGCGGTACCGACCTCTGAAGGGATTAGCCGGGCAACGACCCGTACCGTGGTACATTCGTCACTGGCGGTGTTGGGATTGGATTTCGTGCTGACAGCACTGATGTTTGGGAATTGATTCGATGCAAACGAAGAAGAGTGAAATCTGGGTTGGGGCATTTATGCTGATTGCGCTGTGCGCCATCGTATTCTTGTGCCTGCAAGTGGCGAACATTAAGTCGATCGGTAACGAGCCGACATACCGTATTTACGCGACCTTCGATAACATCGGCGGTTTGAAAGCACGTTCGCCGGTGAAAATCGGTGGTGTGGTTATCGGGCGTGTGGCTGATATCTCCCTTGATCCAAAAACATATACACCGCGTGTCGCCCTGGATATCCAGGATAAATTTGACCAGATCCCGGATACCAGTTCATTGGCGATCCGTACTTCCGGCCTGCTGGGAGAACAATATCTGGCGCTGAACGTCGGTTTTGAAGATCCGGATATGGGGACTGCCATTTTGAAAGACGGCGGCACTATTCAGGACACCAAATCAGCCATGGTTCTGGAAGATTTGATCGGCCAGTTCTTGTATAAGAGCGGCGGTCAGGATAACGCAGATAAAGCGGGAGACGCGGCTTCTGCACCGGCTGCCGGTGCTGCGCCGCAATCTGCTGCCCACATTCATTAAGAGAGGAAGCCTGCATGTTTAAACGTTTACTTATGGTTGCGCTGCTGGTGGTTGCGCCGCTGGCGAATGCGGTCGATCAAACCAATCCTTACAGCCTGATGCAAGATGCGGCTCAAAAGACCTTCAACCGTCTGAAAACAGAGCAGCCAAAAATCAAGCAAGACCCTAACTACCTGCGTAGCGTCGTGCACCAGGAGTTGATGCCGTTTGTACAGGTCAAATACGCTGGGGCACTGGTGTTGGGACGTTATTACAAAGAAGCGACACCGGCACAGCGTGAAGCCTACTTCACCGCATTCCAGGCTTATCTGGAACAAGCTTACGGCCAGGCGCTGGCAATGTACCACGGCCAGACATATCAGATTGAACCTGAACAGCCGCTCGGCACTGCCGATATCGTGGCCATCCGCGTAACCATCATTGATCAAGGTGGTCGTCCGCCGGTGCGTCTGGATTTCCAGTGGCGTAAAAACAGCAAAACCGGTTATTGGCAGGCGTATGACATGATTGCCGAAGGCGTCAGCATGATCACCACTAAACAGAACGAGTGGGCATCTACGTTGCGTACCCAAGGTATTGATGGCCTGACGAAACAGCTGCAGGCAGCGGCGCAGCGTCCAATCACGCTGGATCAGAAAAACTGATGTCCGCAGCACTCAGCTTTGAATCGCAACAACAGACCCTGATCCTGCGCGGTGAACTGGATCGGGAAACGCTGTTGCCGCTGTGGGAACAGCGGGAAACGTTGATGGCGGATAAAACCGTCCTCGACGTTACGCAACTGCAGCGCGTGGACTCTTCCGGGTTGGCACTGCTGGTGCATCTGCGCGAACAGCAGCGTCAGCGTGGTGTGGAATTAAAAATTTCTGGTGCCAGCGATCGTTTGAAAACGCTGATCGCGCTGTACAACCTGCAAGCAATAATGCCTGTCGATACCGCTGGTTAGCCCTATTTTAGGCTGTCTAAAGACGGTTATCTTTCAAAAAGCCCCTGTCATGCAGGGGCTTTTTCTTTAGTTTAAGAAAACGTCGTATTCCACTAAGATGTCAGGCTGATTATGATCCTTTTGATGCAGAACTGGATACTATGGAAAATAACGAGATAAAAGACGTGTTGATGCGAGCATTGGCACTGGATGAAGCACATGTTACCGGCGACGGCAGCCATTTTCAGGTGATCGTGGTCGGCGAGTTATTTGCTGCTATGAGCCGCGTTAAGAAACAGCAGGCGGTCTATGCGCCTCTGATGGAATACATTGCGGACAACCGTATTCATGCTTTGTCGATCAAGGCATACACCCCTGAAGAGTGGCAGCGAGACCGCAAACTCAACGGATTTTAAGGCTGTTTGCCCAGCAGGGCGGGCAGCGTCAGTTTAGATAATAGAGAGTAGTCAAATGGATAAATTTCGTGTGCAGGGCCGGACCCGCCTCAGCGGTGAAGTTGCTATTTCCGGGGCTAAAAACGCCGCCCTGCCGATCTTGTTCGCCGCACTGTTAGCGGAAGAACCGGTCGAGCTGCAGAATGTCCCGAAGCTGAAGGACATCGATACCACCATTAAGCTACTCAGCCAGTTAGGCACCAAGATTGAGCGCAACGGTTCCGTGTTTGTTGACGCCAGCGGCGTGGACGAATTTTGTGCGCCGTACGATTTGGTGAAAACCATGCGCGCTTCCATTTGGGCGCTGGGGCCATTGGTTGCTCGTTTTGGTCGTGGTCAGGTTTCACTGCCGGGTGGTTGTGCGATCGGTGCACGTCCGGTTGACCTGCATATCACCGGCCTGGAACAGCTAGGTGCAGAGATCAAACTGGAAGAAGGCTATGTTAAAGCTTCCGTCGATGGCCGTCTGAAGGGCGCACACATCGTGATGGACAAGGTGAGCGTCGGCGCTACCGTGACCATCATGAGTGCAGCCACTCTGGCGACGGGCACCACCGTGATTGAAAACGCCGCACGTGAGCCGGAAATTGTTGATACTGCCAACTTCCTCAACACGCTGGGTGCGAAAATTACCGGCGCGGGCAGTGACCGCATCACCATCGAAGGTGTTGAGCGCCTGGGTGGCGGTGTTTATCGCGTTCTGCCTGACCGTATTGAGACCGGTACCTTCCTGATTGCCGCGGCAGTTTCTGGCGGTAAAGTGCTGTGCCGCGACACCCGTCCAGATACATTGGATGCCGTGTTAGCCAAACTGCGTGAAGCCGGTGCAGATATTGAAGTGGGTGAAGACTGGATCAGCCTGGACATGCATGGCAAACGTCCGAAAGCGGTCACCGTGCGTACCGCGCCGCATCCGGGCTTTCCGACCGACATGCAGGCCCAGTTCAGCTTGCTGAACCTGGTCGCGGAAGGAACCGGTGTGATCACCGAAACCATCTTTGAAAACCGTTTCATGCACGTGCCTGAATTGATCCGTATGGGTGCACACGCAGAAATCGAGAGCAACACGGTGATTTGTCATGGCGTTGAGCAACTGTCAGGCGCTCAAGTGATGGCAACCGATCTGCGTGCTTCTGCTAGCCTGGTGTTGGCCGGTTGCATCGCCGACGGCGTGACCGTTGTCGATCGTATCTATCACATTGACCGTGGTTATGAGCGTATTGAAGACAAGCTGCGTGCGCTGGGTGCCAATATCGAGCGTGTGAAAGGCGAGTAATTCGTTAAACGCCGGGGCGTTGCCTCCGGCGGAAATGCAGTATGGGGGCTCGGCATTGCCGGGCCCTTTTTAATTGCTGTCTTCCGGGAACTCACCGACCGTCATCTTCAGCGTGATACGTTTTCCTTCTCGCAGCACGACTACCGGAATCTCAGTCCCTGGGCGGATTTCTGCCACTTGGTCCATGGTTTCCAGCACCGAGATTGCTGGCTTGTTATCCACATTGATAATGACGTCGTTGATATGGAAACCCGCATTGCCTGCGGGGCCGTTCGGCGTAATTTCTGTCACGATAATGCCCTGCAGGCGATCAATGCCAGAATTGGACGAACGCAGGGGAATAATCTCTTTACCCTGAATACCAAAATAGCCACGGATGACGCGACCGTCGCGGATCAGTTTATCCATGATTTTGGTCGCCAGTTCGATAGGAATAGCGAACCCTAAACCTTCCGGGGTTTCACCGTCGGTGATTTTGTCGTAGGTCAGCGTGTTTATACCGATGAGTTCACCCAGTGAGTTGACTAGTGCCCCCCCTGAGTTGCCACGGTTAATCGAAGCATCCGTCTGCAAAAAGGTCTGGCGGCCGGTTGTGCTCATACTGATACGCCCGGTGGCGCTAAGGATCCCCTGGGTAACGGTCTGACCGAGATTATAAGGGTTGCCGATCGCCAAGACGACGTCACCGACGTGTGCCGTGCGGGCGTTATTAAATGGGATTACCGGGAGATTGCCTGGGTCTATTTTCAGTACCGCCAGATCGGTCAGACTGTCAGAGCCGACCAGCAGGGCTTCATAGCGGCGGCCATCCTGGAGTACTACCGTAATTTGCTGTGCATCTTTAATCACGTGGCGATTCGTCAGGATATAACCGCGATCGTTCATGATCACGCCAGAACCTAGCGACAGCACGTTGGCGGCGCCACTCATATTACGGTTATAGATATTCACTACGGCAGGCGCGGCACGGCGTACCGCCTTGTTGTAGCTAACCGGCGTTTCATCACGGGTATTGTCATGTTTTTCTGCGAACAGAGTATTGGAAGAACGTAGCGCAGGCAGAGCAACCAGCAACAAACCGGCAACGATTAGACCAATAACGACGGAGCGCAAGAGCTTAGCAAACATGGAGTTTTAGTACGTGAGATGAAAGATACACGGAGGATAACATGAGAATACCGGGCGCAGTATGTCACTGAGCCCGGTTTTTAAACAAATTACTGATTAACGCAGCAGCAAATAAAGGGTTTCACCGCCACGTACGATGTTCAGCGCCATCACCGGCGGTTTGGCTTCGAGGACCTTACGCAGCGCCGTGATGTTCTCAATGCGCTGGCGGTTGACGCCAATGATCACATCGTCTTTTTGTAGACCAATCTGCGCGGCCGCAGAGCCTTTATCTACCCGGTCGATCTTCACGCCCTTATCGCCGCCAGGAAGGGCACTGTTGCTGAGTGAAACACCCTGCAAGGCCGGTGACAGCGTTTCGGCATTGGTGGAAGCACTTTCGCTGTTATCCAGCGTAACGGAAACTTCCTGCGGCTTGCCGTCACGCAGCAATCCAACCTTGATGGTTTTACCCGGTGCGGTAGTCCCTACTTTGGCACGCAGCTCGGCGAAGCTGCTGACCGGTTTGCCGTCAACAGAAACCAGAATGTCGCCGGCTTTGATCCCCGCTTTGGCGGCGGCTGATTTCGGGAGCACTTCACTGACGAAGGCACCGCGTTGGGCATCGGTATTAAATGCTTTGGCCATATCGGCCGTCATTTCACTGCCTTTAATGCCCAGCAAGCCGCGTTTCACTTCACCAAACTCGATCAACTGCTGGCTGAGGTTTTGCGCCATGTTGCTCGGAATGGCGAAGCCGATGCCGACGTTACCGCCGCTGGGTGCCAAAATGGCGGTATTGATACCGATCAGCTCGCCATTGAGGTTAACCAATGCGCCGCCTGAGTTACCACGGTTGATGGAGGCATCGGTCTGGATGAAGTTCTCCAGCCCTTCCAGGTTCAGGCCGCTACGACCCAACGCAGAAATAATACCGGAAGTGGCGGTTTGGCCGAGGCCGAATGGGTTACCGACGGCCACAGCGAAATCGCCGACCCGCAGTTGATCTGAGTCCGCTATTTTAATCGCAGTCAGGTTTTTCACGTCGCTCAGTTGCAGTAAGGCGATATCGGACTGTTCGTCACGACCAACCAGCTTGGCGTCCACTTCACGGCCATCATTCAACTGCACGCTGATTTTGTCGGCGTTGTTGATCACGTGGTTGTTGGTCAGCACATAGCCCTTGGCGGCATCGATAATGACGCCAGACCCTAGCCCTTCAAATGGACGTGAGCTTTGTTGCTGTCCAGGACCGCCTGGGCCGAAGAAGCGTTTAAACTCCTCCGGTACTTGTTGGCGCTGCACCTGAGTCCCTTCAACATGCACGCTGACTACTGCAGGCAAAACTTTTTCCAGCATCGGCGCCAGGCTTGGCAGCGGCTGCCCCTGAACGGCGACGGGCATCGCCGCGGTGGCTGCCGGTACGGAGGTCAGTGTGAGGCCAATGCTCATTGCCAATGCACTAAGAATTAACGACTTTTTCTTCATTGATAATAACTCTCTCAATACCTGCCGGTGAAATAGTGATGATAAAGCCGCAGCAATACCATAGTGAAGGGTAAGACCGTGAATTTGCGTGAAAAGTTCACTCTGTCGCCAGCGTTAAGGATAGTTCAGAGTGGGATAAGCAGTAGGAGAAGGGTAAAAACCCGTGGGGTTGGCCCACGGGTCAAGAAAAGCGTTTAGTCGCGACGTGGACGTTCGCCACGCAACAGGCCAGATGCGCCTTCAGAGTAGTCACGCGGCATTTCTACCGGCGCCTGATCGTTGTCCGCTTCGGCTTCGGTCAGGCGATAGCGGAACGGGTTTTCCTGCATCGGCAGGTCTGGCAGCAGGTTGTTAGAGCTTTTCGCCATATGTTGGTACAGCTGACGATAGTCACGTGCCATATTGTCCAGCAGCTCAGCGCTGCGGGCAAAATGGCCGACCAGCTCCTGACGATATTCTTCCAGCTCGGTTTTGCTTTTGTCCAACTCGTTCTGCAAAACTTGTTGTTGGCGTAATTTACGGTTACCAAAACGCATCGCTACCGCACCAATGGCGATACCGACCACCAAACCAATCAGCGCATACTCCCAGGTCATGATGACTCCTATTTTGACTTCGTTGTTCCGCAGGGATTTTTCACTTAATAATATCCACTATAACCGTTAACCTTGTCCGAGTGGAATCCTGATGAGCTTTTACCTAATGTTTACAGGGTTTTTCAGCATTGCCCGGAGTAGGTATTTGTGGCGATAATGGTGCGAAGCAGCATCAACTTGCCGCCAAAATTGGCTAAATAATTTATTATGCCCAATAGGTTTCAAGCTACGACAAGGCAGCAACCGTGCGGATTTCCAACGTTTAGCTTTCTAAGCTGTTGAGATAAGAAAGAAGGTAACGCTGCGGCAGCTTGAAGATGAAGGGGATAGCGTTCTTAGGGAACATCGAACAGATGCAGGCACAATCACCGCTATCTCGCTACCAGCAGGCGCTGGACGCGGGGGAATACCAGGCCGATACGGTTCAACGTCAGGCCGTGACTCAACTGGATCACATCTATCAGGCACTGCAGCAGACACCCACTGTCAGTGCGCCAACCGGTGGGTTGCGAGGCAAGCTCAGTCGTTTGCTGGGCAAGAGTAACGAAGTGGCAAAGCGGCGTCCGGCGCAGGGTTTATATATGTGGGGCGGTGTTGGGCGCGGCAAAACCTGGTTGATGGATATGTTTTTCCACAGCCTGCCGGGGGATCGCAAGCTGCGGTTGCATTTCCATCGCTTTATGCTGCGCGTGCACGAAGAGCTGACGGAGCTGCAAGGGCAGGAAAATCCGCTTGAAATCATTGCCGATGGTTTCAAGGCGCAGACCGATGTGCTGTGTTTCGACGAATTCTTTGTCTCCGACATCACGGATGCCATGCTGCTGGCAACGCTGTTGCAGGCGTTGTTTGCCCGTGGTATCACGCTGGTGGCCACCTCCAATATTCCGCCGAACGATCTGTATCGCAATGGCTTGCAGCGTGCACGCTTCCTGCCGGCGATAGATCTGATTAATGAATATTGTGATGTTATGAACGTCGATGCGGGTATTGACTACCGCCTGCGCACGTTGACACAGGCGCATCTTTACCTGACGCCGCTTGATGAGCAGACTCGGCAGACCATGGACCGGATGTTTGTGAAGTTAGCGGGCAAAGACGGTGAGTTTGCACCGGTCTTGCAGATCAATCACCGGCCGTTGCAAGCGATCCGTGCGGTAGATGGCGTGCTGGCGGTGGATTTCCACACCCTGTGTGAGGATGCGCGCAGCCAGTTAGACTACATTGCATTATCGCGCCTGTATCACAGCGTCATCCTGTATAATGTGCGGGTGATGGGGCCGCTGAAGGAAAATACCGCGCGTCGTTTTCTGGCATTGGTGGACGAATTTTACGAACGGCACGTTAAGCTGGTTATTTCGGCCGAAACCTCGATGTTTGAAATCTACCAGGGCGAGCGGCTGAAGTTTGAATACCAGCGTTGCTTGTCGCGCCTGCAAGAGATGCAGAGTGAGGAGTATTTGAAACTGCCGCATCTGCCATAAGGTTCGCGGGGATTCAGTCATGGGAGTCCCCGCTTTTCCTCTGCTAGCGATAAATTGTATTTCCATTCAAAAAGCGTTCGATCTTTGTGAGCGACTTCTCTATAATCTTGCGACCCCACGTTACAACAAAGTTTTTTTTCCCAAAAACTTTATAGTGCCGGCAATGGCTATTCGAAGGGGTAGGTTTGCTGGACTTGTATGGTCGTGTGAGCCTCAACTGTTTTCGAGCGTTTGGGTGTTCACCAACGTGTAACTAATTATTGGGTAAGCTTTCTAATGAAAACTTTTACAGCTAAACCAGAGAGCGTTCAACGCGACTGGTACGTTGTTGATGCAGATGGTAAAACTTTAGGCCGTCTCGCTACTGAACTGGCTCGTCGTCTGCGCGGCAAGCATAAAGCGGAATACACCCCGCACGTTGATACCGGTGACTACATCATCGTTCTGAACGCAGAAAAAGTTGCTGTAACCGGCAACAAGCGTACAGACAAGGTGTATTACCGCCACACTGGCCACATCGGTGGTATCAAGCAAGCGACCTTTGAAGAGATGATTGCCCGCAGTCCTGAGCGCGTGATTGAAATCGCGGTTAAAGGCATGCTGCCAAAGGGTCCGTTGGGTCGTGCGATGTTCCGTAAACTGAAAGTTTACGCGGGCAACGAGCACACTCATGCGGCACAGCAACCGCAAGTTCTTGACATCTAATCGGGATTATAGGCAATGGCTGAAAATCAATACTACGGCACTGGTCGCCGCAAAAGCTCCGCCGCTCGCGTTTTTATCAAGCCGGGCAGTGGTAACATCGTAATTAACCAGCGCAGCCTGGAACAGTACTTCGGTCGCGAAACTGCCCGCATGGTAGTTCGTCAACCGCTGGAACTGACCGACATGGTTGGTAAATTTGACCTGTACATCACCGTTAAAGGTGGTGGTATCTCTGGTCAAGCTGGCGCTATCCGTCACGGTATCACCCGTGCACTGATGGAGTACGACGAGACTCTGCGTGCAGAATTGCGTAAAGCTGGCTTCGTTACTCGTGACGCCCGTCAGGTTGAACGTAAGAAAGTCGGCCTGCGTAAAGCACGTCGTCGTCCGCAGTTCTCCAAGCGTTAATTTTTTACTGCCTTGGCAGTGGAATTTACGCAAAAAACCCGGTGCTTCACCGGGTTTTTTTATGCCTGAAAATCAAGTTGTCGTTACTAAAATCTTTGGTATATCAGACAATTCAATACGAATTAGCCGTACAGCCCCCACAAAACAAGCAAAATCTGGTAAACTATCACCCACTTTTGCGCCTGTTCGCCATGCAGCAGTTATCAGTTTACTTCCAAGGCCGGTTTTTAGACCTCGGGTTTAGCTGCGCGTTGCTGGCCTGCGGTCAAGATCATTCAGGATAGCAGCCTGGTATACCCGATATATTTCGTGGTGCAGCAAGGCGGTAACCGGACTCGTCCCTGGAACTTAGTGCGCTAAGTCATTGGGGTGAGACAGGTAAATCCGCGCTGTTGTGGTATGAAAAATGAAGGGAAGTTGGCTATTCGCAGTATTTTCTAGATAACTTGGAGGTTTTCATGGCTGTCGCTGCCAACAAACGTTCGGTAATGACGCTGTTCTCTGGCCCGACCGACATTTTTAGCCATCAAGTACGTATCGTACTGGCGGAGAAAGGTGTCAGCGTTGAGATTGAGCAGGTTGAGTTGGATAACCTGCCGCAGGACCTGATTGACCTCAACCCGTACCAGACGGTGCCTACGCTGGTCGATCGCGAGCTGACCTTGTATGAATCCCGTATCATCATGGAATACCTTGATGAGCGTTTCCCGCATCCACCATTGATGCCGGTTTATCCGGTTGCCCGTGGTGAGAGCCGCCTGATGATGCTGCGTATCGAGAAAAACTGGTATTCGCTGATGTATAAAATCGAGCAGAGCAACGGTCAGGAAGCTGAATCAGCTCGCCGCCAGCTGCGCGAAGAATTACTGGCGATTGCCCCTATCTTTGGCCAGACCCCGTATTTCATGAGCGAAGAGTTCAGCCTGGTGGATTGCTACCTGGCACCACTGTTATGGCGTTTGCCGCAGCTGGGCATCGATCTGATCGGCGCGGGTTCCAAAGAGCTGAAAGGTTACATGACCCGTGTATTCGAGCGTGACGCCTTCCTGGCCTCTCTGACCGAAGCGGAGCGCGAAATGCGCCTGCAGACTCGGGGCTAAGCATTATGGATATGTCTCAGATGACTCCACGCCGTCCGTACTTGTTGCGGGCGTTCTATGAGTGGTTGCTGGATAATCAGCTCACACCGCACCTGGTGGTAGATGTGACGCGTCCTGACGTTTTGGTGCCTATGGAGTTCGCGCGTGATGGTCAGATCGTTCTGAATATCGCACCGCGTGCAGTAGGTAATCTGGAGTTAGGCAACGAAGAAGTGCACTTTAATGCGCGTTTCGGTGGTGTGCCACGTCAGGTCTCGGTACCCATGGCTGCCGTGCTGGCAATCTATGCGCGTGAAAACGGCGCAGGCACCATGTTCGAACCTGAAGCCGCTTATGAAGCGGAAGGCACGTTTGAAGGCATGGACAATGAGACGATTCCATCGGAAAGCCTGATGTCGGTGATCGATGGCGACCGCCCGGATCTGAGTGAAGATCACGATCCGGATGATGAGCCACCGCCGCCACGTGGTGGCCGCCCAGCATTGCGCGTGGTGAAATAATCCCGTAGCAGTGAACACTAAAGGTCGCCTCGGCGACCTTTTTTTTGTCTCTAAATAGGGCGTTTTCAGCTTTTCAGTGACGCAATGCAGGCGTCACGCGGTGCGCTGAGATCGCCGATACGCACGGTAGTGAGTGCGTGAGTCGCGCGCTGCTTAAACGAGGTGATGGCGGTGTCACCTTGCACTTCTGGGGGGGCGGTGCAGATATCGTTGATCGGTAAATTATTGCCTTTGTCGAGGGCATGCAATACCGCCGCAGGGTTGTAGACCAATGCAGAAGACAGCGCGGATTTGACGCCTGCGGTAAAGGCGGCGTTACCGCCGTTGGCCAGCTTGGGCGCTAATGCGATCCAACTGTCATCACCCAGTTTAATGCTGTTTTCTACCGCCGCCAGCTGGCCTGCTTTCGCCAACTGAGCGACTACCGATGCCGCGCCGCGCGCCTCAATGTTGTAACCCACCTCCTGTGAATCTAATGACATTGCCAGCGAGTTGAAGCTGACAACCAGCAAAGCGCTGGCTAATAGGGGAACGGGCAATTTCATGGTTAGCTATCCTTATCAAGATACCAGGCGCAACTGCGCCCTGAGTGATATTAATAGAATACTATAGCGCGCCAGGCGCTGGGCTGCGGGTAAGGTTGTTACAAAGCGTGTGGGGAGCGAAGTGAGAAAACAAAGGGCCCGGCAGTCTGAACTGCGGGCCCTTAGCGGTAAAGCGGGAGAGGATTAAACTTCCAGGTAGTTCATGATGCCATCAGCAGCCTTACGGCCTTCGGCAATCGCGGTAACGACCAAGTCCGAACCGCGTACCGCATCACCACCGGCGAAGATTTTCGGGTTGCTGGTCTGGAAGGCATTCTCGGTGCTTTCCGGTGCGACAATACGCCCCTGTTTGTCGAGCTCAACGTCGTGAGCTGCCAGCCAGTTCATTTGGTGCGGACGGAAACCAAAGGCCATGACCACCGCATCGGCATCGATGATGTGCTCAGATCCCGGTACTTGCTCTGCAACCTGGCGGCCATTGGCATCCGGTGCACCCAACTGAGTACGAACCATTTTCACGCCGGCTACGCGGCCTGCGCTATTCAGTTCGATGCTCAATGGTTGCAGGTTGAATTTGAAATCAACCCCTTCTTCACGGGCGTTTTTCACTTCACGTTTGGAGCCCGGCATATTGGCTTCATCACGGCGGTAAGCACAGATAACGTCGGTTGCACCCTGACGGATAGAGGTGCGAACACAGTCCATCGCGGTATCGCCGCCGCCAAGCACCACCACACGTTTGCCTTCCATGCTGACATACGGCTCGTGTTGTTCGGCTTGGTAACCCATCAGCTGTTTGGTGTTGGCGATCAAGAACGGCAGTGCGTCATAGACACCCGGCGCGTCTTCGTTTTCCAGGCCGCCACGCATCGACTGATAAGTCCCGACACCGAGGAATACGGCATCAAACTCACTGAGCAGCGTCTCCATGGCGATGTCTTTGCCCACTTCAGTATTGAGTTGGAACTCAATGCCCATCTCGCTGAAAATGCCGCGACGTTTCACCATCACTTCTTTTTCCAGCTTGAAGGCGGGAATACCGAAGGTCAGCAGGCCGCCGATCTCGGGATGACGATCGTAAACCACCGCTTTCACGCCGTTGCGGGTCAGGACGTCGGCACAGGCCAGACCGGCAGGGCCGGCACCGATGATCGCCACGCGCTTGCCGGTTGGCAGCACATGGGACATGTCCGGCTTCCAGCCCATTTCGATCGCTTTATCACTGATATAGCGCTCGATGTTACCGATAGTCACCGCACCGAACTCATCGTTCAGGGTGCAGGAGCCCTCACACAGACGATCCTGGGGGCAGACACGACCGCATACTTCCGGCAGGCTGTTGGTCTGGTGTGCCAGATCTGCAGCTTCCATGATGCGGCCTTCGTTTGCCAGTTTCAGCCAGTTCGGAATGTAGTTGTGAACCGGGCATTTCCATTCGCAATAAGGGTTACCACAGGACAGACAACGGTCCGCCTGCGCCTTCGCCTGAGTTTCCGAAAACGGCTCGTAAATCTCTACAAACTCAATTTTACGGATCTTGAGCGGCTTCTTGGGCGGATCAACGCGCTGCAGGTCGATAAATTGATAAACATTCTGACTCATTAATGACCTCTTACTGCGCCTGAACCCGCAGCTCTGCTGCGGAACGACTACGGTGACCCAACAATGCTTTGACATCACTGGACTTCGGCTTGACCAGAGCGAACTTCGGCGCCCATTCCGGCCAGTTAGCCAGAATCTCTTCCGCACGCGATGAACCGGTCGCCTGCACGTGCTCGGTAATCAGCCCGCGCAAGTGCTCTTCATGAATTGCCAACTGGTCGACATCCAACACTTCCACCAGCTCTGGGTTCACACGCTTACGGAATTCGCCGTCTTCATCCATGACGTAGGCGAAGCCGCCGGTCATACCTGCACCAAAGTTGATGCCGGTTTTGCCCAGGACGCAGACGATGCCGCCGGTCATGTATTCACAACCGTTGTCACCGATGCCTTCTACCACGGTGATGGCGCCAGAGTTACGTACGGCGAAGCGTTCACCCGCCCGGCCTGCTGCAAACAGCTTGCCGCCGGTAGCACCGTACAGGCAGGTATTGCCGATGATGCTGGCTTCGTGGCTGCGGAACGCAGAACCGATCGGCGGACGTACGGCGATACGACCGCCGGCCATGCCTTTGCCGACATAGTCGTTGGCGTCGCCGGTCAGTGTCAGTTCGACGCCGCCAGCATTCCATACGCCAAAGCTCTGGCCCGCGGTACCGGAGAAGTACGCCTTGATCGGATCGGCTGCCATGCCCTGGTCACCATGCACGGTGGCGATGGCCCCGGACAGGGTTGCGCCCACGGAACGATCGGTGTTGCGGATATCGAAGTAGAAGGCTTTGCTGCTTTTTGCTTCAATATGCGGTTCCGCCTGCGCCAGCAGATCTTTGTTCATCAACCCTTGGTCGAACGGCGGGTTGCTGCTTTCGGTGCAATATAGCGCTTTGCCCGGATGTGGCGTGGCGGTTTTCAGCAACGGTGACAGATCCAGTTTGTTTTGCTTGGCAGAGATGCCATCCAGCTCGGTCAGGAAATCGGTACGACCAATCAGATCCACCAGTTGGCTGACCCCCAATTGCGCCATGATCTCGCGGGTTTCACGTGCGATAAACTGGAAGTAATTGGTCACACGCTCCGGCAGGCCGTGGTAGTGATCGCGGCGCAGTTTTTCATCCTGAGTCGCCACTCCTGTAGCGCAGTTGTTCAGGTGACAGATACGCAGGTACTTACAACCCAGCGCCACCATTGGGCCAGTGCCGAAGCCGAAGCTTTCCGCACCCAGGATCGCCGCTTTAACGATGTCCACGCCGGTTTTCAGGCCGCCGTCCACCTGCAGGCGGATTTTATGGCGCAGGCCGTTAGCCACCAGAGCCTGCTGGGTTTCCACCAGACCCAGTTCCCACGGGCAGCCGGCGTATTTCACTGAGGATAACGGGCTGGCACCGGTGCCGCCGTCGTAACCGGCAATGGTGATCAGATCGGCATAGGCTTTTGCCACACCGGTCGCGATGGTACCCACGCCCGGCTCAGAAACCAGTTTCACCGAGATCATGGCCTTCGGGTTGACCTGTTTCAGATCGAAGATCAGCTGTGCCAAATCCTCGATCGAATAGATGTCGTGGTGCGGTGGTGGCGAAATCAAGGTCACGCCCGGCACTGAATAACGCAACTTGGCGATATAAGGGGTTACTTTATCCCCCGGCAACTGGCCGCCTTCACCCGGCTTGGCCCCTTGCGCGACTTTAATTTGGATCACATCGGCATTCACCAGATAGGCCGGAGTCACACCGAAGCGGCCTGACGCTACCTGTTTGATGCGTGACACCTTATTGGTGCCGTAACGTGCCGGGTCTTCGCCGCCTTCACCGGAGTTGGAGAAACCGCCGAGGCTGTTCATCGCGATCGCCAGTGATTCATGCGCTTCCGGGCTTAGAGCACCGATGGACATGGCTGCGGTATCGAAGCGTTTGAACAACGATTCGGCGGGCTCAACCTGATCAACCGGAATTGGCGTGCCTTTCGGCGTAATGGCCAACAGATCGCGCAGCATAGCGACCGGGCGTTCGTTCACCAGCTTGGCATATGTCTGATAGTCGCTGTATTTGCCACTGTGAACCGCGGTTTGCAACGTGCTCACTACGTCTGGGTTGTACGCATGGTACTCGCCGTCGTGAACGAACTTCAGCAGGCCGCCTTGTTCTAGCGGTTTGCGTTTCAGCCATGCGCGTTTGGACAGGTTTTGCAGATCCTGTTGGATGTCGCTGAAGCTGGCGCCACCGATGCGGCTGACCACGCCCTGGAAGCACAAATCGGACAGATCGCGATGCAGGCCGACAGCCTCGAACAGTTTGGCGCAGCGATAAGACGCGATAGTCGAGATGCCCATTTTGGACATGATCTTGTACAAGCCTTTGTTGATGCCGTTGCGGTAGTTCAGCATCACATCACGGTATTTCTTGTCGATCGCTTGGGTATCTACCAGCTTGGCCAAAGTTTCGTAGGCCAGATACGGGTAGACGGCCGTCGCGCCGAAACCCAACAGCACGGCGAAATGGTGTGGATCGCGGGCGCTGGCGGTTTCAACGATAATGTTGGCGTCACAGCGCAGGCTCTTCTCGACCAAACGGGTCTGGATTGCACCGACGGCCATAGGCGCAGGCACCGGCAAACGGCTGGTGGAAATAGCGCGGTCGGACAGCACCAGCAGCACGGCGCCGTCACGGACTTTACGTTCCGCTTCGTCGCACAGGGCGCGGATGGTCTGCTCCAAATCCTGCTCGGCCGGATCGAAGGTCAGATCAAGCGTGTCGGCGCGATAGTATTCGCCTTCCAGCGTGGTGAGCTGTTTGAAATCGGAGTACAGCAGGATCGGCGATTTAAAACTTAAACGGTGCGCCTGGCCTTCGGCCTCGCAGAACACGTTCATTTCCCGGCCGATGCTGGTCGCCAGCGACATCACATGCGCTTCGCGCAGTGGATCGATAGGCGGGTTGGTCACCTGGGCGAACTGCTGGCGGAAATAGTCGTAAATAATACGCGGACGGCTGGAGAGCACGGCGAACGGGGTATCGTCACCCATTGAGCCGGTAGCTTCCTGACCAATCTCGCCCAGCACGCGGATCACCTGATCCAGCTCTTCGCTGCTGTAGCCAAACTGCTTCTGGTAAGTTTCAAGCTGCGAGTCGTCCAGTTCACGGCTGCCAACCTGATCGGCCGGCAAGTCTTCAAACGGCACCAGGCGCTTAACGTTCTTTTCCATCCATTCTTTATACGGATGGCGGCTTTTCAGATCGTCATCGGTCTCGGCGGAATGCAGGATCTTACCGCTGCGGGTGTCGATCACCATCAGTTCGCCTGGGCCAACACGGCCTTTCTCTACCACTTCATCTGGCTGGTAATCCCAAATGCCGACTTCCGAAGCGCAGGTAATCAGTTTGTCTTTGGTGATGACGTAGCGCGCCGGACGCAGACCGTTACGGTCCAGGTTACAGGCAGCGTAGCGACCATCGGACATCACGATACCGGCAGGGCCGTCCCACGGTTCCATGTGCATCGAGTTGAAGTCGAAGAAGGCACGCAGATCGGTATCCATGTCCGGGTTATTCTGCCAGGCAGGCGGTACCAGCAGACGCATGGCGCGGATCAAATCCATACCGCCTGCCAGCAGCAGCTCCAACATGTTATCCAGCGAGCTGGAATCGGAGCCGGTTTCGTTAACGAACGGCGCTGCCGTTTGCAGGTCCGGAATCAGCGGCGTCTGGAATTTATAAGTACGTGCGCGAGCCCACTGGCGGTTGCCGGTGATGGTGTTGATCTCGCCGTTGTGCGCCAGGTAGCGGAACGGCTGTGCCAGCGGCCAGCGCGGCACGGTGTTGGTGGAAAAACGCTGGTGGAACAGGCAAATAGCCGATTCCAAACGCAGATCCGCCAGATCAAGATAGAAGCGTGGCAGATCCGCAGGCATGCACAGACCTTTATAGATCGTAACCAGATTCGAGAAGCTGCACACATAGAAACTGTCGTCCTTAACGCGTTTCTCTATACGGCGGCGCGCGATAAACAGGCGACGTTCCATATCACGCGGGCGCCAACCGGCCGGGGCGTTAACAAAGATTTGCTCAATACGCGGCAGAGAAGAGAGGGCAATCTCGCCCAGCACGTCCGGGTTGGTCGGCACTTCACGCCAGCCGACAACGGACAGCGTTTCATTTTGCAGTTCTTCTTCGACAATGCGGCGGCTGGCACGGGCTTCCTCTTCATTCTGGCTGAGGAACATCATGCCAACGGCGTAGTTCTTAGCTAAACGCCAGCCGCGCTCTTCCGCCACCATGCGGAAAAAGCGGTCGGGCTTTTGCAATAACAGGCCGCAACCGTCGCCAGTCTTGCCGTCAGCAAGGATTGCGCCACGGTGCTGCATACGGGCCAATGCGTGAATCGCGGTACGCACGACCTTATGGCTAGGTTCGCCTTCTATGTGGGCGATCAGGCCGAAACCACAGTTGTCCCGCTCTTGGGATTTATCGTACAACATATCAGTGAACCTCCCCAGGCTCTGCGTGACTCTCACAACCGACTCACGAGCGGGCTTCCCAACGTTGGCAGAAGTCCAATCAGCAAGCTTGATATCGCCGATCTGCTTTTCCGCCCTCCGTTAATGGCCTCTCGTGACGGTTCTCACAAGTGGTACATGACTTGTTTTAAGAGGGAGTCTTAAATTACTGCATAAATATGACGAGACGTTTGCCCGTCCAGAAAGCTTCCAGCGGACTTCCAACTTAGCGAGAAAGAATACGCAGGTCAAATATAGGCCTAAGGGGGTTTTTTATTGAATTAATGGTAATTAATGATTTGATATATAATGATTTATTTCAATTTTTGAGGTTGTGTGACGGCGCGCAAGGTCCCAGAGAAATGTGAGCTGTCTCACTATAGTGCAACGCCTGAATCTCTGCACCATGCTAGTGCGGGCGGGAATGTCAGAGTTTTATTCTAGTAATTTATTATTTTTTGTTGTTTGAAACTATTTTTCATCGCTTTGTCACACTGGCGTTAACGGTTGCGTGCAAATAAGAAAAATTCATCTCAGCCAAGATGATTTTATTTGCATTTATAATGAATAGTTATGCCTGGTGAAGCCTTGCGAGGAAAGCGTTGATCTCTGTCATCGCGGGAAAAGCCGTTTCTTATTAGCATCACGGGCTTTGAGCACAGAGACAATCAAGATTATGCAGTTGCCGCAATTAGTCAATATGTTTGGCGCTGATCTTCAGCGCCGACACGGTGAAAAGATCCATAAACTCACGCTACACGGCGGTTTTAGTTGCCCTAACCGCGACGGCACGCTGGGGCGCGGTGGCTGCACCTTTTGTCATGTTGCCTCTTTTGCCGATGAGCAGATGCAACAACAGAGCATAGCTGAACAGCTGGCACATCAGGCCGTCAGAGTGAATCGCGCAAAGCGCTACCTCGCCTATTTTCAGGCTTATACCAGTACTTATGCAGAAGTGAGCCTGTTGGCGCAGATGTACCAACAGGCGCTGGCACAGGCGGATATGGTGGGTATCTGCGTCGGCACGCGCCCGGACTGTGTGCCACCCGCCGCACTGGATTTGCTGGCGAGTTACCTCGAGCAGGGCTACGAAGTCTGGTTGGAGCTTGGGTTGCAGACGGCGCACGATAAAACGCTAAAACGCATCAATCGAGGCCATGATTTCTCCTGTTATCAACATACGGCCCGGTTGGCACGCGAGCGCGGGCTGAAGGTGTGCAGTCACCTGATCGTCGGGTTGCCTGGGGAAAGCGCCGCCGACCACTTGGCTTCGCTGGAACAGGTGGTGGACTGCGGTGTGGATGGCATCAAACTGCATCCGCTGCATATTGTTACGGGGAGCACGCTGGCGCGGGCCTGGCGGGCTGGCAGGCTGCCCGAGTTAGCGCTTGATGAGTATGCCACCAGTGCGGGTGAGATGATCCGCCATACGCCGAAAGACGTGGTGTATCACCGTATCTCTGCCAGCGCACGCAGGCCGACGTTATTGGCACCATTATGGTGCGAAAACCGTTGGAACGGTATGCAGGCAGTCGGTGGCTACTTGCAACGTCACGGCGGGCAGGGCAGCGCGCTGGACGCCGCCCTGTGTTATTCACCGACGCTATAACTGCAGGCTGGTGCGAACTTCCGATCGTGCGCGTTGCAAGTCGGCCTGCAGCTGCGGGTTCGCCATCAGCCGAGCGGCGAGCGCCGTCGCCGCCAATTTGCCGCCTTCCAAATCGCTCGGGTAGTGAACGCCGGCAATCACCCTGCTTTGCGCATTACTCGCCGCCTGTTCAAACAGCGCGCTGCGTTTTTCCGGCACCATCTGCGCCAGCAGGATCGCCGTCAGGTAGCTGTCCATCGCGTGTCCGCTGGGGTAAGAGTCGCCTTCTGGCGGCGGCAACAGCGGCTTCACGCGGTTGTCGGCCTCATAAGGGCGCGGGCGACCATAGAAGGCTTTGGCGGGCATCAGGCTTTGTTCAAAATCTTGATAGACCCGGCGGAACAGGGCCGCGGTGATCGGATGACGATCGGCGGTGAACGTCGGGCCGAAGATATCGCGGGCGAAGGGAAATGCGGCGTCCGCCAGATGATCATCCCGCTTGGCTTTGGCGATTTGTTCCGTGGTGCGGCTAGCCTGTAGGGCCAACACCGCCTGCAGATCCGCCCGGTTCAGCGGCGTATCCATTGAGGGGGGCGGTGGCAACAACGGGGCGATTTGCCGCTGTTCCGCACTCAGATAGCCGGTAACGGTGGCTGCGGCCTTCAGGGGAAAAATAACGGTCAGAAACAGGGCGAGCAGGGTGGTGCGATAGATGGTTAACATGGTCAATCCTCACATCAGGGAAATGAGGAAGCCTGCCGGGGCCGGCCACAGCGCTGCTGCCGGTGAAAGTAAACCGCGGGATGAAATCCTTTCCCTTACTTCAAGCCTCAAGGCTTCGCTATCCGTGTCTGCGAAAGCAAGCGCATGCACGGTGCATCATTAATATATTAACGGAAAGGCGCTCTCAAGCGGCTGAGGTGTGGGGTGGGTCACAGAAAAAATCTTTTCGCTACAAGTGATTAATCCCTAAGTATGAGCGGGTTGATTAATGTGGTTTTGGACTGCGGCAGGGCGATGAACTGCCTTTTGCACGCCAGACGCCGCTATTTTCCGTTAGCAGGACTTGACTCTCAGACACGGCGGAAAAATTTGCGGTATGATTCAAAAGATTATGTCTGATGGGAGCCGCTATGAAGCAAATCAGGGTGTTAGCCCAGTACTACGTTGATTTAATGGTAAAACTGGGGCTAGTGCGTTTTTCGCTGCTGCTGGCGTCGGCATTGGTGGTGCTGGCGATGGTGGTGCAGATGGCGGTGACCATGCTGCTGCGTGGCGAAGTAGAAAGCATTGACGTGGTGCGCTCAATTTTCTTCGGTCTATTGATTACGCCGTGGGCGGTTTACTTTCTGTCTGTGGTGGTCGAACAGCTTGAGGAGTCACGCCAGCGTCTGGCGCGGCTGGTTGATAAGCTGGAAGAAATGCGCCACCGCGACCTCGAGCTTAATCAACAGCTTAAGGACAACATCAGCCAACTGAATCAGGAAATCGCCGACCGTATCAAGGCAGAAGAAGAACGCCAGCAGGTGATGGACAAGCTGACCGAAGAGATGGAACAGCGTGAGTTAGCGCAGATCGAACTGGGTCAGCAGTCGGCACTGTTACGTTCATTCCTCGATGCCTCACCTGACCTGGTGTATTACCGCAACGAAGACAAAGAGTTCTCCGGCTGTAACCGGGCAATGGAGCTGTTGACCGGCAAAAGCGAAAAACAGCTGATTGGGCTAACGCCGTTTGATGTTTACGGCCAGGAAATTGCCGAGAAAGTGATAGAAACCGACGAAAAAGTATTCCGTCACAACGTCTCCCTGACTTATGAACAGTGGCTGGTTTATCCGGACGGGCGCAAGGCCTGTTTTGAATTGCGTAAGGTCCCGTTTTACGACCGAGTGGGTAAACGTCACGGGCTTATGGGCTTTGGCCGCGATATAACCGAGCGTAAGCGCTACCAGGACGCGCTGGAGAACGCCAGTAGGGACAAGACCACCTTCATCTCAACAATCAGCCACGAGCTTCGTACGCCGCTTAATGGCATTGTTGGCTTAAGCCGCATTCTGCTCGATACCGATTTAAACGACGAACAGCTGAAGTACCTCAAAACCATCCATGTCAGCGCCATTACGCTGGGCAATATCTTCAATGACATTATCGAGATGGACAAGCTTGAGCGGCGCAAAGTGCAGCTCGACAACCAACCGGTAGATTTCACCGGTTTCCTCGCCGACCTGGAAAACCTCTCTGGCCTGCTGGCACAACCGAAAGGGCTGCAATTTGTGATGGAGCCGCAGCAACCGCTGCCGCAACAAATCATCACTGACGGTACCCGCCTGCGGCAAATCTTGTGGAACCTGATCGGCAATGCGGTCAAATTCACCCCGCAAGGGCGGATCGTGGTGCGCGTGCGGCGCGAGGAACAGGATCGGTTGGTGTTTGAGGTTGAAGACTCCGGTATGGGGATTCCTCAGGACGAACAAGACAAGATTTTCGCTATGTATTATCAGGTGAAGGATCAGCATGGCGGTCGCCCGGCGACCGGTACCGGCATTGGACTGGCGGTTTCCAAGCGGCTGGCGCAGAGCATGGGCGGTGATATTACCGTCAGCAGCGTACAGGGGCACGGTTCTTGCTTCACGTTGTCCATTAAGGCGCCAGGGGTACAGGAAGCGGAAAACGAAACACCGGCCGAAGAAGCACTGCCATTGCCGGCTCTGCATATCCTGCTGGTGGAAGATATTGAACTGAATGTGATTGTGGCACGTTCAGTGCTGGAGAAACTGGGTAACAGCGTAGAAGTCGCGATGAATGGCCAGGATGCGCTGGCGATGTTTGATCCGGACGAGTTCGATCTGGTGTTACTGGATATCCAACTGCCGGACATGACCGGGCTGGATATCGCTCGGATACTGCGTGAGCGCTATGCCGGGCAGGCACTACCCCCCTTGGTGGCGTTGACGGCCAACGTGCTGAAAGACAAAAAAGAGTACCTCGACGCAGGAATGGACGACGTGCTGAGTAAGCCATTGTCGGTACCGGCGTTGACCAAAGTCATTAAACATTACTGGGATCACCAATCCTCTCACACCACAAAGAAAACGGAGCAAAAGACGATGCAGATTAATGAGTCGTTACTGGATACCACCGTGCTGGAACAGTATATGGACCTGGTGGGGCCGCAGTTGATTCATCAAAGCCTGGAGATGTTTGAGCAGATGATGCCAGGTTATCTGGCGGTGCTGGACTCCAATATGACGGCGCGCGATCAGAAAGGCATCACAGAAGAGGCGCATAAAATTAAAGGTGCGGCGGGTTCGGTGGGTTTACGTCATCTGCAACAGCTTGCCCAGCAAATCCAAACGCCAACGCTGCCGGCATGGTGGGATAATGTGCAGGACTGGGTTGATGAACTGAAACAGGAATGGCGTAACGATGTGCAAGTGCTGCGGGAATGGGTAGCGAACGCTGAAAAAAAATGACCCCGACCTAAGCCGGGGTGCGCGAATATTGCGCCAACACCAGGGAAATTGTGAACCTGCGTATTGGATTTCATGTTCTGGTCGAGCAGGTTGTAGAGAATTCCTAAACATCATACAGCCAACAACATAGCAAATGTAAGCGCTCTTGTTAGAAGATTCATTAAAATGTGTGATGTAGATTAGTGTTTGTCTACTCCGAGCACTAACCAGTTGACAGTATCGACAGGAGGAAGGGTGATGAAAAACGTGGGTGTAGTGCTAAGTGGCTGCGGGGTTTATGACGGTACGGAGATCCATGAAGCCGTTCTGACACTGTTGGCGTTGGACCGCGCGGGGGCGAAAGCAGTGTGCTTTGCGCCTGATAAACCTCAACTTCATGTTATTAATCACTTATCTGGCGATGAAGCACCAGAGCAGCGCAATGTTTTAGTGGAGTCAGCACGCATTGCCCGAGGCGAGGTCCGTCCGCTTTCACACGCCGATGCCAGTCAGTTGGACGCCCTGATCGTCCCAGGTGGATTTGGTGCCGCGAAGAACCTCAGCAGTTTTGCAAGCGAAGGCGCGGGATGCTGGATTGATAAGGATTTGGTTAAGTTAACGCAGCAAATGCATAAGGCAAATAAACCAATCGGTTTTATGTGCATTGCCCCTGCGTTGCTGCCAAAGTTGCTGGATCAACAAGTGCGGCTGACCATTGGCAACGATCCAGACCTGGGTGAAGTGATTGATGCCATGGGCGGTGAACCGGTGATTTGCCCAGTCGATGACATCGTGGTGGACAGTGAAAACAAAGTGGTAACGACACCGGCCTATATGCTGGCGAAATCTATCGGTGAAGCAGCCAGCGGGATTGATAAGCTGGTTTCACGGGTGCTGGATTTGGCTGAATGAGAAAGTCTGCGGGAAAATCGATTTTATCCCGGCTGGGGTTTTGGCTGAAACGTGGACTTCTTGTTCTGGTCGGGGTGTGGCTATTAGGGATTGTCGCCTTTGCTTTCCTGCCAGTGCCTTTTTCTTCCGTCATGGTGGAACGGCAGGTGGGGGCCTGGTTGAGGGGGGATTTTAGCTACGTGGCACACTCCGACTGGGTGTCGATGGACGATATTTCCCCGCAGATGGCGCTGGCGGTGATGGCAGCCGAAGATCAGAAATTCCCTGACCACTGGGGTTTTGACGTGGCGGCGATAGAAAAGGCGTTCAGCCACAACGAGAAGCGCCCGACGCGCATCCGCGGTGCCTCTACGCTGTCGCAGCAAACTGCCAAGAACCTGTTTTTGTGGGATGGCCGCAGCTGGTTGCGCAAAGGGCTTGAGGCCGGGCTGACATCGGGTATTGAGCTGGTATGGACCAAGCGGCGTATCTTGACGGTGTACCTGAATATCGTCGAGTTCGGCGACGGTATTTTCGGTGTGGAGGAGGCATCACAACGTTTCTTCAATAAACCGGCCAAGCGGCTGACCGCATCAGAGGCTGCATTGCTGGCAGCGGTATTGCCGAACCCGCACCGTTTCAAGGCGAATGCCCCTTCGGGTTACGTGATACAACGGCAGCAATGGATTATGCGCCAGATGCGCCAACTGGGCGGGGACGCGTTTTTGAAAGAGAATAATCTGGATTAACGTGCCGGATAAAGGCAAGTGCCTTATCCGGCGCTGCGGGTTATTTCACTGAAGTAAAGGCCGTGGTGACGTGTTTCACACCGCTCACCTGGCTGGCGATTTGTGCCGCTGACTGCCCTTCTTGTGGTGTCACCAGGCCCAGCAGGAACACTTCACCGTTTTCTGTGGTGACTTTCACATTCGATGACTTCACCGTATCGCTGGTGAGCAGCTGTGAACGTACCTTGGTGGTGATCCAGGTATCGGAAGAGGCCGTGCTCAGGCTGACCGGGGTACCTTGGCGGATCTCGTTATACACTTCAGTCGTACCTTCAACACCCATCGCGATTTGTTTGGCGCGTGCGGCCAGATCGGTGCTTGGCGCCTGACCCGTCAATAACACTTTACCCTGGTAAGCCGTTGCGACGACGCGGGCATCTTTTTTCAACTGCTGATCTTTACTTAGGGCGTTCTCAACCCGGGCTTCCAGCGTGCCGTCGTCTACCTGAGTACCCACGCTACGTGGGTCGGTGGCGGTTTTGGTGGCAACAGCGGCGCTGCCAACGACAACGCCTGCAATACAACCTTGTAACAGCAGGGCGCTGGACAGCACTGCAAATGTGGCTTTCAGCTTCATCTCAGTTCCTTAATCGTCCTGGTGGGGAAACAACGTACTATCTATCAGGTCGCATAGGCAATTTACGGTGAGCATATGCATTTCCTGAATGCGTGCACTGCGGTGCGAGGGGATGCGGATTTCGACATCCTGCTGACCGAGCAAGCCGGCCAGTTCACCGCCGTCGTAACCGGTCAGCGCGACAATGGTCATATCACGCGTCACTGCGGCTTCGACTGCTTTTACAATATCACGGCTGTTGCCGCGGGTGGAAATTGCCAACAACACGTCGCCGGCATGGCCGAGCGCGCGGACTTGCTTGGCATAAACTTCATCGTGCAGGCGATCGTTAGTGATCGCCGTCAGCACCACGTTATCGGCATTGAGAGCAATTGCCGGCAGGCTTGGGCGCTCGGTTTCAAAGCGGTTGATCATGCTGGCGGCGAAATGCTGTGCGTTGGCTGCCGAGGTGCCATTACCGCAACAAAGAATTTTATTACCGTTAAGTAAAGATTGGACCAGCGTCATCGCTGCTCGCGAAATGGCGTCGGGTAAAGCCTCCGCCGCCGCAATCTGGGTTTGGATGCTTTCGGTAAAACAGGCTTTAATTCTATCCAGCACGTTGTATTAATCCACTCAGTCAAAGGGCCACTTGGCACCGGTATACCCGTCGTTTTTCAAGCTGTAGCGTTGTTCTCTGCACTCACTCACCCTTTGGTAAGCGCTTGGGATGAGTGCGCAGGTTGCCTAACTGCAACGTGAAATCCATAGGGTATAAATAATGTTTAATCCGCATTGAAGGCGTTGGGTATCCATTCTAACTGGCTACCGGTGATGGCCAAAACATCAAAACGGCAAGATGATGTGTCAAAACTGGCTCCGCGCCCCGCCAACCAAACGGCGGCGGCATGCAACAACCGTTGTTGCTTACGATAAGTGACGCTGGCTGCCGCACCACCAAAAGTGTCGTTGCGGCGGTAGCGGACTTCTACGAACACCCAGGTTTTACCCTCGCGCATGATGAGATCGAGCTCACCGCCACGCACCGCCACGTTGGCGGCGAAGAAGGTGAGCCCGGCGCGTTCCAGATAGTGGCGGGCTTGTAACTCATAGCCCGCCCCTGTGGCGCGTTGACTCAAGAGACCGGAACGACCATACCCTGACGGTATTGCAGCCAAGGCAGTTTTCGGTTGATCACACAACCTTGTGAGGATGTGAGCACACCCGTCGTGCCTGAGACCTGGAAGCCAGGCAGTTGGCGCATTTCAGCAAAGTGGTTGGACAATGTCCAGGCATCCATCCCCATTGCGTACAGACGTACCAGCGAATAATCACTACGGAACTGACTGCTTGCCTGCTGCAACAATTGCGGGTTGGAACCGGCCAACAATGGAATGTCGCTGAACTGCAGACCTTCCATTTCCAGACGGAAGTCCGGGCCGGCACCGGCCTGGTAGCTGCGTGAGCTGGCGTACATGGCCGGCTTACTGCGCGAGGTGGTAGCCATGTCGATCATCGGTTTGATCAGTGTCAGCTGAGACTGTGTCGCTACGATATAGACCGCGTCCACGCCGCCACCGCTGGTTGCAGGCGTGTCGCTTGGCGGTGCAGGAATGGTCAGCCCGGCAATGGTTACCGCCTGTGGCGCAGGTGCCGCAGAGATGGGGGTGCCGGACATGCGAATGCCGCCGCTGTTCACCATCTGACGTAATTCACCCGGTGACCCGATGTTTTGTTGCAACACGGTCTGACCACCCAGTTTCTGCCACTCCTGATTAAAGGCTTTAGCAACGCGATCGCCGAAGGCACCGCGCGGGATCAGCAACAGCGGTTGCCGTTTCTGCTGTTCCCAGATGTGGCGTGCGGCATCACGGGCTTCGTCTTCCGGTGAAAGTGCGAAGTAGCAAATATTTGGGTTGTCTTTCGGCGTTTCCGGCTGATTGAGCGCCAGTACGTTCAACGTCGTCGTGCTGCTGGCCAACTGATCGACATTTTCTTTCAGCAGCGGACCGACCACTAGGGTCGCGCCATCCTGCTGTGCCTGCGTCAACAACGCGGCCAGTGGCTGGCTGGTGGTGTCATAGACCTTAATCTGTGCATTAGCGGCTTGTGGCGGCGTAATAGGCGCAGTGGACGCTGTAGACGGTTGTGCGGCGGTGACCGGAGCAGCTTCAGCTGGCGGTGCAGAGGTGCTTACCGCACCATTGGCGTTTTGGTCCGTTGGGGCAGGTGCCTGATCGGGGGCACTGACAGGTTGCTGCTGCTGTTGCACCGGTGCCGAATACGTCACGCCATTCTTCGCCGCTTCAAAACCTTTTTGGATCGCGTCGGCGAACACTTTAGCCTGGCCGTTCAGCGGCAACAGCAGCGCAATTTTTGACGTAGACGCCTGGGTAAAGTTAAGCACCTGGTTTAATTGGGTCGGCAACGTTTTTGCCGCCGGATTCTGCGGGTAACGGTTTTGCCAGTCTTTAATGCCTGCCTTCAGTAGATCCGGATCCTGTTTGTTGTCCTGATAAACACGCAATAGATCAAGCCAGCCTTGCAGCACATTCTCATTGGCGTTGATCACCAGGCTGTTCATATCCTGGGGTGTCAGCTGCAACAATGCCTGCCAGGTTTGATCCAGGTTAGTTTGGTGTGCTTTGCCGGTCAGCAAGGGCTCTTGTGCAATATAAGCACGGATGAGCGGCAGGGAAGGTTTGCCCTGATTGGCGGCGATCTGCGCCTGATAGAAGCGTACCAACTGGTTGGCTGACAACGAGCCGGTATCCAGATGGCCTAATGTACTGCGGGCACTGACATAGCTTTTGTTCGCCACTTGGAGCTCAGCACTCAGCAGTTGGCGTTCTGTCTGCTGCACGTTGCTCAGGTTTTTTGGCAGCTGGTTCAGTTGTTCACTGGCTTGCGGCAGTTTCCCTTCGCGTAACAGCGCGCGAATAGCAAGTAATTGCCAGTCAGCCTTGTTATCATTACTGCTTTGCTGCAACTGCTGCAGATAGTAATCGGAACTGGCGCTCGCTTCGTCCTGTATATTAGCGGGCGGCGTCTGCGGGGCCTGACTCGGGCAGCCTGCGAGGAAAAGAGCTGCCGCGATAACTGCGGTAAGTCGGACAGGCTTTGAACGCCCTGCTTTGGTACGAACGAATGTTGAGGAAAGCATACTGTATCCAGTGATGTTTTTTTCAAGATGCTTAATATTAAATCGGCAACTCGGATGAAACAATGAATCAACACCAACAATCAGTCATTTCTGCATCAACACTGTATGTGGTGCCCACCCCAATCGGCAATTTAGGGGATATAACCCATCGTGCGTTAGAGGTACTGAAAAGCGTTGATCTGATTGCGGCCGAGGACACGCGCCATACCGGGTTGCTGCTGCAACACTTTGCGATTAGCGCGCGGTTGTTTGCGCTGCACGACCATAACGAACAGCAAAAAGCCGATCAACTGCTGGCGAAATTGCAGGAAGGCCAGAGCATCGCGCTGGTTTCCGACGCAGG
Source organism: Serratia sp. CoH_122_TC_1 (assembly GCF_058191755.1). Classification (NCBI taxonomy): domain Bacteria; kingdom Pseudomonadati; phylum Pseudomonadota; class Gammaproteobacteria; order Enterobacterales; family Yersiniaceae; genus Serratia; species Serratia sp. CoH_122_TC_1. Next base: position 178,471 of record NZ_JBXWLA010000005.1, read on the forward strand.
TACCCCCTTGATCAACGATCCCGGCTACCACCTGGTACGCCGTTGTCGTGAAGCCGGCATTCGGGTCGTCCCCTTGCCAGGGGCTTGCGCGGCAACCACCGCACTCTGCGCCGCAGGCCTTGCTTCAGACCGTTTCTGTTACGAAGGGTTCCTGCCGGCGAAAACCAAGGGGCGTAAGGATACGCTGATGGCGCTGGCAGAGGAACCGCGCACGTTGATTTTCTACGAATCAACTCACCGGTTGTTGGAAAGTTTGCAGGACATGGTGACCGTGTGGGGGCCACAACGCTATGTGGTATTGGCGCGTGAATTGACCAAGACCTGGGAATCGATCACCGGCGCACCGGTTGGTGAGCTACTGGCCTGGGTGCAGGAAGATGAAGTCCGTCGCCGCGGCGAAATGGTGCTTATCGTAGAAGGCCACAAGGTGCAGGAAGATGCATTACCGCTGGAGGCGCTACGTACGCTGGCATTGCTGCAAAAAGAACTGCCATTGAAAAAAGCGGCAGCGCTGGCGGCAGAAATCCACGGCGTGAAGAAAAATGCGTTGTATAAGTACGCGTTAGAGCAACAAGAACAGTAAAGCGGTTGACCTGCCGTGAGCACGACGCTACTATCCGCGCCGGAGTTGACCAGACAGTCGCCGCTTCACTGCCGTCCCTTTCGGGGGAGACAGGTGGAGGGGAGGAAAGTCCGGGCTCCATAGGGCAGGGTGCCAGGTAACGCCTGGGAGGCGCAAGCCTACGACTAGTGCAACAGAGAGCAAACCGCCGATGGCCCGCGCAAGCGGGATCAGGTAAGGGTGAAAGGGTGCGGTAAGAGCGCACCGCGCGACTGGCAACAGTTCGTGGCACGGTAAACTCCACCCGGAGCAAGGCCAAATAGGGGTTCACATGGTACGGCCCGTACTGAACCCGGGTAGGCTGCTTGAGCCAGTGAGCGATTGCTGGCCTAGAGGAATGACTGTCCACGACAGAACCCGGCTTACCGGTCAACTCCCTCTATAAAGAAAACCCCGCGTAACTTGCGTTACGCGGGGTTTTTTCCATTCAGAAGATCATTCACACCGGCAAATCGATCAACAGTGCGCGCAGTGGCGTTTTAGCGCGGATAGTCAGTCGGTTTTCCTCATGGATAAACGCTCCATCACCGCAGGTTAGCCGTTGGCCGTCGTGACGTTCGCCATGGGCTTCAATGGTGCCGTGGATCGACTGCAAATAGGCACGCGGTCCGTTCAGCGCCAGTGTCTGCTGCTCGCCGGGTTGTAAATCCAAATGATGAATCCACACTTGTTGGCGCAGTTGCAGACTGCCCTGTGCGCCATCAGGCGAAGCCAGCAGCGTCAGACCGGCCTCTGGCAGCATCAGGCGCTGTACACGCTCGTTGCTGCGCTCTGGGCAGGCGTCCAGCCAGAGTTGCAAACGGGTCAGTGGCGTATCGTTGCTGATGTTCTGCTCGCTGTAACTCAGACCAGGCTGTGTGGACAACAGTAAGGCTTCACCAGCCTGAGCATTCACCGTGTTGCCGTCGCTGTCGCGGTATTCGGCCTTCCCCTGCAAGATCAGATTCAGGATATCCACATTGGGATAGGTGCGTGGCTGGAATGACGCACCTGGCGCCAGCACCTCCTGATTCAGCACCCGTAGTGAGGCGTAGCCCATCAGCTTGGGATCGAAATAATGTCCAAAAGAAAAGGTGTAGCGAGCCTGCAGCCAACCAAAGTCAGCTTGCCCGCATTGTTGTGCTGTTCTGCATGTAATCATGGCAATCGGCTCTCTAAATTTATTCTTCCCTTCATCGTTCTGGTTGCTGCTGTTTTGGCTTATCTCGACCACTGTCTCGCTGCCGCCAGAAACCTATTGGGTATATTAAGATGGTAAGCATCTGGACGCCGGATTGTTAGCCAGTTAATCTGGTCGGCATATTCAAATTTCCTGACAGAGAGATTCGATGGCCAGAGATCGGGCGTTAACGCTAGAAGCGTTAAGGGTTATGGATGCGATCGACCGACGTGGTAGCTTCGCTGCGGCAGCCGATGAGCTGGGGCGCGTGCCGTCGGCACTCAGCTACACCATGCAAAAATTGGAAGAAGAATTGGACGTGGTGCTGTTCGACCGTTCCGGTCACCGTACTAAGTTCACCAATGTTGGGCGCATGTTGCTGGAGCGTGGTCGGGTACTGTTGGAAGCCGCAGACAAGCTGACTACGGATGCCGAAGCCTTGGCGCGTGGTTGGGAAACCCATCTGACGATCGTCAGCGAAGCGCTGTCGCCGCCGAGCAAGTTATTTCCGCTGGTCGACAAATTGGCCCTAAAGGCGAATACCCAGGTGTCAATTTTCACCGAGGTGCTGGCAGGTGCCTGGGAAAGGCTGGAGCAGGGGCGTGCCGATATCGTTATCGCCCCGGACATGCATTTCCGCGCCTCGTCAGAAATCAACACCCGTAAGCTGTACAAAGTGATGAGCGTATATGTTGCCGCGCCGAACCACCCGATCCACCTTGAGCCTGAGCCGTTATCCGAATTGACGCGAGTGAAGTACCGCGGTATTGCGGTAGCGGATACCGCCCGGGAACGGCCGGTATTGACGGTGCAACTGTTGGATAAACAGCAGCGGCTGACGGTCAGCACCATTGAAGACAAGCGTCTGGCCCTGCTGGCAGGCTTGGGTGTGGCGACCATGCCTTACCCGATGGTCGAAAAGGACATTGAAGAGGGGCGCCTGCGCGTTGTGGGGCCGGAATACAGCCGTGAGGCTGATATCATCATGGCTTGGCGGCGTGACAGCATGGGAGAGGCAAAAGCCTGGTTCCTGCGCGAAATTCCGCGGCTGTTTGCGCAGTTGGAACGACAGTAGTTCATTCCCCCTCGCCGGTAAGGCGAGGGGGAATGTTTTAGCCGAAACGCGTGTCCCGACCATGGGGTTCGTCCAAATCCTGTGCCGGGCCGATGGAAATAATACCGTGCGGATTGATGGTGGCGTGACTGCGGTAATAATGATTACGGATGTGCGGCAAACTGACCGTTTCGGCAATGCCGGGCATCTGATAAATGTCCCGCAGGAAGCCATAGAGGTTGAGATAATCGCTGATGCGGTGTTTGTCGCATTTAAAGTGGGTGACATACACCGGATCGAAACGCACTAGCGTGGTCCACAGGCGCAGGTCAGCCTCGGTAAGGCGTTCACCGGTCAGATAGCGTTGTTGCCCCAATATTTGCTCCAACCGTGCGAGCCCATCAAATACCCCGTTTACCGCTTCATCATAGGCTGCCTGGCTGGTTGCAAAACCCGCTTTGTACACCCCGTTATTGACCTGATCGTAAATCCAACCGTTTAACTCATCGATTTTTCCGCGTAGCTCTGCCGGGTAGTAATCGCCAGCACGTGCGCCTACGCCATCAAATGCGCTGTTGAACATCCGGATGATATCGGCGGATTCGTTACTGACGATGGTTTGCTGTTGTTTATCCCACAGCACCGGTACCGTCACGCGGCCGGTATAGTGTTTGTCGGCGCGCAAGTAAAGCTGGTAGAGGAAATCCGAGTGGTACAGGCTGTCGCCTGTCGCTTCCGGGAAGTCGGTGCCGAAGGTCCAGCCGTTTTGCAACATCAGCGGATGCACCACGGAAACGGGAATGATGTGCTCGAGCCCTTTCAATTTGCGCATCAGCAGAGTGCGGTGTGCCCAAGGGCAGGCGAGGGAAACGTACAGGTGATAACGATCTTTCTCCGCTTTAAAACCTCCGACTCCGTGTTCGCCCGGTTGACCGTCAGCGGTCACCCAATTGCGGAACTGAGAGGTTGAGCGTTTGAAACGGCCTCCGGTAGATGAGGTGTCATACCAGGTGTCTTGCCAAACGCCATCGACGAGTTGTCCCATGGGAATCTCCTTCGTGTCCGAGTGAAAAAAGCAGAAGGGTCCGGCATGCCGGACCCTGAATCGGTCTTAAAATCTTACCACTTTTTGTTCAGAATGCGGTCGATGCTGAAACCGCCTGGGCCTGCTACGGCCAGGACGATGAAGCCGCCGGCGATGGTCAGGTTTTTCATGAACATCAGCTGGTTTACGCCTTCTGCAAAGTTAGTATGGAACAACAGCGCAGTCAGGATGGTAAAACCGGCGGTGAACAGTGCCACTGTACGGGTCAGGAAGCCGAACAGAATTGCCAGACCGCCGCCAAACTCCAGCAGAATGGTCAATGGCAGCAAGAAGCCAGGGACGCCCATCGATTGCATATACTGTTGGGTACCGGCATAGGCATCACCCATTTTGCCGTAGCCTGCCACGATAAACAGGATTGGCATCAGAATACGAGCAACCAGCAAACCTGTATCTTCTAATTTTTTCATCATCTACTCCAAAGTAATTTTTGTTTGCCAGTCTTGGCGTTTTCATGTCAGTGGGTGGTATGCCGGGTATCTGACCCTGTCCTGCCCGTTTCGTATCGATGGAGTGAATGTTAATCGGGAAGCGGATGCTTTGTTAGCAAGTAAAACTGTCGTATTTTTTCAAAAAAACTGAATCTTTAGCCTGCTAACAAATGGAGGGTAATCAGAATGTTGCCCAACCTTCACCGACAGAAACGTGATGTTTCTGTGAAAAGGCGGGCTTAACAACGGAAGTTTTGAAGAAAGTGAGACAGGTTATTTCGAGGAAAAGGTTTTCTGGATCAATCGGATAGTGCTAATTGCGGCAAAGGCGCGACGAGACCAGCGAATCAGCTTGCTGGGATGGCGTACACCGTACAGTGCCATCACACTTGAACCGACCACCAGATATTTACGCAGGCCAAAAATGGTTTGCCAGCCGCGATCGATACGTTCGGTCTTTTCCAGCCACAGAGTTTTGTTGTCAGCAAGATCCAGCCTTTGCTGCTGGATCTTGTTAATCAGCTTCTCTTTCCTCCATTCCAGATAGCGGCGGCGATTCATTGTTCACCCTCCAACTGGGAACGGTCTATTTCCAATTGTTTGCGCGAAGCGCCAAGCAGCGTAGAGCGCCGCGCTTTGACCAGCGTCCAAATGGTGCCGACAATGGCCAGGAACAACAGTACGCCAGTGGTGGTACCTAATGCGATCAAGCGGTAAACCGGATCGATAGCCCAGAATATCAGGATCAGTAGGCTCATCAGGCCAAATGCCGTGAACAACAGCGTCATACCGGCCATGATCAATAACTGAATAAGGTTGGCTTTCTCCTCTTCCAGCTCGACCACGGCCAGTCGTACGCGTGTTTCCACCATACCGACCAGAATAGTGATGATGCGCTGCCCGATGTCCAGGACCCCTTTAGCGGGGCCCTCGCGGCCTTGTGGTTGTTCAGCCATAATTAACGACGCGCGAGCAGAACGCCCAACACCACGCCAACGGCAGCGCCGATACCGATGCCGGTCCACGGATTATCACGCACGTAATCGTCGGCCTGACCTGCGATCTGTTTGGTCTGAGAGGCAATTTTGTCGCCAGCATCGCTCAGGCGTGCGCGGGTATCTTTCAATGCGCCTTCTGCTTTGGAACGCAGTTTTTCCAGTTCTGCTTTTGGCTTATCGGTGGAAGAGTTCAACACTTCTTCCAACGTATCGGCTAAGGATTTAAGTTCAGCGCGTAAGTTCTCTGCATTTGAATCATGTGCCATGTGATTATTCCTTAACGTTAACTTCGACAGACTTTCAACATAGCGGATTTTTTCGCCGGAGCAAAGGGCGGATGGGTAGCTGATATCACTAAGCATCCATTTTATATGCAATGAAAATCCCGTATGACGCGGCTCTCAGCGATAAATCCGCTGGTGTAAAAAAATTATTCCGCTTGGGCTTGCTTAAGCTCTGCTTGAGCTTCAGCCAGCTTTTTCTGTTTCTTGGCGACTTTTTCCAGATTGCCGGTCTGCTGAGCTTCTTTCAGCTCTTGCTGACGCTCAGTCACTTTGCGTTGTTTTTCGTCAATTTTTTTCTGACGATCGGCCTGCAGACTGGCCGGTGTGCAATGGGTTTGCACTTCATTCAACGCTTTCTTCAAACCGGCAACACGCTGGGTATTGCCGTGTTGGGTAGCGTAATCGATCTGTTGTTGAATATTTTGTGCCTTGATGGCACAGCCGTCCTCTGCTGCAAACGACAGGGCAGGGAGGGCGAATAATGGGAGAGCCAGTAACATCGATTGGCGTAATTTCATGCTATCAGTTCCTTGTTAATGGGATGCATTGGCACACATCCACCGTTCCAGACTGCCACAAAGGCAGTGCGACAGGAGTCTTACGCTGCTGACTGACGCTAACCTTTAGCATAGCCATAAATCGTGAAGACCCCAAAGAATCCGCCACAGTTGAGTCTTGATTGGTGATTAATTGAGCTGCGGACGATATGAAAGGAAAACCCTTCATATGAAGGGGTATTATCCCAGATTGAGTGGGGCGCGCGCAAATTCACGCACCCAATGGGTAGGAACAGGGGATTCGCTCAGGGCGATAATGTATCCCGGCGGCAGAATGGTTTGCAGTGCCTCACGTGCCAACAATTGTTGTTCGGGTGAGTCCAAGCGAATCACCAAACCATCGCCCTCCGGGGTAATGCTTTTGATGCGAATACCACGCTGATCCAAGCGCTGATAAACATAAAAACCGTCGGGCAGCGAAAGGCCTTGCTGGCCAGCACGAATGCGAAGTTCGCTTTCAGTGCGCACCATGCAAGGCACCAAGAGCGTGGCGAGCGCCAGCAAAGCGAGCGCAATCAGCAGAACATACTGCCAGCGCGGGCGCTTTGTCATCACGCCCCTTTCCCCTGATTTTGGCTGTCTGAGCGTTTCTTACGCCACAGCACAATCAACGAGCCGACCAGCCCGACAACCAGTAACACTAACGGCAGCAGCATCAGGCAGAACATTAACTGGTCTTCATATTTGCGAAACACCGGAGTCTTGCCCAACGCAAAGCCCAGAGACGTCAGGATCACCACCCACAGCAGGCCACTCATCCAGTTAAAGAACTGGAAACGCGCATTGCTCAAACCGGAGAGGCCGGCAATGGTTGGCAGCAGGGTACGGACAAACGCCAGGAAACGACCAACCAACAGGGCGGAAAGTCCGTGACGGTGGAACAATTGATGCGCGCGTTGGTGATAGTGCGCCGGCAGATGCGATAGCCAGCCCTGCACCGTTCGCGTATTGCCGAGCCACTTACCTTGTATGTAGCTGACCCAGCACCCCAGGCTGGCGGCGACGGTCAGGATAAAAATGGTGAGCGGGAAATTCATGGTGCCTTTGGCGATCAACACGCCAACCAGGATCAGCAAGCTGTCGCCCGGCAGAAACGCCGCGGGCAGCAGGCCATTTTCCAGGAACAGGATCATAAACAGCAGGACGTAGAGGGTCCACACGAGCGAAGGGTTCGCCAGCGTCTCAAAATCCTGCTGCCATAAGGCATGTAACAGTTCTTTAATGATGTCCATCCGGTGTTCCTAAAACGTCATTGTTTGTTTGTGTCTCAGCGGCGGATCGGAAGTGGGCGAAGAGCGCGCGGGCGATCCTGACTGCTGGTAACGATGAAACGGCGTTGCTTTTTAGTGGGTTCTAATCGGTGCGACACCGGTCAAGAGTGGTAAGTCAGCGTGCCACGGTAAAGCATATTACTTTCTTTCCAGCCACCCAGCCTGTTCTGCCGCTGCGGGGCGTGCAGTGCCCAATTGACCTGGGCAAGCCGGTTTAGCGCAGGTGAGGTCTGGCGCGGGAGCCGAGTGCGGTAGCCTAAGGTTGTGGTCTGAGTATAGACCGGCAGCCATTGGGCTGAGGCTGTCAATGAACCGGGGTAAGAATGCACCCGCGGCAACAGGAGCGGCACCTTGCCGGGCGGTTTGCGCCGCAGTTCTGCAGGTGACTGGTAAACCAAGTCAGAAGAGGAAAGCGTTGTATCAGCGAACAATGGCTGACTGTTCAATGCTGTGGGAGTCGTCGCGCATAGCTTTTGGCCGGAGACCGAACCGGTCCAGCAGAAAAGAGCAATAAGCATGGCAAACAACCAGCGCATTTATTCGCGTCCCGCCCCGTAGCAGAGGGTAAAAAAAGTGGCTCAACTCTAACAAAATAGCACGATTGGCAACAGGGAAATCTACGTTGCCATCGGTGAAATACTACACGGCAAACTGCGGTTCAGGCATCGATTCAGCGGATTTTACAATACCTGACATAACCCGACGATTTTTGACCGCCTGGGCTATTTATTTTCTGCGGCTGCATTGTCCAGATGCACCACCGGATTATCGGCGAACAGATAGCGGTCAGCGTTATATTCGAAATCGTCGCTGGTGGCGTTGAACAGCATCTGCTTGGTGTTTTCCAGGTGTTGCCACATGGCCAGTTTGGCAGCATGGGGATCTTTGCGAATCAACGCCTTAAGGATCTGATCGTGATCGTCACACCAACTGGCAATTGAGCGATCGTCGATGTGTTCATGCAGCTTGATCCAATAAGGGTTATTGACGCGTTGCACCCACATTTTTTCTACGATTGTGGCCATGGCGGTATTTTGGGTAGCGAGCGCCACCTGCACGTGGAATTTCAGATCCCACTGTGAATCACGAAAGCGATCTTCCTTACGGGCTTGCTCCTGAATCTCCATCAATTGAACGATGTCTTGCTTGGTGACTTGGGTAGCCGCAAATTCCGCAATATTACTTTCGATCAGTTGGCGCGCCTGCAGAAGCTCAAAGGGGCCGGCGGTGGCGAACTCAATGCTGTCGCCCGGCACGACCAGATTTTTCTGCTGGTTGGACATCACGTGGATCCCGGAGCCTTTGCGTACGTCAACGTAGCCTTCCACTTCCAGCATGATGATGGCTTCCCGCACTACGGTACGGCTGACATTCATTTCTTCGGCAATGTAACGCTCGGCCGGCAGTTTATCGCCCACAGGGTATCGGCCACTCTCAATACGTTGCTTAAGCTCGGCGGCCAGTTGTTGGTACAGGCGTCTGGTTTCAGTGAATTCCATAGTGAATGCTCTTAGGGTAGAGAGGGGGCATAACCATAGATTTGTTATACCACTTATCCGGTGGAGCTACCAGTGACGGCTAGGGAGCGCCCGGCGCGGTGGCCGGGCGGCGGGATTAACTGCGTGCGGGTTCCGGTTGCAGGGCATCTTCTGTCGGCGGGGTTGCCGGTCGATTTTGCAAGAGGGTCCAGATAGCAATGGCGCCGAGAATATCGAATACCGACAGCGCTGCAAACAATGGGCTGAACCCCAGAGTATCTGCCAATGCACCGACCACCAGAGCAAACAGCGTGCTGGCGGTCCAGGCAGCCATGCCGGTCAGGCCATTGGCGGTGGCGACCTCGTTGCGACCAAAGACGTCAGAAGACAGGGTAATCAGTGCCCCGGACAGTGCCTGATGAGCAAAACCGCCGACGCATAACAGCGCGATAGCCGCATAAGGGCTCGTGAACAAACCGATCATGCCGGGGCCAATCATGAGCACCGCACCCAGAGTGACCACCAGTTTGCGCGACACGATCAGGTTCACCTTAAAGTGCTTTTGGAAAAACGGTGGCAGATATCCGCCAACGATGCAGCCGAGATCGGCGAACAGCATCGGCATCCAGGCAAACATGGCGATCTCTTTCAGGTTAAAACCGTAGGCTTTGAACATGAATAGCGGGATCCAGGCATTGAACGTTCCCCAGGCAGGCTCCGCCAAAAATCGAGGGAGCGCGATGCCCCAGAACTGGCGGTTGCGCACAATCTGCCAGGCAGACATTTTCTTGGCATTATCGGTTTGGTGTTGAGCCTCCTGGCCATTGAGGATGTAATGGCGCTCTTCATTGCTGAGTTTCTTCTGATCCTTCGGGTGTTTGTAGAAAATCAGCCAACAGATGGCCCAGATCAGGCTTAGCACACCGGTGATGATAAACGCCATTTCCCAGCTGTGCGCAACGATGGCCCAGACCACTAACGGCGGGGCGAGCATGCCGCCGATCGACGAACCTACGTTAAAATAACCCACAGCAATGGATCGTTCTTTGGCTGGGAACCATTCGCTGCTGGCTTTCAGCCCGGCGGGGATCATCGCTGCTTCCGCCATACCCACGGCGCCGCGTGCCAGCGCTAGTCCACCCCAACTGTTGGCGAGCGCGGTGCCCATGCAAAACAGGGCCCACAGGATAGCGAACATGGCGTATCCCACTTTGGTCCCTAAAACGTCCAGTACGTATCCCGCCACTGGCTGCATCAGGGTATAGCAGGCGGAATAGGCCGCGACGATGTATGAGTACTGCTGCGTGGTGATATGTAAGGTGCCTTCCAGCGTCGGTGCTGCGACGGCAATGGCGTTGCGGGTCAGGTAACCCAGCACGGTGCCGATGGTCACCAAGCCGATCATGTACCAGCGTAACCCTTTAATTTTACGCATCCGAAATGTCTCCCAGTCTTCAATAGGCAGTGCCGAGATGGCAGCAGCGTGTAGGGGGTGATCCCTTTTCGTTGTTCTGCGCCGGCCTGTCCGTCACCGACGTATTCCCGCCGCATGAACGACTGGGTGGCGAGACAATAACTTGTCATACAGATTTAAAAGTTGAGTGATATCACAAAAGCCGTTTTTCAATTGGGCAATACTGTTTGCGGGATAATTATGCGATTTGTGCCGTTTTTTGCCGCAAAAATGCCGGTTAATGGCCTTTTGAAGAGGGCCTAGTCGCTACGCAGAGTGATATTTTGCTGGACGCTCGGTTAAATTGGTGTGATAACTTTGTCGAATTGAACAGAGTCGCAGAACGACAAGCAAGGTGAGGAGCCAGATATGGCGACGTTTTTAAGTGAAGATTTTCTGTTAGATACCGAATTCTCCCGGCGTTTGTATCATGATTATGCTGCGGACCAGCCGATCTTTGACTATCACTGTCATTTACCCCCGGAACAGATTGCCGAGAATACCCGTTTCAATAATTTGTATGAGATCTGGCTAAAAGGCGATCACTACAAATGGCGCGCGATGCGCACTAACGGCGTAGCGGAACGGTTGTGTACCGGGGATGCCAGCGATCGTGAGAAATTCGACGCTTGGGCCGCCACTGTGCCTCACACCATCGGTAACCCGCTATACCACTGGACACACCTGGAGCTGCGCCGCCCGTTCGGTATCACAGGAACGTTACTTTCCCCGACGACGGCGGACGATATCTGGCAGCGCGGTAATGCGTTACTGGCGCAGGATGATTTCAGGGCGCGTGGCATCATGCAGCAAATGAACGTGAAAATGGTCGGCACGACAGATGATCCCATCGACGATCTGCGCCACCACAAAGCCATTGCCGCCGATGGCAGTTTCGATATCAAAGTATTGCCAAGCTGGCGACCGGATAAGGCGTTCAATATTGATGCGCCGGGTTTCAATGATTACCTGCAAAAGCTGGAAGCGGCGGCGGATATCAATATTGGTCGTTTCAGTGCCCTGTGTGACGCATTGAAAAAGCGTATGGATCACTTTGCTGCCCACGGCTGCAAGGTGGCTGACCATGCGCTGGATGTGGTGGTGTATGGCGAAGCGGACGAAGCGACATTAGACGCTATTTTAGCGGCACGTCTGAGTGGCAAACTGCCGACACCGGAGCAAAGCGCCCAGTTTAAAAGCGCCGTGCTGGTGTTCCTGGCTGCTGAATATCAACGCCGTGAATGGGTGCAGCAATACCATATTGGTGCTTTGCGTAATAATAACAGCCGCATGCTGGCAAGCCGGGGACCGGATATCGGCTTCGACTCGATTAACGATCGGCCGCTGGCGGAGCCGCTTTCACGCTTGCTGGACGCCCAGGCGCGTCAAGGTGGGTTACCGAAAACGATCCTGTACTGCCTCAATCCGCGCGACAACGAGGTGATCGGCACCATGGTCGGTAACTTCCAGGGAGAAGGCACGCCGGGCAAAATGCAGTTTGGTTCCGGTTGGTGGTTCAACGATCAGAAAGACGGTATGCAGCGGCAGATGACACAGTTGGCGCAACTGGGGTTATTGAGCCGTTTTGTCGGCATGCTGACCGACAGTCGCAGTTTCTTGTCTTATACCCGCCATGAATACTTCCGTCGCATCCTGTGCCAGATGATCGGTCGTTGGGTGGAAGAGGGGGAAGCCCCGGCGGACATCACGCTGCTAGGTCAGATGGTGAGAAATATCTGCTTCGACAATGCCAAAAACTATTTTGCCATTGAACTGGCATAGCGGTTGCCCAAGGCGGGATTATGCAAAGCACGGTAAAAATTCATTCACTGGACAATGTCGCGGTGGCACTGCGTGACCTGGCCGCAGGCGAAACGCTGCGTGTAGAGGCTCAGGACATTGTGCTGTCGCAAGCGGTGGTTCGCGGACACAAGTTTGCGCTGAAACCCATAGCGGCCGGTGAGGCGATCACCAAATACGGTTTGCCGATCGGGCATGCATTGGACGCTATCGCACCCGGTGAGCATATCCACTCACAAAATGCCAAAACCAATCTGAGCGATCTGGACAGTTATCTGTACCAACCTGCTTTTCCATCACTGCCCCCGCAGTCAGCAGACCGAAAGGTACATCTTTATCGTCGTAGCAGCGGAGAGGTCGGGATCCGCAACGAGTTGTGGATTGTGCCGACCGTTGGCTGTGTTAACGGTATTGCCCGGCAGATCCAACAGCGTTTTTTAAAGGAAACCCAAAATGCGGCGGGGATCGATGGCGTGCATCTGTTCAGCCACCCGTTTGGCTGTTCGCAACTGGGGCAGGATCACGACAATACCCGAACCATGCTGCAAAATATGGTGCGACACCCAAACGCGGGCGCGGTGTTGGTGATTGGACTCGGGTGTGAAAACAATCAGGTAGATGTTTTTCGCAGTACGCTGGGTGCAATCGATGAATCGCGGGTGCGCTTTATGGTGTGCCAACAACAGGATGACGAGGTGGAAGCGGGCCTCGAGCAGCTACATGCGTTGTATCAGGTGATGCGCGATGATCGCCGGCAGCCAGGTAAACTGAGTGAGTTGAAGTTTGGCCTGGAATGCGGTGGTTCGGACGGTTTATCAGGCATCACTGCCAATCCGTTGCTGGGCCGTTTTTCCGATTACCTGATCGCTAACGGTGGCACAACGGTGCTGACAGAAGTACCAGAGATGTTTGGTGCCGAGCGGATCTTGATGAGCCGGTGCCGCGATCGGGCAACCTTCGAAAAGACCGTCAGCATGGTTAACGATTTTAAACAGTATTTTATCGCTCATAATCAGCCCATTTATGAAAATCCCTCACCGGGCAACAAAGCGGGTGGTATCACCACGCTGGAGGAGAAGTCCCTTGGTTGCACGCAGAAAGCGGGGCAGAGTCAGGTCGTGGATGTACTCAAGTATGGCGAGCGATTGCGGCAACCTGGCTTAAACTTGCTGAGTGCCCCCGGCAATGATGCGGTGGCGACCAGTGCGTTGGCGGGGGCGGGCTGTCACATGGTGTTGTTCAGTACCGGGCGTGGTACGCCCTATGGTGGCTTTGTTCCTACGGTTAAGTTGGCCACTAACAGCGAACTGGCGGCGAAGAAGCCCCACTGGATCGACTTTGATGCCGGCAAGTTGATCCACGGGACATCAATGGACAGCCTACTGGAGGCATTTGTCGATCTCATCGTGGCGATCGCCAATGGTCAGGCGACGTGTAACGAAGTGAATGACTTTCGTGAATTAGCGATTTTTAAAAGCGGGGTGACATTGTAAAGCTGCGGTATCTGCTTTGCTGGCGCCGAAAAAAAGCGCCCGATAACGGGCGCCTTGTACAATCGTATCAGGAATTAACGCACTCTCAGTGGGTCTTCATCCGCCAAACGCTGGTCTTCTGCCTGGCAGGCCGCAGCAGTGAACAGCACGTCGGTAGAGGAGTTCAGTGCCGTTTCGGCGGAGTCTTGCAGTACACCGATAATAAAGCCGACAGCAACGACCTGCATGGCCACATCGTTCGGGATACCGAACATGTTACAGGCCAATGGAATCAGCAGCAGCGAACCGCCGGCCACGCCGGAAGCACCACAGGCACAGACGGCAGCGACAACGCTCAGCAGCAGTGCAGTCGGAATATCAACGGGAATTCCCAGAGTGTGGACCGCAGCCAGCGTGAGCACGGTAATGGTGATTGCCGCACCGGCCATATTGATAGTGGCACCCAGCGGGATAGAAACCGAGTAGGTGTCTTCGTTCAGATTCAGCTTTTTGCACAGCTCCATATTCACGGGAATATTGGCGGCTGAGCTGCGGGTGAAGAACGCGGTCACGCCACTCTCACGCAGGCAAGCAAAGACCAGCGGATAAGGGTTACGGCGAATTTTCCAGTAAACGATCAGCGGGTTCAGCACCAGCGCTACCAGCAACATACAGCCGATCAGCACCACCAGCAGTTGGGCATAACCCCACAGCGCACCGAAACCGGTATCCGCCAGCGTCGAGGCCACCAGACCGAAGATGCCGAGCGGTGCGCAACGGATCACCGCGCGCACCACCATGGTTACCGCGTGTGACAGATCGTTAATCAGCGATTTAGTGGTTTCGGAAGCGTGGCGCAGTGCGAGGCCCAGGCCCACGGCCCAAGCCAGAATGCCGATATAGTTGGCGCTAATCAGTGCCTGGAACGGGTTGGCAACCACGCTCAGTAACAGGCCTTTTAGCACTTCAATAATACCGCCCGGCGGGTTGATATCCGCATTACCGGCCACCAGCGCCAGATTGGACGGGAACATAAAGCTGACGACAACCGCCACCAGCGCGGCAGCGAAGGTGCCCAACAGATAAAGGAACAGGATCGGACGGATGTTCGTCTTCTGGCCGTGTTTATGGTTGGCGATTGACGCCATAACCAATACCAGCACCAGCACAGGCGCTACCGCTTTTAATGCCCCGACGAACAGCGCGCCCAGCAGCCCAACGGCTGAAGCCGTTGCCGGTGAGACCAACGCAACAATGATGCCGGCCACCAGGCCGATCATGATTTGTTTAACCAGGCTGCCCTGTACGATCCGTTGTAGTAATTTTTGCATGATGCTTTTTCCCGATGATGTTGCGTACAGACTTTGTCACCTCGGCGGGAACGCCACCGGACAACTTTATTTGAATCTGTAACCAAGTGTGTTTGCTTAATCAGTATTCAGTAAACGGATGGGGTTGGAAAGGGTCAGCGGTGAAATTCTGAGGGCGGATCAACTCTTGATAACATTCTGATTACATTTGTGTGATCGCAATAACATTTGGCGTTTGGGATGAATTGCCAAACAATCACGGGGCGACTAGCGCCCCGGATAACAGATTATGGTGCTTTATTATTAGCCAAACGGTCGTTACGGCGGTTAACCCAGGCGTTGATCAGCAGGGTCAGCGTCAGGATACCGGCCACGACACCGAGCGAAACGCCGATCGGGATATGGAAGAAGTCGATAATCAACATTTTGACGCCGATAAACATCAAAATGATCGACAGGCCGTACTTCAGCATCGAGAAACGTTCTGCCACGTTAGCCAGCAGGAAGTACATAGCACGCAGCCCCATGATGGCGAACAGGTTAGAAGTCAGAACGATAAACGGATCCGTAGTGACGGCAAAGATTGCCGGGATGCTGTCGACGGCAAAGATCACGTCACTCAGCTCCACCAGTATCAGTACCAATACCAGCGGTGTCGCAAACAACACGCCGTTGCGGCGCACGAAGAAACGCTCACCTTCCAGGTTATCGGTCATACGCAGGTGGCTGCGCAGCCACTTCACCAAGGGTTTGTCGCCAATCGCCGAATCGTCTTCCTTCGCCAGCGCCATCTTGATACCGGTGAACAGCAGGAAAGCGCCGAACAAATACAGTAACCACTGGAACTGGGTTACCAGCCAGCTACCGGCAAAAATCATGATAGTACGCAGCACAATCGCGCCCAGTACGCCGAAAATCAATACCCGACGCTGCAGGTTGGCTGGTACGGCAAAGTAGCTGAACAGCATCAGCCAGACGAAGACGTTATCAACCGCCAACGCTTTTTCGATCAGATAACCGGTGAGGAAGGCCAGCGCCTGAGTATCGGCAACAGCGCGCCCTGCGGTCTGGTTCAGGTAGTACCAAAAACCCAGGTTGAACAGCAGAGACAGGCTGACCCACACCAGCGACCAACTGGCGGCCTGCTTTAGCGTCATGGTGTGTGCGCCTTTGCGGCCTTGCAGCAGTAAGTCGATTGCGAGCATCACAACTATGATGGCGGCAAAGCTGCCCCATAACCAAGGTGTGCCAACGGTATTCATCATCAGAGGTATCCTTCAAAAACAAAAACGGCCAACGTCGGAAGACGCTAGCCGCTCTTATGAACGCTGCAAGCAAACCTCGCCTTCCGGCAAGGTCTCACTTACAACGTTGATGAAGGTGCACCGATAGTGCGCCCTGACATCAGGTTGCCCGGTAACCGGGTGCTTACGCACCGTAATGACGATTGACCGGCAAGATACCCTTCATCTTTCAAGCCGCTGCTGCGTTGTCTTCCCTCTGTCACCCCAGTCACTTACTTAAGTAAGTTCCTAAGGATTCCTTCGGTTGCCGCCTTGCCGCACCTTGAAATCTATTAGGTATAAAAGTTACTCCCCTTTGCAGGGCAGAAAGTAATGCAAAATGTGTCAGCGGTCAACGTTTATTGCGTTACCCGGCCAAGGCTTTTTGCGCACCCAAACTGACGACAAACCCTTGCAACAGCAGCCGGCTGAACGGCGTATCGCTAACCTGCTGTTGCTTAAGCTGATACTCCGCATGTTGTTCTGGGTACAGCTCGCCGAGCCAGCTCAGATACTGGTGCATCACTGCGCCGTTAAACTCTGGGTGGAACTGCGTCGTCAGCACGTGATCGCCATAACTCAGGATCTGATAAGCATCCTGCTGGGAACGTGCCAGCACTACGGCGCCGGCAGGGGGCGTTAATACGCTCTGGGAGTGGATCAGGTTCGCCTTGAAGCGCGGTGGCAACATTGCCATCCGCCGGTCATTGGCGGCGGCGGGCAACAGTTCGATGTCCAGCGTACCGACCTCCATGCCTTGCGGGTGGTAGCCGACTTCGCCGCCGAGCGCGTAGGCCAGCAGTTGGTGGCCATAACAGGCGCCAAAAATAGGCAGCTTAATGAGCATCGCCTGGCGTAGCCACTCGGCAGCCTGCTCGCTCCAGGGTAATTGTTCAGTGACCATGGCCGGTGAACCGGTAATCACCACGCCAGAATAGTTTTGTGGGGGCAAAGGTTGTTCGCCAGCAGGAAGATGCACAATCTGCACACGATCGGCGTCAATGTTTCCCTGTTGCAGGAACATGCCGTCAAAATTGGCTTTCTCCCGGCGAATAACGTCTGGGGCATCGCCGGTTTGCATCAGTAATAATGGCTTCATGTCATTCTCCATCGGCAGGAAACACGACGCCAGTCTGGCGGCGAATTTCGGTCAACAAGTTGGCGATAATCAACGAATTTTCTAACCCAGGGTGCTCTACCTGCCGCTTCTCCACCAAATCGGCGAACACCTGTGCCTCATACAGCATGGTGTTAATGTGCTGTGGCTGGGTCAGATCCTGACGATGTCCCCCGCGGGGCGTTAGCGCTACGTTCTGGCACTCCGAGATTTTCTCAATCACCAACGTGCCATCTTCACCCTGGATCTCACTTGGAATGTCCGAATTGCTGACTTTGGAATGAGAGATGGTCACGTCGAAATCACCGTAGTTGAGGCAAGCTGTGCCGAGAGCATCAACGCCGGTGTCCAGCAAACACGCGCTGGCAATGACCGACTTTGGCGCACCGAACAGCGCCACGGCACTGGCCAAACAGTAATAGCCAATGTCCATGATCGAACCGTTGGAAAACTGCGGATTGAAGGTATTCGGGTTCTCTCCTGCCAGATAGCGCGGATAGCGTGAAGAGTATTGGCAGTAATTGATATAGGCTTTACGCAGGCGACCAATTTTGGGCAGCGCTTGCCGTAACGCCAAGAAATTCGGCAGGTGAGCGCTTTTAAAGGCTTCGAACAGCACCACCTGATTCTCGCGGGCGCAGGCCACCAACTTTTCGGCTTCGCGCAGGTTGGATACCATCGGCTTTTCGCAAATGACGTGCTTTTTATGGCTAAGGAACAGCAGTGCCTGCGAGTAGTGCAGGGCGTTAGGGCTGGCGATGTAAACTGCATCTATCGCGTCTGACTGGGCCATTGCCTCAAGGGAATCGAAAAACGCATTGACGTGGTAGTTGGCACCAAACGCCTGGGCCTGTTCTAACTTGCGTGAATAGACAGCGGTCAGCGTGAGTTTGCCACTTTCGTGTGCGGCGTCGATAAAGCGTTCCGTAATCCAGTTGGTGCCAACAACAGCAAAGCGAATCATAGATATCTCCAGTTCCCAGACGTTAGAAATCAGAGTATCACAGGGGCTCGTCAGGTATACAGATCGCCAAACACGGAGAGGTGAGTCAGGTACAGCCGGGTATCGAACTCCAATTGATGGTAATTGGGTTCCATATGGCAGCACAGGCTGTAGAAAGCTTTGTTATGGTCCTTCTCTTTCAGGTGTGCCAGCTCATGCACGACGATCATGCGTAGAAACGGCTCCGGTGCCAATTTGAATACCGTCGCCACGCGAATTTCCGCTTTGGCCTTCAGCTTGCCGCCCTGTACGCGAGAAATGGCGGTGTGCATGCCAAGCGCGTGTTTCATCACCTGGATTTTACCGTCGTAGGCCACTTTGCTCAGTGGCTGGGCGTTGCGCAGGTATTGGTTTTTCAGATCGACGGTAAACTGATAAAGCGATTTGTCGGTGGTGCAGTCATGCACCTGCGGATAGCGCTGCAACAGCACATCCCCCAACCGTTGTTGGTCGATCAACTGTTGCACCTGGCTTTGCAGATGTTCAGGGTAGCCCTGCAGGTAGGTCAGTTCTATGTTACGCATGGGTAATATTACGCCCCAATATTTCCATGATCGGACGCAGGCGCTCGCGCTGCACATTGGCCTGTCGGGCTTCCCAACGGTCGTGGGCCGCTTGCAGGTTTAGCCAGAAATCGGCGGTGGTTTCGAACAGGTCGGCAAACAGGTTCGCTTCTGTAACGCTAAGGCGGCGATGCCCATTGCATAAGCGATTGACCGTCGCACGGGTGATTCCCAAGACCCTTGCAAGATCTTCCTGGCCAATACCCAGTGGTGTTAAATACTCTTCTTGCAGCACTTCCCCGACCGTGGTGGGTTTTCGGCTTGAGGTCTCTAACATATGTTCTCCGTTGCCTAGGTATCTTGGTGCGGGTCCAGGTAAATTTGCTCAGCAGCATCATGGCGCCATTGAAACATTAAACGCCATTGAATATTCACCCGCATACTAGACCAGCCTTGAAAGGGGCCGGACAGACGTTTGTAATAATTGCCGGTCGGATTATATAAATCACATTCTTTTTGCGCGGCAGCCAGCATATCGAGTTTTCTAGCCAGTTGGCGCTCAATGGTTGAGGGGATCAAACGATCGCGCCGACCCTCCCTATAAAATTGCGCCAGGTATCCGTCTCGGAAAGATGAAATCATTTCCTTCCCCATTCCATTGGGTGAATGAGTGTAACATTTAAAGTTACATCACGTCAGGTTGAAAATTGTTCAACTCAGAATAAGCGGAATGAATGCTATAGCTTAAAGAAGCGAAAATCGGGATTGGTTTTACGCGATGCGAGGGAATGCGCAATTTATCCGAAAAAACATTTTACTGCCGGACGTTTTTAGGGGATAAACAGCCCAAATTTTATCAGTCAGGAGGGGCAATGAGCCAACTCGATCTGGGAACACAGCAACTTGAGCTGGAACGTTATCCCCAACAGGAAGAATCCACCCAATTACAGGCGTGGGAAGCGGCGGACGAATATCTGCTGCAACAGCTTGAAAATGTGAACATCGACGGTCGTCCGGTGCTGATTTTCAACGACAACTTTGGCACTTTGGCCTGTGCGTTGCACCGTCATCAGCCATACAGCATCAGCGATTCGTACATGAGCCAGTTGGCAACGCGCCATAACCTGAAGCTCAACGAACTGGATCCAGAGCAGGTTACGCTGTTGGACAGCCTTGCCGAACTGCCGGCATCACCGGCGGTGGTATTGATCCGTATTCCTAAGGCGCTGGCCTTGCTGGAACAGCAACTGCGTGCGTTGCGCAATGTGGTGGCGCCGGACACGGTGATTATCGCTGGCGCCAAGGCACGTGACGTACACACCTCGACCATGCAGCTGTTTGAAAAGGTGCTTGGCCCGACGCGTACTAGCCTGGCCTGGAAGAAAGCACGGTTAATCTTCTGTGAAGTTGCAGACATCGTGCCACCAGCCACGCCGGAAACCACCAATTGGGTGCTGGACGGTACGGATTGGATCATTCACAACCACGCTAACGTGTTCTCACGTAGCAACCTGGATATTGGTGCACGCCTGTTCCTGGATCATCTGCCGCATGACCTTGAAGGCCATATCATCGATCTCGGCTGTGGTAACGGCATCATCGGTATGGCTGCCTTGATGCAGAACCCGCAAGCACAGGTGACCTTTGCTGATGAGTCCTATATGGCGGTGGCTTCCAGTGAGCGGAACGTGGAGCACAACCTGCCGCAGGATATGGATCGTTGTCAGTTTGAAGTGAACAACTCGCTGGCGGGGATTGAACGTGAAAGTGTGCGTGCGGTGCTGTGTAATCCACCGTTCCACCAGCAGCATGCGATCACCGATCACACGGCCTGGCAGATGTTCTGTGACGCCAAGCGGTGCCTGCAGGTGGGCGGCGAGCTGCGCATTGTCGGTAATCGCCATCTGGATTATCACCAGAAGCTGAAACGCTTGTTCGGTAATTGCACCTTGATAGCCTCAAACAAGAAGTTCGTGATCTTGAAAGCGGTGAAATCTGGCGCACGTTACTGAGTCGATCAAGGGGCGCAGTGAATGCGCCCCTTATTGTCACTACAGTGCCATCGCCAGCCGCGTGCCCTGATCGATAGCGCGGCGCGCATCCAGCTCGGCGGCAACATCCGCTCCGCCAATCAAATGCACCCTTTTCCCCATTTCCAACAGCGGTTGCTGCAACTCGCGACGTGGCTCTTGCCCGGCGCAGATAATCACCGTGTCTACCGGCAAGCAGCTTTCCTGCTCGGCGCGCAAGATATGCAGCCCTTCATCATCAATACGCTGATAATTCACACTGTTGAGCATTTTTACACCGCGCATCGCCAGGCTGGTGCGGTGGATCCAGCCCGTTGTTTTCCCCAAGCCTTCACCGACTTTGCTAGTCTTGCGTTGCAGCAGATAAATTTGTCGGGCCGCGTGCGCGGCGATCGGCCCCTGTGCTGCTAGCCCGCCGCGTTGGCTAAGCTGACCGTCGATGCCCCATTCACGATTAAACTCAGCCTGATCGAGGCTGCTCGACACGCCGTGCTGGCTGAGGTACTCGGCGGTATCAAAGCCGATACCGCCGGCACCGATAATCGCGACCCGTTGGCCGACCGGTTTTTTGTCGCGCAGCACGTCCAGATAGGTCAGCACTTTGGCGCTATCGATACCGGGGATGTCCGGGGTACGCGGTATGATGCCGCAGGCGAGGATCACTTCGTCAAATTCTGCCAGATCGGCTGCCGTCACCCAGGTACCCAGTTTCAGCGTCACCTCAAGCAGCGTCAGTTGGCGGCGGAAGTAGCGCAGGGTTTCATGGAATTCCTCTTTGCCAGGAATTTGCTTGGCGATATTGAATTGACCGCCAATCTGATCGGCAGCGTCGAATAACGTCACCCGGTGGCCACGGCTGGCAGCCGTGGTGGCAAATGCCAGCCCGGCAGGCCCTGCGCCGATGACCGCCAGTTTTTTTGGTTTCTCTGTCGGGAGTAACGGCATCTCGGTTTCGCGGCAGGCGCGCGGATTAACCAGGCAAGAGGTGAGCTTGCCCTCAAAAATCTGGTCGAGACAAGCCTGATTGCAGCCAATACAGGTGTTGATCTCGTCGGCACGGCCCTCCGCGGCCTTTTGTACAAAGGCAGCGTCCGCCAGGAACGGGCGGGCCATCGATACCATGTCTGCACAGCCGTCCGCCAATACCTGTTCTGCTACCGCAGGATCGTTGATGCGGTTGGTGGTGATCAGTGGGATGCGTACTTTCCCCATCAGCTTACGGGTCACCCAACTGAAACCTGCGCGTGGCACCATGGTGGCGATGGTTGGAATACGCGCCTCATGCCAGCCAATACCGGTGTTGATAATGGTCGCGCCTGCCTGTTCAACCGCCAGCGCCAACTGCTCTATCTCCTGCCAACTGGAGCCGTCTTCCACCAGATCGAGCATCGAGAGACGGTAAATCAGAATGAAGTCGTTGCCGACCGCCTGGCGTACCGCGCGGACGATCTCCACGGCGAAACGCATACGGTTGCTGAAACTGCCGCCCCATTGGTCATCGCGTTGATTGGTGCGCGACACCAGAAATTGATTGATCAGATAACCTTCAGAACCCATGACTTCAACGCCGTCGTAACCGGCCTGTCGTGCCAGCGCGGCACATTGGGCGAAGTCGGCGATGGTCTGCACGATCTCCGCTTCGCTGAGCGCTGTCGGGGCGAAGGGATTGATCGGCGCTTGCAATGCGGAAGGGGCTACCGGCTGTGGTTGATAGCTGTAGCGACCGGCATGCAAGATCTGTAGCGCAATTTTGCCACCGGCCTGATGGACGGCATCGGTAACGATGCGATGGTGATCGACTTGCTGCGGGTGGCTGAGGGTGGAACCACCGCGGTACACCACGCCTTTTTCATTGGGGGCAATACCGCCAGTGACGATCAGCGCTACGCCAGCCGCCGCACGTTCGGCATAAAAGGCTGCCATGCGCTCGGGGCCATTAGGCAGTTCTTCCAGGCCGGTGTGCATTGATCCCATCAGCACCCGGTTTTTCAGGGTCGTGAAGCCGAGATCCAGCGGTGCCAGCAGATGCGGGTAGTTGCTCATTGCAGTCTCCATCGTTCATCCCCTGCCTCTTTCAAACGGGTTACCGCTTGCAAATGATTGGGCATGATTAGTTGTTATTATTATGTTGCGACGCTAAGTGGTCGGATGAGATAAATCTAGCCGTTGTCTCTGCCGTTGGGAATCTGTGTTGCGCTGAATGTGATAGATGTCATGAATCTTTATTGTTGTTTGCATAGTGAACAGCAAATCGGTTAGCATTTGCGCGTTGAAATTCCTGCCCTCTGCGGAGCCATTACCGAAAATGAACACACACACCTGCTGATATCTTGTCCTGCGCTGCACGTATTCGTGCGTTGTGGGGATGTTTTGATTTCATTCAGGAGTGCTTATGGCTCATTTTGCGCAGTCCCCCCATTTTGTTTTACACCAACTGACCTGCCAGTTTGCTGACGGCGAAACGCTGTTCGGCCCATTGGATCTCACGTTTGATCAACGACACTGCGGCCTGGTTGGGCGCAACGGCGTCGGTAAAACGCGGCTGCTGCGCCTGATCGCGGGGCTAGATCAACCTGGCGGCGGGCATGTTGAATCTCATGCCTCATTGGCCTATGTGGCACAGCAGCCAGAAATTTCATCGCACACCACGCTAGCGCAACTGCTGGGTTACGGTGAGACGTTCGCAGCACTAGCCCGTATCGAGCAGGGACGCCCACTGGCGGACGATATCGATCGTCTTGAAGGGCAGTGGGATCTGATCGATCGTCTACAGATCGCCTTTACCGCCGCTGGGCTGCCAGCGTTCGATCCACAACGACCGGCACATGATTTGAGCGGCGGCGAACGCATGCGTGCTGCATTGTGCGGGGCGATGTTGAGCGATGCGGACTTTCTTTTGCTGGACGAACCGACCAACCATCTCGATGCTCCGGGGCGTGATTGGTTGCATCAACAGTTAGAACAATGGCGCGGTGGTTTGCTGGTGGCCAGCCACGATCGGCAATTGTTGGCGCGTATGCAGCGCATCGTTGAATTGACGCCCGGTGCTCTGCACAGTTACGGCGGCAACTACGATGACTATCGCCGACAGCGTGATTTGGAACAGCAGGCGGCGCGTGCCGGGTTGGAGCATGCGCGGCAGGAACGCCGCCGCACCCGCGCACGGCAGCAAAAAGAACACGACATCAGCCAGCGACGCTCTGCACAGACACTTAAAACCGTCGATACGTTGAATATCGCGTCTTTTGAGCGGGTGGCCTACAAGGCGGCGGCCAAAGAAAGCCTCGGTACGCTGCGCAAGCAGCATCAGGATCAAAAGAATGCTCTTGATGTCGCAGTGCGCGACGCTTACCAGCGGGTGGAAGAGGACAGCCCGGTGATGCTCACGCTGCCGGGCAGCGCCGTGGCGGCGGGCAAACAGGTACTGGTGCTCGAACAGGTGGAACTGCCTTTTATCACTATGCCACCGCTGAATTTACGCATTGATGGCCCGATGCGTGTGGCACTGACAGGCCCAAACGGCTGCGGGAAGTCGACGTTGCTGAAAGTGATCCTGGGCCAGTTGGCGGCGAGAGCCGGCAGTTGTCACTGCCCGCTGCCAACGGGTTACCTCGATCAAAGTCTCTCACAACTCGATTTATCCTTATCCGTGGTTGAGCACCTGGGGCTACAGGACTCACCGCTTAATGAAGGCGTGGTACGCAGTCAACTGGCACAGCTGCAGTTAAATGCCGATCATGTGCTGCTGCCGATGGGCGCGCTGAGCGGTGGCGAGCGATTAAAGGCGGCACTTGCCTGTATGTTGTGGCGGCGGGAGCCTGTGCAGTTGCTGTTGCTGGATGAGCCGACTAACCATCTGGATCTGGCGTCGTCTTTGGCGATCGAGGCCTCGCTGGCCGGTTTCCCTGGCGCGATGCTGGTGGTGTCTCACGATGAAAACTTTCTGCAGGCGCTGAAATTGACTCATCGTTTACAGTGGCAGGAGGGAGAGTGGCAACTTCAAGCCTGGTGATACAAGCCAGTTGAATCTGCAGAGCGGCCTTGGCGGCCGCTTTTTTTTTCAGGGATGAATGCATTCCAACAGCAGGGTAAAGGCGGCGGCCATTTGTTCTTCCGGCACGCAAGCGAAGCCCATCAGCAGGCCACGACGATGGTTGGGCTGCATGTAGTAACGTGAAAGCGGTCGCACCAGCACGCCGCGTGCGTTGGCAGCGGCGGCGATCGCCACATCGTCAGCCTCGTCCGGCAGATTAAGGATCAGATGCAACCCGGCGTTGTTGTTAAATTCGCTCAGCGCTTGCTTACCCAGATGCTGTTCGATCAACGCGGTCAGAAAGGCTCGGCGCCGGGCGTAAAGTAGCCGCATACGGCGGATATGCGCCGTGTAATGGCCTTCCTGAATAAATTGCGCCAACGCGGTTTGGATCAGCAAGTGGCCCCCACGATACAGTTCGGCATGCGCCGTTTTCAGCGCAGCCATCAGCGGCTTTGGCAAGACCACGTAACCCAACCTCAGCGCTGGATAGAGCGTTTTACTGAAGGTGCCGATGTAGATTACCGGCGCGTCGGCCTCCAGCCCCTGCAGTGCCGGTATCGGCTGACCGGAGAAACGGAATTCG
The DNA here is from genome assembly GCF_058191755.1 of Serratia sp. CoH_122_TC_1. Lineage (NCBI taxonomy): Bacteria > Pseudomonadati > Pseudomonadota > Gammaproteobacteria > Enterobacterales > Yersiniaceae > Serratia > Serratia sp. CoH_122_TC_1. Next base: position 204,020 of record NZ_JBXWLA010000005.1, read on the forward strand.
CTGTCGTAGTCGTCTTCAACAATCCAACTGCCGCCGTTGCGTGCGAGAGCCAACAGCCGTTGCCGTCGCGCCAGGCTCATCACGGATCCCAGCGGATACTGGTGCGACGGCGTAACGAAGATGAGCCGTGGTGCCACAGTGGGTTTTTCCGGCGGTACCATACCGGCTTCATCAACCTCTAGCGGGCAGATATTTACGTCGTTCATCCGCAGGATGTTGCGGATCCCCCAATAACCTGGCTCTTCAATCCACGCATCGTCACCCGGATTGCACAACATGCGTGTCACCAGATCTATCGCCTGATGAATGCCCTCCGTGATCAGAATTTGCTCTGGTGAACAGCGGACCGAGCGTGCCACCCGTAAATAATCCACCAGGGCATGTTGCAGCTCCGGGCTGCCGCCCTGATTGCTGTATGTCAGCCGCTGTGGTGTCGGACGGCGGCTGATGCGCGCCTGGATTTTGCTGAATAACTGGTGTGGAAAGGCGTTAACGTCGGGGACGCCGGGAATAAATGCCCCCCACTGTTTTGGGCTGGCGCTGGCGTGGTGCAGCAGGGTGCTACCGCGTGCTGACAGCTCTATACGCCGTTGCTCCCCGTCACTGCCTGCTAGCGCACTCGCAGTGGATAAACAACTATCCGGCACGGTTTCGGCGACGAATGTGCCACTCCCGGCACGAGCCAGAACATATCCTTCTGCCAATAATTGTTCGTAAACGGTTAATACAGTGTTACGTGAGAGGCCAAGTTCCTGCGCCAAATCCCGTGAGGCAGGCAAGCGACTGGAGGGCGGCAGGCTGCCGTCCAGAATGCTGGTGCGAATCGCGTTATATAGCCGTTTATGCAGCTTATCTTCGGGCTGTTCGCCAAGCCGTTGCAATAGCAGGTCACCACTCAGTGAGCGCAATTGGATCCCTCAATTAATCGTAACTGGCTCTCGATTATAGGGCCACATCCTGTGTAAATAAACGTCATTGTTTCACGAATGTGAACGAAACGTACAACAGGCACCGACCGGAGAGAACAACATGAAAAACGCAGAATTGAATCAACGTCGTCAGGATGCCACTCCGCGTGGGGTAGGCGTGATGTGTGGTTTTTACGCTGAGCGTGCAGAGAACGCCACGCTGTGGGACGTCGAAGGCAATGAGGTTATCGATTTTGCTTCCGGTATTGCAGTGCTCAATACCGGGCACCGCCACCCGAAGGTGATCGCTGCCATTGAAAAGCAGCTGAAGGCCTTTACCCACACCGCGTACCAAATTGTTCCTTACGAAAGCTACGTTACGCTGGCTGAACGTATCAACCAACGCGCACCGATCGACGGCCCATGCAAAACCGCGTTCTTCACCACCGGTGCTGAAGCGGTAGAAAACGCCGTCAAAATTGCGCGTGCCCATACAGGCCGTCCGGGGTTGATCACCTTTGGTGGCGGTTTCCACGGGCGTACCTACATGACCATGGCGTTGACCGGTAAAGTGGCACCTTACAAGTTGGGCTTTGGGCCATTCCCGGGGTCGGTGTTCCACGGGCAGTACCCGAATGCCTTGTATGGCGTCACCACCGAAGACGCGATGAACAGCCTGGAACGTATTTTCAAAGCGGATATCGATCCCAAGCAGGTCGCCGCTATCGTGCTGGAGCCGGTGCAGGGGGAGGGCGGCTTCAATATCGCACCCGCCGAGTTTATGCAGGCGTTACGTACGCTGTGCGACGAACATGGCATTTTGCTGATTGCCGATGAAGTGCAGACCGGTTTTGCCCGTACCGGCAAGCTGTTTGCGATGGATCATTACAGCGTTAAACCCGATTTGATCACCATGGCGAAAAGCCTGGCAGGGGGTATGCCGTTGTCCGCGGTGGCGGGTCGTGCCGACGTGATGGACGCCCCAGCTCCGGGTGGATTGGGCGGTACTTATGCCGGTAACCCACTGGCGGTTGCGGCTGCGCTGGCAGTACTTGACGTGATTGAAGAAGAACAGCTGTGCCAGCGTTCGCAACGCCTGGGCCAGCATCTGGTGGAGGTATTGCAGCAGGCGCGTCAAACCAGCCCGGCGATTGCGGATATTCGCGCACAGGGGTCGATGGTGGCGGTGGAGTTTAATGATCCGGCCACCGGTAAGCCATCGGCGGAGATTACCCGCCAGGTACAGCAGAAAGTACTGGCAGAAGGACTGCTGCTGCTGAGCTGCGGTGTGAACGGCAACGTAATCCGCTTCCTGTATCCGCTGACCATCCCTGAAGACCAGTTCACCAAGGCGTTGGGCATTCTTTCTCGCGCACTGGCTCAATAAGGAGTGGCTACGATGAAACTGACTAATCCTGAACTGTTACGCAGCCAGTGCCTGATCAATGGTGAGTGGTGTGATGCGTTAAGTGGTAAACGCGAAGCGGTCATCAACCCGGCAACCGGTGTTGAACTGGCCAGCATACCGCTGGTCAGCGGCGAAGAGACCCAACAGGCGATCAATGCTGCGCAGGTGGCACAGCAAAGCTGGAAGCAGCTGACCGCTAAGCAACGTTCTGCATTGATGCAGGCCTGGGCCGATAAGGTGCTGGCAGCGCAAGAGGATTTGGCGCAGTTGATGACGGCTGAACAGGGCAAGTCATTGGCGGAGGCGCGTGGCGAAGTGGCTTATGCGGCCTCGTTTATCACCTGGTTTGCCGAAGAAGCCAAACGGGTCGACGGAGCGGTCTTGCAGGCGCCGTTAGCCTCACAGCGCTTGGTCGTCGTGAAGCAACCGATCGGCGTTTGTGCGGCGATCACACCGTGGAATTTCCCGGCTGCGATGATTACCCGCAAAGTGGCACCGGCATTGGCGGCAGGTTGCGCCATTATCGTCAAACCGGCCGAACAAACGCCGCTGACTGCGCTGGCGTTGGGCAAATTGGCGCAGGACGCGGGTATTCCTGCCGGCGTCCTGCAGGTAGTGACCGGCGACGCAGCCCAAGTGGGCAAAGTACTGTGCGACAGCCCGGTGGTGCGCAAACTGAGCTTTACCGGTTCGACCGAAGTCGGCCGTATTTTGATGGCGCAGTGTGCGCCAACCATTAAGAAGCTGTCACTGGAGCTGGGGGGTAATGCACCGGTGATTGTCTTTGACGACGCGAATTTGGATGCCGCGGTAGCGGGCATTATGGCCTCTAAATTCCGCAATAGCGGCCAAACCTGTGTCTGCGCCAACCGCATCTACGTGCAGGACGGTATCTATGACCGTTTGGTGGACAAGCTGGTGGCTGCGGTTGAGCAACTTAACGTCGGTGACGGTAGCCAGGAAGGCACCACACAGGGGCCGTTGATTGACCAGGATGCGGTTGAAAAAGTGCAGAACCACATCGACGACGCGTTGATCAAAGGCGCACAGATCGCAACGGGGGGGCAGCCGCACGCGCTGGGCCGTACCTTCTTCCAACCGACGGTGGTGACAGGCGTGACGCAAAAAATGCGTTTCGCCAAAGAAGAAACCTTTGGGCCGGTAGCGCCGCTGTTCCGTTTCCATGATGAGGCGGAAGCCATCGCGATGGCCAACGATACTGAATTCGGCCTGGCGGCCTATGTATTCACGCAGAATGCGTCGCGCCAATGGCGGGTGCCTGAAGCCTTGGAATACGGCATGGTCGGGATCAATACCGGGTTGATTTCCAATGAAGTTGCGCCGTTCGGCGGCGTGAAGCAGTCAGGGCTCGGACGCGAAGGATCGCGTTACGGGATTGAAGAATATCTGGAGCTGAAATACCTGTGTATCGATGTGAGCTGTTAACCACCGGGAAACTAACCTACCCCGGTGGCCAGCGCTACCGGGAGACAAAGGATGCCGCATGTCTTCTGATAATACCGTTATTTCTCCGGCGCTTGCCGCCGGGGTGCGAACGTCTGCACCCACCAAATCACTGAGCTTCCTCGAAGGGGTAGCGATGATTGTCGGCACCAATATTGGGGCCGGCGTACTGTCTATCGCTTATGCCTCAAGCAAGGCCGGTTTTTTACCCCTGTTGTTCTGGTTAGTGTTAGTGGGGAGTTTGACCACGATCACCATGCTGTACGTCGCCGAATCGACCCTGCGTACCCGCGCTCATCTGCAGCTGAGCGGGTTGGCGAAACGTTATGTCGGCGGTATCGGTGCCTGGCTGATGTTTGCTTCTGTCTGTGTCAACAGCGTTGGGGCCTTGACCGCCTATATGACCGGCAGCGGCAAGCTGTTGCAATCCCTGTTTGGCATTTCCCCGGCGATAGGCAGCCTGCTGTTTTTCGTGCCGGCGGCAGGGGTGCTGTACCTGGGGCTTAAAGCGATTGGCCGCGGTGAAAAGTTTATCAGTATCGGCATGGTGGTGATGTTGACCGCATTGGTGACGGCCACGCTGGTCAAGGACACCACCCAGATGCGCAACCTGCTGGACGGTGATTGGCGCTTTATGGTGCCGGTATTTAACGTGGTGGTGTTTTGCTTCTCTGCGCAATACATAGTGCCAGAAATGGCGCGCGGCTTCTCTGACAAACCAGAGCAACTGCCAAAAGCGATTATGGTCGGCATGGCGGTGACCTTCGTGCTGTTGGCAGCGGTACCGATGTCGGTGATCGCCCTCAGTGGGCTGAATGGTATCTCTGACGTGGCAACCATTTCATGGGGACAGGCGTTGGGGCAGTGGGCCTTCTTCTCAGCCAACATTTTTGCACTGTGCGCGATGCTGACGTCTTACTGGGGACTGGGCGGGAGCTTCCTGACCAATATTTTTGACCAGTTCAGGTTGGGCAACGACGAGCAGCCGCTGCGCCGCTTCGGTGTGTTGATGTTGGTCGTATTGCCGCCGTTTGTGTTGGCTTATAGCGGGCTGGTGTCGTTCGTCAATGCGCTGTATTTCGCTGGGGTATTCAGCGGGGTGATCTTGTCGATTATGCCGATGTTGATCCTGCGTGGTGCGCGTAAGCACGGCGATCAGACGCCGCGTTGGCAGTGTAGCTGGATCACTCATCCGATTTTGCAGATCAGCATTGTGTTGCTGTATCTGTCCAGCGCGGGATATGCCATTGCCTCGTTATTAGGTTATCTGCCCTCTGGATGGTGACTTGCCTTCCCTCAAGAAGTGATGTTGTTTCTCGGTCATTGAGAACGGCGGCGTCGTGGCCGCCGATTTTTTACTCCCCGCTTATTTTCCCCGGCAGCGCCAACCAGGCCTGCACCGAAGGGCGTTGCCACTGTTTGTGTGCATAGTGGCGAATACTTTCGGGTACGGTATCGCCGTGTATCACCAACCGATTCAGCATCAAGGCCAGATCGGTATCGGCAATGCACCATTCCCTGAACAGGTTATCCTGGCCGTGGCTCAGCAACTTTTCGACCGCGGCGATCAGTTTGTTGGCGGCAGCCTGCGCCGTGGCGGACAACGGCGGAAACTTACTGTTAATGAATACCGCCTCGGTGGGGCGCTCGGCGCGGAGGGCCTGTAAATCGCTGCGTAACCATGCCTGAACCTCGCGGGCTTTGGCCCGTTGTTTGACATCGCGTGGGTACACTGGGTGGGCCGGATGGATCTCATCGAGGTATTCATCAATGGCTGAGGATTCCGAAAGCTGAAACTCGCCGACCACTAGCGTAGGCACACGGCGCGTCAAGGACAGCGCCGCGTAGGCTGCTTCTTTGTTTTTCCCCTGTGCCAGGTCGACCGGCTTTACGGTGAAGGGGATGCCTTTTTCCGTCAACGTAATAAACGCCGACATGGCATAAGGACTGAAAAATTCAGCATCGGTATAGAGTTCGGCAATCGGCTGAGACATTGGGTTTTCCTCAAGGCAAAGGGATGCGAACTTTGATAATTGACGAGGAGTGGCTAAAGATCAATCTGTTAGCTTAAAGTTATTTCTGGTGAGTTTGGTGCGGTAAGCAGCAGAGGCCTGCGTTGTGATATATTTGTTGCCATTAAGTTGAATTTGGCAGTGCGAAGTAACATGAAGATGTCGTTGAAAGCAAGATTGAAAGTGGGCTGTGCACGTTTGTGGCCACATCCTCTGGCGGTAGGCAAAAAAGAGATTGTACTTTCCAGCCTCGGCGCCGGGCTGGGGTTGATGATTGCGGGGTGGATCAGTCATTTTGTGCTGGGCGAGGTGAACCTGTGGTTTATCGCACCTATGGGCGCATCTGCTGTGCTGCTTTTTGGTGTACCGAATAGCCCGTTAGCGCAACCCTGGTCAATCGTGGGTGGCAATATGTCGGCTGCTGCGGTGGGGGTGAGTACCGGTCTGTTGATTCCCGATCCTGGTTTGGCCTGTGGGGTAGCGGCCGCGCTGGCGATTGGATTGATGTTCAAGCTGCGTTGTTTGCATCCGCCCGGCGGCGCGGTGGCACTGACGGCCATCCTCGGTGGGCCGGGCATTCACCAACTCGGCTATAGCTTCGTGCTGTACCCAGTGCTGCTTAACTCAGTGTTATTGGCGCTGTTGGCGATTATCTTCAATAACCTGGCAGGACGACGTTACCCGCACCCTTTGGCACCGACAGAGACAAAACCGGCCAATCTGCCGATTGATGCGGTGTCTATTACCCGCGCCGATCTGCACGAGGCGCTGATGCAGGGCGAACTCTTTGATATCGATGAGGACGATTTGCAGGACATTCTGCTGCGTGCCGAACAGTTGGCGCACCAGAGGCAGGCTGGAAAAGCCTGATTACGCGAGCGTTTTTCGGTAAAACACGACGCGTTCTGTTTCGCTAAAACCCAGTGCCGCATGCAGGCGCTGGGAGTCGAGATTGGCTATGTCAGTATCGGACGCCAGTTCGCTGCACCCTTGCTGTTTGGCCCATTGCTGAACCTGTGCAATCAATCGCGATGCGCAGCCCTGGCGACGAGCTGATTCCGCAGTATAAATCCCTTCCAGAAAGGCCACCGGCGATGATTCGCAGCCGTTGACGTAATCATGGCGCAGCGCGACTTCAGCAAGGGCGACAAAAGCATCATCCTTGGTTTGGATCATAAACGCGGTGTGATGTGGCGAAGCCAATATCTCATTCATTTCTGCCCGGTGTTCTTCCTGTGGGCAAGTTGGCCACAATGCACTTCGCAGTGTCAGCCAGGCATTAAAATTGGCGTTGTTACAAATGACGATCATGGGATTTCCTGTTTTATGGGACAGCAGACCGGTACAAAGGGGGATGCAGGGTACCATACAGAATCACCGCGGCTCGATCTGTATGATGATTATAGTAACTCGGTGAATCTGTCTTGTTTTTGTGACTTGAGTCACCCTATATCCCTGAGTGACAAACGGGGGAAGGCAATGAAAAATACAGAGAGTTTGCGCGTCGACAGTAAATCGCAGCGGTGGAGCCTATGGTGCAATTGGTGCCAGTATTGGCGGCGTCGAAGTTTTAGTTCTGCTGGCAGAAAGTCTTTGGATGCCATGCGTTGCTGGCAATTGCGTGATATCGGATTGCGATCTTGCGATGTCCGTCGGGAAGGTCGGGATTCGCTTTGGCAGCGCTGAGCCTGCGGAAACAAAAAACCACCTGCTAAGAGGTGGTTTTTGACGCTGTTATATCAGCTAAAATTTGGTGGCCCCTACTGGACTTGAACCAGTGACCAAGCGATTATGAGTCGCGTGCTCTAACCAACTGAGCTAAGGGGCCAAGCGGCGAGATTATACGGTAATCTTTCGGCGCAGGTCTACTGTTACCCATCTGTATGTTGCTTTTATAAGCAGTTCTAGCCTGTTGTAATTACTGACGGATTTTGCGATAACCGCTGTAAATCCTTTTAATGGACTCGCAAACCCTATGGAACTCTTGGCGCCAAACCTGCGGGTGGTGTTTTGCGGCATCAACCCCGGCCTTTCTTCCGCCCATCAAGGCTACCCTTTTGCTAACGGCAGCAACCGCTTCTGGAAGGTGGTGTATCAGGCCGGTTTTACCGAACGTCAGCTTGCCCCGGAGCAGTGGCAGCAGCTGCAGGATACGGGCTGTGGCATCACGGCGTTGGTGGCGCGACCGACGGTAGCTGCCAGTGAAGTGACGCGTGACGAGTTACTCAGCGGTGGCGAAGCGTTAAAAGAAAAGATTCTGCGTTACCAGCCGCGTTCGCTGGCGATCTTGGGCAAACAGGCGTTCAGTAGCGCTTTTGGCGTGCGTAACGCGCCCTGGGGGCGTCAAGAGATGACGATTGGCAACACGGAGGTCTGGGTATTACCTAACCCAAGCGGATTGAACCGTGCCACGTTGGAGCAACTTACGGCGAGCTATCACGAACTGTTTCTGGCGTTGAAATGAGTCCTGCGGATTTTAGGCAATAAAAAACCCCGGCATGCCGGGGTTTTTTGCAAGCAGCGAAACCTTAGTCGTCCAGGAAGCTACGCAACACTTCGGAACGGCTAGGGTGGCGCAGTTTACGCAGAGCTTTGGCTTCGATCTGACGAATACGCTCACGGGTAACGTCGAACTGTTTGCCCACTTCTTCCAGCGTGTGGTCCGTGTTCATGTCGATACCGAAACGCATACGCAGCACTTTCGCTTCACGTGCAGTCAGGCCAGCCAATACGTCGTGCGTTGCAGAACGTAGGCTTTCTGATGTCGCAGAATCCAGTGGCAGCTCGAGGGTGGTATCCTCGATGAAATCGCCCAGATGTGAATCTTCATCATCACCGATCGGCGTTTCCATGGAGATCGGCTCTTTAGCGATCTTCAGCACTTTACGGATTTTGTCTTCCGGCATCAGCATACGTTCAGCCAGCTCTTCCGGCGTTGGCTCACGGCCCATCTCTTGCAGCATCTGGCGCGAAATACGGTTGAGCTTGTTGATGGTCTCAATCATGTGCACCGGGATACGGATGGTACGCGCCTGGTCGGCGATAGAGCGAGTGATAGCCTGACGGATCCACCAGGTGGCGTAAGTTGAGAACTTATAACCACGACGGTATTCGAACTTGTCTACGGCTTTCATCAGACCGATGTTACCTTCCTGGATCAGATCCAGGAACTGCAGGCCACGGTTGGTGTATTTCTTGGCGATAGAAATAACCAGACGCAAGTTGGCTTCAACCATTTCTTTTTTCGCACGGCGGGCTTTCGCTTCACCGATAGACATGCGACGGTTGATGTCCTTCACTTGCTCGATGGTCAGGCCGGTTTCTTCTTCGATCTGACGCAGTTTTTGCAGGCTGCGCTGTACGTCTTCCGCTACGTCTTTCAGCTTTTCTGACCATGGCTTAGCCATTGCCAGTGCTGCCTCGAACCACGTGGTGCTGGTTTCGTTACCGGCGAACAGAGTGACAAAGTTTTTCTTCGGCATTTTGCACTGTTCAACACACAGTTTCATGATGATACGTTCTTGAGTACGAACGCGGTCCATCATGGTGCGCATGCTGTTGACCAGGAAGTCGAACTGTTTTGGCACCAGGCGGAACTGCTTGAACACTTCAGACAGCTTCAGGATTTCTTCTGCTGCGCTGGCGTGGCTGCGGCCGTTCTTTTTGATGACGATGCGGGTCGCTTCATACTGATCGCGCAGGTCGGCGAATTTCTGACGCGCCAGCTCAGGATCGATGCTGTTGTCGTCTTCTTCTTCCTCTTCGTCTTCCTCTTCGTCGTCGTCGTTCTGCTCTTCGGTCGACAGCTCAGAACCCACGTGGGTAGCGGTAGGGGCGATGTCCTCTTCCGCATTAGGATCAACGAAGCCGGTGATCAGATCGGACAGGCGCGCTTCGCCTGCTTCGACGCGATCGTACTGTTCCAGCAAATAGGTGATGGCTTCAGGGTATTCGGCAACGGAGCACTGAACCTGGTTGATACCGTCTTCAATACGCTTGGCGATGTCGATTTCGCCTTCACGCGTCAGCAGTTCAACGGTACCCATTTCGCGCATGTACATGCGCACCGGGTCGGTGGTACGGCCAATCTCAGACTCAACGCTCGACAGCACTTGAGCGGCAGCTTCTTCCGCATCTTCGTCTGTGCTGTTTGAGTTTTCAGCGAGTAATAGGTCATCGGCGTCTGGCGCTTCTTCCAGAACCTGAATGCCCATGTCGTTAATCATCTGGATGATGTCTTCGATCTGGTCGGAGTCGACGATATCTTCCGGCAGATGGTCATTGACCTCAGCATAGGTCAGATAGCCTTGCTCCTTACCACGGGTGACAAGTAGCTTTAGCTGTGACTGCGGGTTTTGCTCCATAAGACGGTATCCACACTTCAGAGTATTTGGGTTGGTGTCGGTCGGCGAAACCGCCAACAATAGCATTTGGGGCGTTTTTGTTGTTGCCGCGGCCCACTGTGGCGGCATATTGCAGGGCTCTGCCCTCGCATTTATCGGCACTTAAGCCGTTGTATTCTTTATTCTTCACGTTTTGGCGGCGTTATTGGCAGCCTAAACATGAATCATTTTGGTCAAAAATTAGTTTTTCTTTGCTAACACTTGGTTAAGAGAACGGACTTCTTCACGTTCTTCTGGGCTGAGGCCGTGCGTTCTGGCCTGCGCGATCAATGTTTCCAGCCGTTGCTCCAGTACCGAGTCATAGAGGCTAGCTAAGGTATCCAAAAAGGTCTGTTCGACCCTGTCCTCAACGATCATATGGTTCCATGTCGCCAAGGTTTCAAGCTGTTGGCTCAATTTGTTGTCGCGATACTGCTCCAACAACTGACCGGTTGTCAGGCCTGGCTGGGCCAAACAGGTTTGCACCAACTCGACAAACAGCGGTAACCCCGCCTGTTTAGTCTGCTCTAACCCCTCGAGTGAAGGGATAAGTGTAGCCAGTTGCGGATTTTGTACCAGTAGCCCTATTAGTATACGCATGGTTGTGCGTTTTAGCTGGGGCGCCTGATAAGTATTCGCATTTTCAGCCTGCTTGGGCATCAGCTTGTCGAGCTGGCTGTCATCCAGCAGACCCAGCTTGCTGCCGAGCTGTTGGCGCAGGTACAAGCGCAACGTTTCGCCCGGCACTTGAGTGATCAGGGGGAGTGCCAGCGTACTCAGCTTGGCGCGACCGTCCGGGCTGCTCAAATCAACCTGTGGCATCAAAGTTTCGAACAGGAAAGTGGAAAGCGGCTGCGCCAGCTCCATTCGTTGTTCGAAGGCCTCTTTACCTTCTTTGCGTACCAAGGTGTCCGGGTCTTCGCCATCAGGCAAAAACATAAACCGCAGTTGACGCCCATCGTTGAGATAGGGCAGCGCAGTTTCCAGCGCACGCCAGGCCGCTTCACGGCCGGCTCTGTCACCGTCATAGCAACAGACAACGTTATCGGTGGCGCGGAACAGCAGCTGAATATGTTCAGCTGTCGTTGAAGTCCCAAGCGAGGCGACGGCATAATCGATACCGTATTGCGCCAACGCCACCACGTCCATATAACCTTCCACTACCAGCAGCCGTTGCGGGGTAGGGTGGCTCTGTTGTGCTTCATAAAGGCCGTACAATTGACGACCCTTGTGGAATACTTCAGTTTCCGGCGAGTTCAGGTATTTCGGCATACCGTCACCCAATACGCGACCGCCAAAGGCGATCACTCGCCCGCGTTTGTCGCGGATAGGGAACATCACGCGTTCACGGAAACGATCGTACGAACGTCCTTGATCGTTAGTCACCAACATGCCGGCATCGTTCAATGCGCTACGGCTGTCGGCATCGCGACCAAAACGCTTTAAGGCGTTATCCCAACCGGCAGGTGCAAAGCCGATAGCGAAATGGCGGATAACGTCGTCACTCAACCCGCGCTGTTGCAGATAATCACGCGCCGGCGCACCGGAAGGTTGATGCAGTGACTGTTGATAGAACGCGCTGAGCTGTTCCATCAGTTGATACAGGCTCTGGCGCTGATGACGTTCGATTTGGGTTGGCCCGGAACCTGCCTCGTAAGGCACTTCCAGTCCGTGCATGGTCGCCAGCTCCTCGATGGTTTCAACAAACTCAAGTCTGTCGTAATTCATCAGAAAGTCGACGGCATTACCGTGCGCACCACAACCAAAACAGTGGTAAAACTGCTTTTCGCCATTAACAGTAAATGAAGGCGTTTTTTCGTGGTGGAACGGACAGCACGCGTGATAGTTCTTGCCCTGCTTTTTGAGCTTTACACGTGCGTCGATCAGATCGACGATGTCGGTGCGAGCCAGCAAGTCATTGATAAATACGCGCGGAATTCGTCCAGCCATAAGCCCTTACTTTACTAGCCTATAAACGAGAACAAGCCGCGCATTCCTTTCGGAAAGCACGGCCTTCGTATGCAACTACTCAGTCTGCGCGATTTTTAAAATCAGAAATTCACGCGGCGGGGTTACCCCCGAAGAATTAATACAGACGAGTGCGGCGTGCGTTTTCGCGAGCCAGTTTCTTCGCGTGACGTTTCACAGCAGAAGCTTTAGCGCGCTTACGTTCGGTAGTCGGTTTTTCATAGAACTCACGACGACGAACTTCAGCTAAAACGCCTGCTTTCTCGCAAGAGCGTTTGAAACGACGCAGAGCAACGTCAAATGGCTCGTTTTCACGTACTTTAATTACAGGCATGTGCCTCTCACCTCAATAAAATTCGGTTTGCTGCTGGCCAAGCGCCAGCAATTTCAAAATGGTGCGGAATTTTACTTCAACGGATGCTGCTTTGTAAAGCACCACAGCAAATTGAAACCTGCGGCCACCCTGGTAAAACATGCGCAATTTTGCATCGGGCGCTGATTATAGACTAATCAGAAAAAAATGCTCGTTTTTAATCAAACCGGCATTTATGGCTGGAATCATCAACATAGCCTATAACCTCGGACAAGATGCGCTGTGCTGGCGGTAAACAGGTCTGATTGTGCTAAACTGACGGCCGCACGTGAATGATGGGAAATGTAATGCGAGTACTGGGTATAGAAACATCCTGCGATGAAACCGGAATTGCAGTGTATGACGATCAGACCGGTTTATTAGCCAATCAATTATACAGCCAAGTGAAGCTGCATGCCGATTATGGCGGTGTGGTACCGGAACTGGCCTCCCGCGATCACGTGCGTAAAACCGTACCTTTGATTCAGGCGGCGTTGAAGGAAGCGAACTTGACTGCAGCCGATATCGACGGCGTTGCCTATACGGCCGGGCCAGGCCTGGTCGGTGCGCTGCTGGTCGGCGCTACCATTGGTCGCGCATTGGCGTTTGCCTGGAATGTGCCGGCGGTGCCGGTGCATCACATGGAAGGTCACCTGTTGGCCCCGATGCTGGAAGATAATCCTCCGGCTTTCCCGTTTGTTGCACTGCTGGTTTCCGGTGGTCACACCCAACTTATCAGCGTGACCGGCATTGGTCAGTACGAACTGCTGGGTGAGTCAGTGGACGATGCGGCCGGTGAAGCCTTCGATAAAACCGCCAAGCTGCTTGGGCTGGACTATCCTGGCGGCCCGATGCTGTCAAAAATGGCGCAACAGGGCACTGCGGGTCGTTTCACCTTCCCGCGCCCGATGACCGATCGTCCCGGTCTGGATTTCAGCTTCTCCGGTCTGAAGACCTTTGCGGCCAATACTATCCGCTCCAGCGGCAATGACGATCAGACGCGGGCGGATATCGCGCGGGCGTTTGAGGATGCCGTTGTCGATACGTTGGCGATCAAATGCAAACGCGCGCTGGAGCACACCGGTTTTAAACGTTTGGTCATGGCCGGCGGCGTCAGCGCCAACCGTACGCTACGGGTCAAAATGGCGGAAATGATGCAAAAACGTGGCGGTGAAGTGTTCTATGCCCGTCCGGAGTTCTGCACGGATAACGGCGCGATGATCGCTTATGCAGGCCTGGTGCGGTTGAAAAGCGGAGCCAACCCGGAGCTGGGTGTTTCGGTACGGCCGCGTTGGCCGCTGGCGGAACTGCCTGCAGTATAAATATGAGAAAGGCCGGAGAGTTCCGGCCTTTTTGATCACTCTTCTTTTTTCTCGTCCTGTTCTACCGCATCGGTTTTCTTTTTGCGGAAGATACCCCAAATTTTCCCTTCCTGGCCGCGCCACAAGCGCTGGATATTGTCATGGTGTCGCATCAGGATCAGGCACGACAACATGGCCACGGGGAAGGTAAATTGCGGTTTGAACCACCAGACGTAGAAAGGAGCAATCAGCGCGCTGATGATGGCACCGAGTGAAGAGTAGCCGCTGAGCAACACGGTCAGCAGCCAGGTGCCGGTCATCAGGCCGGTAAGATCCCAGCCGATCGGCGCGATGGCACCAAATGCCGTTGCTACGCCTTTGCCGCCGCGGAAGTGGAAGAATACGGGATAGATATGCCCCAAACAGGCAGCGATCGCCGTTAGCCCCAGGTACAACGGTGGGACATTGAGCTTGTATGCCAGCCAGACCGGCAGCATCCCTTTTAAAATATCGAACACCAGCACTGCCGCCGCGGCGACACGACCGCCGATGCGCAGGACGTTGGTAGCCCCTGGATTCCCTGAGCCATTTGCACGCGGATCGGGCAGCCTGGCGATCCGGCAAACCAGGATCGCACTGGAAACTGAGCCACACAGATACGCGAAGATAATCATGCCAAGCGCGGTAGCACTCATAACGCGGTTCCGTTTAATAAGGGTCGTTTTACTCGCAACATATATGGATAATACGCATATTCCGCTGGAAGTGGTATCCGGCAAGGCCAAAAACAGAGAATGACGTGATGGATATCGTATTTATAGAAGAGCTTACCGTAATTACTACCATTGGCGTTTATGACTGGGAACAAAACATTCGCCAGAAGTTGGTGTTCGATATCGAAATGGGCTGGGACAACCGTCGCGCTGCTGCCAGTGACGATGTGAATGACTGCCTGAGCTATGCCGATATTAGTGAAGCCATCATCCAACACGTGGAGCCCAATCGCTTTGCGCTGGTAGAGCGGGTTGCAGAGGAAATATCTGAAATATTACTCCAGCGCTTCAATTCCCCGTGGGTCCGTATTAAGGTCAGCAAACCGGGCGCAGTTGCACATGCCAACCGGGTTGGGGTGATCATTGAGCGCGGTACTCGCCCGGCGTGACGTTCTGTCATAAAGATGCAACTTAAGACCGTTAATTTGGTCCGAACCTGAGAATAGTTTTAGCGGCAATGTATTGAACACTGCCGCTTTTTTATGTTTATAGCCGTAAATTTATAGGGTGATCGAAGCACATGGCGGACATGCATTCACTGTTTATTGCGTTTGTTCTTGGGGTTGTCGAAGGATTAACTGAATTTTTACCCGTATCTTCTACCGGACACATGATCATTGTGGGCGAGTGGCTGGGTTTTACCGGAGATAAGGCTAAAACCTTTGAGGTAATCATCCAGTTGGGGTCAATTCTGGCAGTGGTGGTGATGTTCTGGCGCCGTCTGTTTGGGTTGATCGGCATTCATTTTGGTGGCAAACCGGTTGAGCACGAAGGCAAAACGACGGGCCATTTGAAACTGGGCCATATTTTGCTGGCGATGATCCCTGCGGTGGTGCTGGGGCTGTTGCTCCATGATTTCATCAAATCGCTGTTCGCGCCGAAAAACGTGATGTATGCGCTGGTCGTCGGTGGTTTCCTGCTCCTGGCTGCAGAATGGCTGAAACCGAAGAAACCGAGTGCGGAAGGGCTGGATGACATCACTTATCGACAGGCATTTATGATTGGTTGCTTCCAATGCCTGGCACTGTGGCCGGGGTTCTCTCGCTCAGGTTCCACCATTGCCGGTGGTATGTTGGTCGGGGTGAACCGTTACGCGGCTGCGGAGTTCTCTTTCATTCTGGCGGTGCCGATGATGATTGGTGCCAGCGCGTTGGATTTGTACAAGAGCTTGCACTTCCTGACCATGGGCGATTTACCGATGTTCGCGGTCGGTTTTGCCACCGCTTTCGTTGTGGCGCTGATTGCGATCAAGACGTTCCTGTCGTTGATCAAACGTATTTCGTTTGTGCCGTTCGCTATCTATCGCTTTATCGTTGCCGGAGTGGTTTACATGGTCTTCATGTAAGCGATTCGCCAATAAAAAACCCCGCATTGCGGGGTTTTTTTATGCCTGATCCTGTGGAGTATCCAGCGTTTGCTTCCAGTCTGCCAGTGCCTGCTGGCGTCGACGTTTGAGTTCGTCGCGGATGGCTAACCCTTGCAGTCCGCTAGCCACCACCTCTTTTACCGAGACGGCATTTGCCACCTGGAAAGCCTGGCGCAGATAGTCGCCCTGCGGATAAGGGTTATTTTCAAATCCGGTTCGGCCACGGGCATCTGCTTCACTGGTGAGGATCATCTGTTCCAGGCGCTGTGGTTTGCGCCAGACGTCGATCGCGTCAAACAGCTTCAACAACGTTTCTGGGCGCAGCTTGTTTACGGTATGAATCAGATCGTGATATTCGGCGACCAATTTAGCCAGATCGCGCACTGGATTAGGAACCCGCAGCCGCTGGCAGAGAGCGTCGACCAGCAAAACACCGGCTGGCCCGTGGCCATGGTGATGTGGCCAGTGTTCTTTTGGCGTTTGCCCCTTGCCGAGGTCATGGCACAGCGCCGAAAAACGAACGTCAACTTCAGTGCTAAGCTGGGCAGCGATAGCCAGCGTCATCAGCGTGTGAATGCCGGTGTCGATCTCCGGGTGCCATTTTTCGGGGGCCGGCACACCGAACAAAGCGTCGATCTCTGGGAACAGCACGCTCAGTGCCTCACAGTCTCGCAGCACCTGAAAGTACACCTG
Organism: Serratia sp. CoH_122_TC_1; assembly: GCF_058191755.1. NCBI lineage: Bacteria > Pseudomonadati > Pseudomonadota > Gammaproteobacteria > Enterobacterales > Yersiniaceae > Serratia > Serratia sp. CoH_122_TC_1. The sequence goes on from NZ_JBXWLA010000005.1 coordinate 220,647, forward strand.
CGGACTTTGGCTTTGCAGCGCCTTCTCCGTTTCTTTCCATACCCGTTCGGCCGTCAACGCGACCAATTCGCCGCTGCGTGCCATTTGACGCATTAACGCAAGGGTGTCTGGGGCAATGGTAAAGCCCAGATGAGCAAAACGGGCGGCAAAGCGCGCCACGCGCAGCACTCGCAAGGGATCCTCACCAAAAGCGTCAGACACATGACGCAGTACGCGTGCTTGTAGGTCGGCTACGCCGTGGAAAGGATCGATCAGTTCACCGTCGGCGCTTCGAGCGATGGCGTTGATGGTCAAATCGCGGCGTTGCAGATCTTCTTCCAGCGTGACGTCAGGTGCGGCGTAGCACGTAAACCCGGTGTAGCCCTGGCCGGACTTTCGTTCGGTACGGGCCAGCGCATATTCTTCATGAGTTTCCGGGTTGAGAAAAACCGGAAAGTCTTTACCGACCTGCTGATACCCCAGTGCTATCAGCTCTGAGGGCGCGGCACCCACCACCACCCAGTCGCGATCAAACACCGGTAACTCAAGCAAGCTGTCGCGGACAGCGCCGCCGACCAGGTAAATCTTCACGGTTAACTCCTGAATTTTTCTTAAGGCTCTGTCTATCAGATTACATGAATTGGTGGCGGGATGTTGGCGCCAATAAAAAGGGCGCCCCACAGGCGCCCGATTTCAAACCGAAGGAGACTGAAAATCAGTTCATCCAGCGGTTGTTGCTTTTACGACGTGGGATCAGGTGTGGCAACAACAAGCCAAGCAGCAAGCCTACGCCAGCGACACCGCCGCCGTACATGAACCACTGCAGGATAATGGTGCGCTGTTTGTCGTCAAGCTGCAGGTTAACCGCGTTAACCTTTTTCTGTGCGACGACCAGCTGGTTTTTCAGATCCTGGTTTTCCTGTTGCAGGCCGCTGATGGTGCTGTCGCTGCCCGCCACTTTTTGCTGCATTTCCGCAGTGCGTTGGTTCCAGCTGTTGTCGATGTTAGCCAACTTGTCGGTCAGGGTTTTTACCTGTTGCTCCAGCGCAGGGACTTGGGTACGCAGGCTTGGCGTTTGGCTAAGTTGATCCAGTGGGATCCAGGTCGTGCGGCCTTTGGCATCGCGGATCTGGCCATAATTAGTGCTGTCATTTACGCTCAACAGGGTCACTTCTTCACCGGCGTTCAAGGTACCGACAATACGGTACTGATTACCCGGGCCGCTGTGGACGTAAGTATTCAGTTCATCGGAGATATAGCGCTTATCTTCGGCATGTGCGCCCCAAGTGATGCTGAAGCTCAGCACGGCAAGGCAAATTAGGCGTAATTTCTGCATTAGTTCATCGTTTCTGTGTGAATTTATGGGAACGATAGTAGAGCGTTCAGTCTGACGACGCAACGCAAAAACCGGAATGAGAACTATCTTACTGTGGCAGATTCTGTGAGTTGCGCGGTGTTTTATAACGTAACAGGTTTTTTCTGCAGTTAGCAGGGTTAAGGCGCCGGGAATCGCGGTAAGATAAGGGTAACTGTGCGTCGCCGGGCAGAACGTGGCAGGTAAGGTTTGCCGCCGTGAAGGCTGACGCGAATGCGTAACTTATTGGTGTTAAAGACTTATGACCGTTGAAATAGAACTGAAATTTATTGCTACCCCGGATGCCGTTGCCGCGTTGCCACAGCAACTGGCGGTTTGGCCGAACCAACATTCCGCACCGCAAAAACTGACCAATATTTATTTCGAAACCGCGGATAATTTTCTGCGTGGTCATGACATGGGGCTGCGTATCCGCGGGTTTGATGACAGCTATGAAATGACCATCAAAACCGCCGGTAAAGTCGTCGCAGGCTTGCATCAGCGCCCAGAATACAATGTCGCGATTGCCACGCCAGAACTGGCACTGGCACAGTTTCCGGCAGATATCTGGCCACAGGGCTGTGATATCAACGCTCTGCAACAGGCGCTCCAACCGCTGTTCCGTACCGATTTTGTGCGTGAAAAGTGGGTGGTCACTTACGGTAAGAGCGAGATAGAAGTGGGGCTTGACCAGGGTGAAGTGAAGGCAGGTGAGCTGAGCGAAGCGCTGTGTGAGATCGAACTGGAGCTTAAAACCGGGAATACCGCAGATTTGCTGGCGCTGGCCAACGCATTGGCAGAACACGGCGGCCTGCGTCAGGGTAGCCTGAGTAAAGCGGCGCGCGGTTATCATTTGGCACAAGGCAATGCCCCGCGCGAGCGCCGCCCTTTGGCGGTATTGAAGCCTGCCGCCAAATCCAGCGTTGAACAAGGGATGATCGCCAGTTTTGAATGGGGTTTGAGCCATTGGCAGTACCACGAAGAACTGTGGTTGCGCGGCGATGCTCAGGCACGCCGTTCCGTTATGGAGGCGATTGCGCTGATCCGTCAGGCCCTGGTGATCTTCGGCGGCCTGGTTCCGCGCAAGGCCAGCGCCGATCTGCGCGCCCGGTTGACGGCGCTGGAGCCGCTGCTGATCGATAAAACCACTCAGCCACAGGTGCTGTGCTACAGCGCAGAGTATCTACAATGTAAGTTGGCGCTCACATCTTGGTTGGTGACTGGCGCATGGCGCCCGTTCATTGACGCCAAGGCGCAGGCCAAACTTGACGGTTCTTTCAAACGTTTCAGTGACATTATGCTGGGGCGTAGCGCTGCGGAGTTGAAAGACGCTTTTACCCGTACGCTGAACGATGATGAATACGAAGAACAGTTGCCGCGTCTGACGCGTCAGATCTCGGCATTTATCCTGCTGTCAGGTGCTTACCCTGACGACGAAACCGGCCCCTATATCGACGGCTGGCGTGAGCTGCAGCTGGCGATAGCCGAGCGGCGCCAGGGCTGGTACGAAGGTAGCCGCAAGCAAGCCTTATTGCATGCGCCATTCTGGTTAAATGGCGCGCTCCGCTAATTAAGCTGGCCTGCGAGGCGCGGGCCGCAAAACGGATCATTCATTATGTTGCCACTCTCAGCAGCGTTACAGGCTCAGGCACAGAACATTGTGCAGCGTTTTCAGGAAACTCAGGGCGCGGGCTGCGCGCTCAGCGATCAGGAACAGCGGGTTTTAGCGTCGAGTGACTTTGTCTGTGACATGTTACTCAATCAGCCGGAATGGCTGGAGACGCTGCGCAAACAACCGCCGGTGGCGGGCGAGTGGCAGCATTACGCCGCCTGGCTGCAGGATGATTTGGAAGAGGTTCGCGACGAAGCGCAATTGATGCGCGTACTGCGCCTGTTCCGCCGCGAGACGCTGGTGAGGATCGCTTGGGCGCAGGCACAAGAGCTATGCAGCACGCAAGAGACGCTGTTGCAGCTGAGTGGGTTGGCGGAGACGCTGATTGTCAGCGCTCGCGATTGGTTGTACCAAACTTGCTGCCGTGAATGGGGAACGCCGTGCAACGCGCAGGGCGTGCCACAGCCGTTGCTGATCCTCGGTATGGGGAAGCTGGGCGGCGGCGAGCTGAATTTTTCCTCCGATATCGATCTGATCTTTGCTTACCCGGAAAACGGCCAAACTCAGGGCGGACGGCGTGAACTGGATAATGCCCAGTTCTTCACCCGCCTGGGGCAGCGGCTGATCAAAGCGCTGGATCAACAAACTATCGACGGCTTTGTTTATCGCGTGGACATGCGGCTGCGGCCATTCGGCGACAGCGGCCCGCTGGTGATGAGCTTTGCCGCGCTGGAGGACTATTACCAGGAGCAAGGGCGCGACTGGGAACGTTATGCGATGGTGAAGGCGCGGCTGATGGGCGGTTCAGAAGATGCTTACAGCGAGGAGTTACGCAAAACCCTGCGGCCGTTTGTCTTCCGTCGCTATATCGACTTCAGCGTGATCCAGTCACTGCGCAATATGAAAGGCATGATTGCGCGTGAGGTGCGGCGGCGCGGGCTGAAAGACAATATCAAGCTGGGCGCCGGCGGCATTCGCGAAATTGAATTTATCACTCAGGTGTTCCAACTGATCCGTGGTGGGCGTGAGCCTGCATTGCAGGGGCGCTCGCTGCTGCCGACGTTACAGGCCGTGGGGGAATTGGGATTACTGGAACCCCAACAGGTACAGGCAATGAGCGCCAGTTACCTGTTCCTGCGTCGGTTGGAAAACTTGCTGCAGGCAATTGCCGATCAACAGACACAAACACTGCCGCAAGATGAACTCGATCAGGCGCGTTTGGCTTGGGGGATGGGGTTCGGCGATTGGTCTGCACTGCTGGCCACGCTCGACGGGCATATGCAAGCGGTAAGGGCCGTATTTAACGACTTGATTGGCGATGATAGCCCGGATGTTGGTGAAGATCCGGATTATCAGAACTACCACAGCTTGTGGCAGGATGCCTTGGAAGAAAACGAATTGGCGCCGTTGACGCCGCACCTGGACGAAGATGCGCGCAAGCAAATGTTGCGCACCATTGCTGAATTCCGTCATGACGTCGACAAACGCACCATTGGGCCACGTGGTCGGGACGTGCTTGACCAACTGATGCCGCGATTACTGGCGGAAGTGTGCCCGCGTCAGGATGCGCCGACGGCCTTGCTGCGTTTGACTCAGTTATTGCTGAGTATCGTGACCCGCACCACCTACCTTGAACTGCTGGTGGAATACCATGCGGCACTTAGCCATTTGATTCGGTTGTGCGCGGCTTCGCCGATGGTTGCCAACCAACTGTCGCGCTATCCGTTGCTGTTGGATGAACTACTGGACCCGGCGACGCTGTATCAGCCGGTGGCCCCGGATGCCTATCGTAGCGAACTGCGCCAATATCTATTACGGGTACCCGAAGACGACGAAGAGCAGAGACTGGAGGCGTTACGCCAGTTCAAGCAGGCCCAACAATTGCGCATTGCCGCAGGAGATATCTCGGGCGCGTTGCCGGTAATGAAAGTGAGCGATCACCTCACTTATCTGGCTGAAGCCATCATCGACACGGTGGTGCAGCAGGCGTGGAATGACATGGTTGCACGTTATGGCCAGCCGACGCATTTGCAAGAGCGCGAAGGGCGCGGTTTTGCGGTAATTGGCTACGGCAAGCTGGGCGGGTGGGAGCTGGGTTACAGTTCTGATCTTGATTTGGTATTTATCCTGGATTGCCCACCGGAAGTGATGACCGACGGGGAGCGTAGCATCGATGGTCGCCAATTCTATCTGCGTCTGGCACAGCGTGTGATGCACCTGTTCAGTACCCGTACCTCGTCGGGCATATTGTATGAAGTTGATGCCCGCCTGCGGCCATCGGGTGCGGCGGGCATGTTGGTCAGTACCGTCGAGGCGTTTGCGGATTATCAGCAAAACGAAGCCTGGACCTGGGAACACCAGGCGCTGGTGCGGGCGCGCATTGTGCATGGCGATCCGGCGTTGCATCAGCAGTTTGACATTATCCGTCGTGAGATCCTGTGCAAACCGCGTGATGCGGAAACGCTACGGCGTGAGGTCCGCGAGATGCGGGAGAAAATGCGCAATCATCTTGGCAGCAAGCAACGCGATCTCTTTGATATCAAAGCGGATGAAGGCGGGATCACCGATATCGAATTTATTGCCCAGTATCTGGTCTTAGGCTATGCGGGGGCTGAACCGCGCCTGACGCGCTGGTCTGATAACGTGCGTATTTTCGAACTGATGGCCAATTACGACATCATGCCGGAAGAGGAAGCGCGTGCGCTGACTCAGGCGTATGTCACCATGCGCGATGAGATCCACCACCTGGCGTTGCAAGAGCATTCCAGCAAGGTCAGTAATGGGCAATTCGTTGCCGAACGTGAGCAAGTCCGCGCCAGTTGGGCGAAGTGGCTGGGCTGAGCAGGCCAGTTGCGCAATACGTTTTGCCGCTATTACAAACGTCTGTGGTAATATCTGCGCCACTAAAATTTTGTACTTTTTTGGAGTTATCGGATGAAAGTTACACTGCCTGATTTTCGCCGCGCCGGGGTATTGGTGGTGGGTGACGTCATGTTGGATCGCTATTGGTATGGGCCGACCAGCCGCATTTCACCGGAAGCGCCGGTGCCGGTGGTCAAGGTTGAAACCATTGAAGAGCGTCCTGGCGGTGCGGCTAACGTGGCGATGAACATTGCTTCGCTGGGTGCTAACTCACGCTTGGTAGGCCTGACGGGTATTGACGATGCGGCGCGTGCGCTGAGCGCCAAATTGAACGAAGTGAACGTGCGCTGTGATTTTGTCTCGGTGCCGACGCACCCGACCATCACCAAGCTGCGCGTGCTATCGCGTAATCAGCAATTAATTCGTCTCGATTTCGAAGAAGGCTTTTCTAACGTCGATCCGCAGCCACTGTTGGAACGTATTCAGCAGGCATTGCCGCAGATTGGCGCGTTGGTACTGTCAGATTACGCCAAAGGTGCGCTGAGCCAGGTGCAGAGCATGATCCAACTGGCTCGTGCTGCCAAAGTCCCTGTGCTGATCGATCCTAAAGGATCTGATTTCGAACGTTATCGCGGCGCGACGCTGCTGACGCCAAACCTGTCCGAATTCGAAGCGGTGGTAGGCCACTGTAAAGACGACGCTGAACTGGTTGAACGCGGCATGAAGCTGGTCGCGGATTTTGAGCTTTCTGCCCTGTTGGTGACCCGTTCCGAACACGGTATGACGCTGTTGCAGCCGGGTATTGCACCGCTACATTTGCCAACGTTGGCGCAGGAAGTGTTCGACGTTACCGGTGCCGGCGATACGGTTATTGGCGTACTGGCGGCGGCACTGGCTGCCGGCAACACACTGGAAGAGTCCTGTTTCCTGGCCAATGCCGCTGCCGGTGTGGTAGTGGGCAAGCTGGGTACGTCTACCGTTTCACCGATAGAACTGGAAAACGCGGTACGCGGTCGGGCTGAAACCGGCTTTGGCGTGATGACCGAAGCCCAGTTGAAAACCGCTGTGGCGCAAGCTCGTCAGCGCGGAGAGAAAGTTGTGATGACCAACGGCATCTTCGACATTCTGCATGCCGGTCATGTCTCTTATCTGGCGAATGCCCGCAAACTGGGCGATCGCCTGATCGTAGCGGTAAACAGTGATGCTTCTACCAAACGATTGAAGGGCGAAACCCGCCCGGTTAACGCCTTGGAAAACCGCATGATTGTACTGGGTGCACTCGAAGCCGTGGACTGGGTGGTGCCTTTCGAAGAAGACACGCCACAACGCCTGATCGCCGATATCCTGCCAGATCTGCTGGTGAAGGGCGGTGACTACAAGCCTGAAGATATCGCCGGTAGCACTGAGGTGTGGGCCAATGGCGGCGACGTCAAAGTGCTGAACTTTGAAGACGGCCTGTCGACCACCAACATCATCAAGGCAATCAAAGACGGACGTGGCTAATTTCGCCTAAATAATTCGAGTGGTATCAAGGTGGCACCGGCTGATTCGCTACGAGGTTGAGCGAGTTACTGGCCATGTGTGCGGATGCCACTTGAAGTATGACGGATAAACGGCGGTGAGCAGTGAGTGGACTGAAGCAAGAGCTGAGTTTGGCGCAGGGCGTTGGGCTATTGTCCACTTCACTGCTGGGTACCGGCGTATTTGCCGTTCCGGCGTTGGCGGCTCAGGTGGCGCAGGGCGATAGCCTGTGGGCCTGGCCGGTGCTGATTGCCTTGGTTTTCCCTATTGCTATTACCTTTGCGGCTCTGGGGCGTCATTTCCCCAGTGCCGGGGGGGCTGCGCACTTCGTCGGCCTGGCCTTTGGTCCGCGCATGGCAAAAGTGACCGGCTGGCTGTTTTTGTCGGTAATCCCCGTAGGGTTGCCAGCGGCATTGCAGATTGCAGCCGGTTTTTGGCAGGCCACTTTCGGCTGGAGTGCCAACGGCCTGCTGTTGGTACAAATTGCCACGCTGGTTGTTATCTGGTTGCTGGGCATGCGCAGTGCCGGTTCCAGCGCCAATATTCAAACGTTGATCGCTATTTTGGTGGTGGCGCTGGTCGCCGCTATTTGGTGGCGAGGCGACATCTCGCTGACTCATATTCCCTGGCCGACGTTCAACGAAATTTCTCCCCCTAATCTGTTCCATGCACTGGCAGTGATGTTCTGGTGTTTTGTTGGTTTGGAAGCATTTGCGCATTTGGCGACAGAATTCCGTAACCCGGAGCGCGATTTCCCGCGTGCGCTGCTGTTTGGCATGTTGGTCGCCGGGGCGGTGTACTGGGGATGTACCGTGGCGGTATTGCATTTTCACGCCTACGGTGAGCATCAGGCGGCGGCTGCGTCGTTGCCAGGTATTGTGGTGCAATTGTTTGGCCAGCATGCGCTGTGGGTGGCCTGTATCATTGGTTATCTGGCCTGTTTTGCCAGCGTGAATATCTATACACAAAGTTTCGCCCGGCTGGTGTGGTCGCAGGCGCAAGATCGTCCCTCCAGTGCGCTGGCCAAACTGTCCGCCGGGCAGGCACCGGTCAACGCACTCAGCGCAGTGGTCGGCAGCTGCCTGTTATTCACCTTGCTGATTTATACATTGAATCTGCCGCTGGATACGTTGCTGGTGTATGCCAATGGGATCTTCGTGTTCATTTATTTGCTGTGCATGCTGGCGGGCTGTCGGATTCTGCATGGACGTTCGCGCTTAATGGCGCTGACGGGGCTGGTGTTGTGTGTGCTGTTGATGGTGATCATCGGCTGGAAAAGCCTGTATGCGCTGGGGATGTTTGCGCTGATTGGGCTGGTATTGCAATTGACGTCGAAGGCAGCGTTGAAACAGCAATAAGGGCGCGGTACTGCGCCCTTATCAATAACTTACTCTGCGTCAGGCTGCGGTGCTACCGGTGCGGCGTTCAGCTTGCTTTCCAGCTCGCTCATACGCTGTTCCAGCAACGCCAGTTTTTCACGGGTGCGCAGCAGCACCTGGGTTTGCACGTCGAACTCTTCGCGGTTGACCAAATCCAGACGGGTGAGCTGTGACTGCAACACCTGACGGATTTTCTTCTCAACATCTTCCCCGAATTCACGCACGCCTTTAGGCATGGACTCATGTACCTGGCGTGCGATCTGTTCAATTTTTTTCGGGTCAATCATGGCGTATCCCTTTCAGAGTTTAATAGCTTTCCCTTAGTGTAATGCGAGTTGCCCGCCGGATAAACCATTAACCGCATTCCCTGACGCTGGCCGAATTGTGCTTTTGCCAATTGCCCTGATTAATCATTAGCGTTATAGTCGAGAGGCTTATTCTCAGGGCGGGGTGCAAGTCCCCACCGGCGGTAAATCACCTGTTACGGTGAAAGCCCGCGAGCGCTCAGCCAATCTCTTGCAGTTTGGTTAGAGGTCAGCAGATCCGGTGTAATTCCGGGGCCGACGGTTATAGTCCGGATGGGAGAGAGTAACGGTATCTGTCGGGTTTGCGCCCGCTTGCGTTATTTTTTTAGCTATTGCTAGCTACTCCTCAAGTTCGCCCTGGTTCTGGTAATCCATAATTTTTTAATGAGGTTTTTTACCATGAATCAGACCCTACTTTCAGATTTCGGCACGCCGGTAGAACGCGTAGAACGCGCTCTTGAAGCATTGCGCAACGGGCGCGGTGTGATGGTGCTCGATGATGAAAATCGTGAAAACGAAGGTGATATGATCTTCGCCGCAGAAACCATGACCGTTGAGCAGATGGCACTGACCATTCGTCACGGCAGCGGCATTGTGTGCCTGTGTCTCACTGAAGACCGCCGTCAGCAGCTTGAGCTGCCGATGATGGTGACTAACAACTCCAGTCAGTTCCAGACGGCTTTCACCGTGACTATCGAAGCGGCGCAGGGCGTGACTACCGGTGTTTCTGCTTCCGACCGCCTGACCACGATCCGCGCGGCTATCGCTGATAACGCCAAGCCGAGCGATCTGAATCGCCCAGGCCACGTGTTCCCGCTGCGTGCGCAGCCGGGTGGCGTGCTGAGCCGTCGTGGCCATACCGAAGCGACGATTGATCTGGTGGCAATGGCGGGTTTCAAACCTGCCGGTGTGTTGTGTGAACTGACTAACGATGACGGCAGCATGGCGCATGCACCGGAAGTTATCCTGTTTGCCAAACAGCATGGCATGACTGTGCTGACTATCGAAGATCTGGTGGCTTATCGCCAGTCTCACGAACAGAAAGCCAGCTGATATCAGACTGATATTCTGAATATGAAAAAGCCGCGTAATGCGGCTTTTTTGTGCCTGAAAATAATGAACTGATGCTGCCGCTAACGTCGGTAGAAAAACCTGGGAAGTTGCGCAGGCTGATACTGCGGGTTGCTTCTATGGCTTTAATCATTCAAATTTATTGAAAATCATCATCACGGTTATCCGGCTGTGCCGCAGTGACAAACGGCGTAGTCTAGTCCTCAGAATATATTGTGACTAACCAAGGATCCTGTATGAACACCTCTCGTATGCCTGCACTTTTCCTCGGTCACGGTAGCCCGATGAACGCACTGGAAGAAAACCGCTATACCCAGGCATGGCGGCGGCTGGGTGAAACGTTGCCGCGTCCAAAAGCTATCGTCGCTGTTTCTGCCCACTGGTACACCCGTGGCACCGCGGTGACGGCGATGGAAAAGCCGAAAACTATCCATGATTTTGGTGGGTTCCCACAGGCGTTGTTTGATACGCAGTATCCGGCACCGGGTTCACCTGAATTGGCGGCGCAAATCCAGCAACTGCTGGCGCCAGTCAACGTCACCGCAGACGTCAGCGAGTGGGGGTTGGATCATGGTACCTGGGGTGTGCTGATCAAGATGTATCCTGAAGCGGATATCCCGATTGTACAGCTCAGCATCGATGGTACCCAACCGGCAGAATATCATTATGAGCTAGGCCGCAAGCTGGCAGCATTACGTGATCAAGGGGTGATGATCGTCGCCAGCGGCAATGTGGTGCATAACCTGCGGATGGTCAAATGGCAGGGCGAAGCGAGTCCGTATCCGTGGGCAACATCGTTTGATAAATTCGTGCGGGATAACCTGACTTATCAGGGGAATAACCATCCGCTGGTGAATTTTATGCAGCACGAAGGGGCGGCGCTGTCGAACCCAACGCCGGAACACTATCTGCCGCTGTTGTATGTGCTCGGTGGATGGGACGGTAAGGAAGAAATCACCATACCGGTAGATGGCATCGAGATGAGCTCTTTGAGCATGCTGTCGGTACAGGTCGGCTGATTTGCCCCGCCAGCTTAGGCTGGCGTGGCTTTATCGGCAAAACCGCAAGATTCCCGGATCACCAATGACGGTGGCAGAATGATGCGTTTTGGCGGCTCATCATTGCCTTGAATGCGGCTGTACAGCAATTCCCCAGCCTTACGGCCAATCTCGCGTGAGGCCACCGATACGGTGGTCAAACCCGGCTGCACCAACGACGCTTCGGTAATATCATCAAACCCAATCAGCGCAAAGTCTCTGCCGATTTGACGGTTGAACTTGCGTAATGTCTGCATCACACCCAACGCAACAATGTCCTGATAGCACAGCGCTGCGGTGATTTCAGGGTGGGCCATCAATAACTGTTCTGCAGCTTTGGCGCCTGAGCTTTGGCTGGCTTCACTGTCTACGATCCATTCCCCTTTTACCCCAATACCCTGTTCAACCAGCTTACTGGTGTAGCCGCCGAGCCGCTGTGCGCGGGTGGTGGAATTGATGGAGCCCCCAATAAACGCGATATGACGGTGCCCCAAATCCAACAGGTGCTGAGTCGCCAATTGGGTACCCAGGAAATTATCAGTGCCGACAAAGTCAAAGTGCGCATCGGCCACCGGGCGGACCACCATGATGGCCGGTATCTTGCGACGTTTCAGTGTTTCAAAAAACAGGGTAGGCGTTTGCCGGGCGGCACACAGCACCATACCGCTGGCACTGTTCTGTAGCAGCGAGTCGACAAACTTTTGCTGTCGGTCAGCCGACTCTTCGCTGTTAGCGAGAAAGAGCATCAACTGATGACGTTCCATCTCCTGGCTCAACCCTGCGGTCATCTCGGCATAAAACGGATTGGTGATATCGTGCAGCAGCAGGCCGACCTGGTTACTACTGCGGTTGCGCAGGTTGGCGGCGGTCTGATTATAAACGTAGCCCAGTTCGTCAATGGCGCTCAGGACGCGTTTACGGGTTTCATCCGAAATGCGTCCACGGTTGCGCAATACCATCGATACCGTGGCGGTGGAAACTTTTGCATGTGCGGCGACGTCCGCCAAGGTGATTGTGCTCATTTTATGTCCTGTGGGTGCTGCCTATCAAACTAAGGTATAACGATTAACCTTAATTTGTAAAATGGCGCAAATAATTCGTGATGGCTGTCACGGGATTTCGGTTTTTTACGCGTTTATTATCGGTTATATGAGGTTAATCTCGTTAATCAGCCTGTTTGAAATGAGGTTAATCGATTAATCTTTTGCCATGTATTCAGTTCATAGGCAGAACAATATGGCAGAGCAACAGTATCAGGCTACAAGCTACGACAAGTTCCCGGAAGTGGCCGTCCAGGGGTATGACGACGCCGCCTGGCAAGGTTGGCAGGCGGTGACTGAGGCTGTCAGTCGCAAAGTTACCGCTCTTGGGTTGCGCAAAACGCTGTTGATCGTGGATTGCTACCATGGGGTCAATCTGGCAGAGCTCACAGAGCATTTCATCAATCCTCTGCAACCGGCCTGCAGTATCAACGCCGAGTCGGCCAAATACGATGAACCGCATATTCACGCGATGATAGAGCGTAATTTAACGGATGATCGTGTTTTTGGCGTGCTGTCGTGCCATGAAATGCCCGAATTTTTTGATACTGCGCGTGTACAGCGGTTACGTGACCAGATCGAACGTGTCGATAATGGGCTGGTCGTGGTCTACGGGCCGGGCGCCGCGTTGATCGCCGAAGGGGACGTGCTGGTGTATGCCGATATGGCCCGTTGGGAAATCCAGCAGCGTTTCCGCCGTGGCGAGCTGGGTAACTGGGGCGCGGGCAATGTGGATGAAGATGTGTTACGCCGCTACAAGCGGGCATTCTTTGTGGAATGGCGGGTCTTCGATCGCCATAAAACTCCGTTGCTTCAGCATGCAGATTTTGTACTGGACACGAACCAGGCCGGTAAACCAACCCTAGTGTCCGGTACGGCATTCCATGCCGGATTACAGCAGGCAACTCAACGCCCATTCCGCGTAGTGCCGTTTTTTGACCCCGGTATTTGGGGCGGCCAATGGATGAAACACCAGTTTGATCTCGACCCGACGGCAGCCAACTACGCGTGGTGTTTTGACTGCGTGCCCGAGGAAAACAGCCTGCTAATGCGTTTTGGTGACGTTCGGGTCGAGATCCCCTCACAGGATTTGGTACTGCTGTATCCGCAGTCTTTACTCGGTGAGCAGGTCCATGCCCGCTTTGGTGCCGAATTCCCCATTCGTTTTGACCTGCTGGACACGGTCGGTGGGCAGAATCTTAGCTTCCAGGTTCACCCATTGACGGAATACATCCAACAGCACTTTGGTATGCATTATACCCAGGATGAAAGCTATTACATTCTTGCCGCTGAGCCGGGGTCTGACGTGTACCTGGGTATAAAAAATGGCACAGACCCGCAAGCGATGATGGCCGATCTTGCCGCGGCCCAACGAGGCGAAAAGGCGTTTGATGATCGGCGTTTTGTTAACCGGTTTCCGGCGCGTAAACACGACCACTTCTTAATCCCTGCGGGGACGGTGCATTGCTCAGGCGCAGGCTCCATGGTGTTGGAGATCAGCGCTACGCCATACATTTTCACTTTCAAATTGTGGGATTGGGGCCGCCTGGGATTAGATGGTCAACCACGCCCCGTGCATCTACGGCACGGCGAGCAAGTGATTAACTGGCAATGTGATACCGACTGGGCAACGAAGCATCTGGTGAACCGCATTGAACCCGTTGCCGAGGGGGAAGGCTGGCAAGAGGAACGGACGGGTCTGCATGAGCGTGAATTTATCGAAACGCGACGCCACTGGTTTAGTAAGCCGGTGCTGCACCATACAGAGGGCCGGGTCAATGTGCTGAACTTGGTCGAAGGCGAAGAGGCGGTGATCGAAAGCCCCGACGGGCATTTTGCTCCCTTTGTGGTGCATTACGCGGAAACCTTTATCGTACCGGCCGCCGTAGGCGCGTATCGCATTCGCCCTCATGGCCGTAGCTTGGGTAAAACCCTTGGCACGATTAAAGCTTGGGTAAGGGGATAAGTATCATGTTGAAAGTGATTGTGATTTCTCATGGCCCAATGGCTGAAGCGCTGATAAGCAGCGCACGTATGGTTTATGGCGAACTGCCTGGAACCAGCCATGTCGGCCTGAGTGAAAACGCCGGTATTGAGGCTTTTAAACACGATTTTGCTGTCGAACTGCGCCGGGTGAGCACCGGCGCGGAGGGTGTACTGGTGCTGTGCGACATGCTGTGTGGCACGCCCTACAACGTGGCCTGCCGCCACGCTTTTGACCCCGAGACGCCGGTGCCAATGGCCGTGGTAACGGGGGTGAATTTCCCAATGTTGTTGATGAGCGCCGAATTGCTGGAGGGGAAGGATGTTCAACAGGCGGCACAGGAGCTGGTGGCGCAGGGGGGAGAGGCAATAGCCCTTGCCCGTCCGGTATCAACGGCGCAATTGGACGATTTCTGAGGAAAGAATATGGCCATTTCATTTGTACGTATCGACGACCGGGTCATCCACGGTCAGCTGGTAACCCGCTGGGCAAAGGAATTGCCCTGTGACGGCATCGTGGCGATCGATGATGAGGTGGCGGCCGATCCGCTGCTGTCATCGGTGATGAAAGGGGCGGTACAGGACACCAAGGTGTGGTTATTTACCGTACAGCAGGCAATAGAAAAATTGCCGAAAGTGATCGCCAGTGACAAGCAATATTTTGTGATTGGCAAATCTCCGGTCACGCTGCGTAGGTTGATGGAAGCAGGGATAGATCTCAGTAACAGGAACAAGAAGATTAACGTTGGACCTATGTCTGCCCGTAAGGAAACGGTGACGATTGGCCCGAATCAATCGGTGAGTGCCACAGAAGCCGCTGCTTTTGATTTCCTGACCGAACACGGGCATGCCATTGAATTCCGTTTGGTCCCTGACGCCAGTCATTTCAGTTGGTTGGACGCAAAAAAGAAACTCAAATAAGCCTAAACGGCAGGAGTTAACTATGTGGTTTGAAGCGACGCTTATCGGGATTCTGTGTTATCTCGGCGCGCTGAGCAGCCCTTGGCTGCTGGGGCTGACCGGAGGCTGGTATATTCTCAGCCGCCCGTTAGTTTCCGGCATGCTGGTGGGGGCTATTCTCGGCGATGTACAGACCGGCATTATCATCGGTGTTGCGGTACAGGCGGTGTATATCGCCATGGTAACGCCGGGTGGATCGATGCCGGCCGATCTCAACTTTGTGGCGTTCCCGGCGATCGCGCTGGGTATCCTCTCCGGTAAAGGGACGGAGGTGGCGGTTGCGCTAGCGGCGACGATTGGCATCATGGGGACCGTGCTGTTCAATGCCATGATGGTACTCAATTCTTACTGGAATCACCGTGCAGATCTGGCCGTAGAACGCGGAGATGAGCCAGGGATTTACCTCAATAGCGCTATCTGGCCGCAGGTTACCAACTTCCTGCTGCGTTTTGTGCCGACGTTTATCGCCGTCTTTTTTGGGGCGCGTTATATCAACGCCTTTATGGACAGCTTGCCGGCGTTGGTGCTGACCACCATGAACGTGGTGGGGGGTATTCTGCCCGCAGTCGGCATCGCCATTCTTCTCAAACAGATCATTAAAAGCTACAGCATGCTGATTTACTTCCTGGTGGGGTTCATCTGCATTGTTTTCCTCAAGCTGAATATGGTGGCGCTGGTCATCGTCGGCGCGCTGCTGGCACTTATTCACTACAACTATAAGCCAGAGCCACAGGTGGCTGCCGCTCAGGCCGCGCCTCAGGCTGATGATGAGGATGAATTCTGATGGATACGCCAACACCAAAACTGAATAAGCAGGATCTGCGCCGTTGCTGGCGTAGTTGGATGATGTACAACCTGTCATCGATGAGCTTTGAACGCCTGGAGTCTTACGGTTTTTGTCTGAGCATGATGCCCGCGTTGAAAAAGCTCTATCAGGACAAGCAACAGCGCATTGAGGCCATTCGCCGCCATACCTCGTTTTACAATACCGAGCCGCAGTTGGGCGCGATTGTTAACGGCATGGTAATTGGATTGGAAGAGAAACGCGCCAACGGCGAGCCGATCGACGGGGAAACCATCAACACGCTCAAAGTGGGGCTGATGGGGCCGGTGGCCGGTATTGGCGACTCGATGGTACCGGGCATGCTGATCCCGATTTTATTGAGTATCGGCATGGCGCTGGCGGCCGGTGGCAGTGTGATTGGCCCGCTGTTTTACATCATCGCGTTTAGTTTGATCGTCATTCCAGGCTCCTACTGGCTGTTTATGAAAGGCTACCATATGGGTTCCGGCTCGGTGGAGATGTTGGTCAGTAGCAAGTCCTCGCGGCTGCGCGAAGCCCTTTCCCTGTTGGGCGTGTTTGTCATGGGAGGCGTCGCGGCGAGTTACGTCAAACTGGGGACGGGTTTGGAGTTTGTTACCAAAGATGGGGTGAATATTCACCTGCAGCAAATGCTGGACGGCATTTTCCCTAACCTGATGCCGCTGATGGTGGTGCTGGTGACCTGGTATCTGATGGCGAAGCGAGGGCTTTCTCCGGTGAAAGCGATGCTTGGGTTATTAGTGTTGGCAGCGGCCGGTGTAGCCTGCGGTTTGTTCTCGTAAGCTATAGCAATAATGAGTGACGCGTAGGGGGCGAATAAATTCGCCCCTTTCTCTTTCACGGCTCAAATCGTTGCCATTTTTCCGCTACGTTGCCCGGTTTGGAAATGAACTGGAAACGCGCTGGATCGACTTCAAACTGTAGGTACAAAGGGTCGTCGCTCAGACCGAATTCGTGATATTGGCGTGGCCCGATGGCATGTAGCCTGCCGGATTGATAGCGCGGGTTTTGCTGCCAGATAATATTATTGCCCTGCAATAACGGATACCACGCCAGCCCTTTGTATGCGCGTACCGCATCATATTCAAAGCCATATTCACGATCGCACCAGGCAGCGAAGGTCAGTGGTTGACTGGGGTCGGCTGAAATTGTGGCGTGCGCCCATCCCGGTGGTACCAACACTTTCTCGCCAGGGCCGGCATGGACGGCAAAACAGCGGCCAGGATCATGCTCCACGCGTTCTTGCATATAAATGATCGCCTTCCCTTGCCAGATCTCATACAGCTCCGGCGGCGACCAGCCGCTGTGGGCGCTGATGCGGTGTATATGCCCCTGGCTGCGTACCGGCTCCTGACCCAATTGGCCTTTGGCATAGGTGACAATGCCGAACAACAACATGCGTTTCTTCAATTCAGCCAAATGCCGCTGTTTGGCGACGTCCATGGCGATGGCATAGACCTGTTCTGGTCCGCTGCAGTCCGGATCACGTAACGAACGGCGGATGTGTTCCAACGTCCGAATCTCTGGCAATGGCCCAATCACTTCATCCCCGTAGCCAAACCCCATCGGGTTGTCGTTTATGTGTACATCAAGACCAAATCGCAGCATCGACTCACTCATATTGCGCCTCCGCTTGCCAACCTTCGGCGTTGGCAAAGACCCGCAGCTTGAAGCCCTGGGGTTGCAACGCATCGTAGTTATGACCGGCAACCGTTGGCCAGACGGCCAGCGCAGAGAGTACATCATTACCGGTATTGATCAGGCGGTGAGCGGTAAAGGAAGGGATATGGTGAACGCTGCCGTGGAAAACCTGTTCCAGCACGCAATCACCGTCCCGGTGTTGCAGCAACAACAAGCCCTGACCGCGCAGGCCAAAATAAAATTCAGCCTGTTCAGGGCGCTGATGGAAATGCCCGCGGGTCATAAAGAATTCGTTACCCACCCGGCCCGGTTGTAGGTGAGTGGTACCAACAAACAGTTCGCCTTCTTGCTGGGCGGAGGGCAGCATTTCTACCTGATAGACGGCAAGCTCTGCAGGCATAGCGCCCCATGCGACGGGATCGACGAAGATGCCCGCCAAACTGCTCAAGGTTGTGGATTTACGCTGAATATCAGGCGCGGTAAAGCATCCGTTCGCCAGGTTGACCTGCGGTGGAATAATGGACGTCAGTTTCATATCTGGTTGCTCCGCCCGAGGAGAACAGACATATCGAGTATAAAAGGTTAATCGATTAATCACCAGAAGGAAGGCATAAAAAAAGCGCGACATTGTCGCGCCTTTTACTCACGAATGTGAGCGTTAACCGAGAATAATATGCGGGTAGAAACGCGACAGATCCTGGGTGATCAGTTCGCGGTCTTCACGCAGACCGATACCGCAGGGTTGATCGTCAACCAGCCAACTGCCGATCAGCGTATAGCTGCCTTCGAACTGGGGCAGCGGGTGGAACTGCTGCACGATCATGCCTTCTTCACCGTAAGGGCCGTCAACGCGTGCCACTTCCTGACCGTTTTGCACGATCTGGATATTAGCGCCTTCGCGTGAGAACAGTGGCTTGGTCACGTAGTGATCGAGCTGTGGGTGCTCATCTTGTGCAAAGTATGCTGGCAGCAGGTTTGGGTGATCCGGGAACATTTCCCACAGCATTGGCAACAGTGCCTTGTTGGAGATAATGCTTTTCCACGCCGGTTCCAGCCAGCGCACGCCAGCATCTTCCAGCTTGGTGGAAAAGATCTCGCGCAGCATGAATTCCCACGGGTAAAGTTTGAACAGGTTACCGATGACCTGGTCTTGCAGGTCGGTAAACTGGCCTTTTTCACCCAGACCAATGTCTTCCATAAACAGGAATTCGGTCGGGACTCCCGCTTCCAGCGCACAATCTTGCAGGTATTGCACGGTACCGCGGTCTTCCTCGCTGTCCTGACAACAGGCCAGATGCAGCAGGCCAAAACCGTGGTGTGCTTTCAGATCGGCGAAACGTTCGATCAGTTTTTCCTGCAGGCTGTTGTATTGATCGGACTCCGGGCTGAGATTGCCGGCGTTGATCTGATCTTCGAGCCACAGCCATTGGAAAAAGGCCGCCTCGTACAGCGAGGTAGGCGTATCGGCGTTGTTTTCCAGCAGCTTGGGTGGGTTAACACCGTCGTAGGCCAGATCAAGACGCGAATACAGTGAAGGCTGGTTAGTACGCCATGAGCTGCGCACGAAATCCCAGGTGTGTTTCGGGATGCAGAACTTGGCCATCAGCGCATCGCTGCCGATCACTTTTTCTACGACCTGCAGACACATCTGGTGCAATTCAGCAGTGGCGCTTTCAATCTCTTCAATCTGCGCCAGCGTAAATTGATAATAGGCATCCTCACACCAGTACGGTTCGCCGTACATGGTGTGGAAGCGGAAGCCGAATTCGGTGGCTTTTTCGCGCCAGTCCGGACGCTCGGTAATCGCAACGCGTTTCATGTATTAGCCGCCCATACTGCGAGAGCTGGAGTTGGAGGTTGCGCTGCTGCGTTGCATGCTGCTTTGCTTGGCTACGGACTCACCAAAGCCACCGCGGGTAACGGTATTGGTCACTGCTGGTTTTGGCGCCATTGCGGTTTTTGGTACCGTCATGGTGCGGCCGCCGGCGGTGGCTGGGCCGTAACTCTTACCGGTCGCGTCAACGAACTTACCGTTGGCCGGGCTGGCGGCGTTTTTAGACGTGAACAGCGGCTGCTGAGCAAAGCCGGAACCGCCCATCATACGGCCCATCATGTAACCTGCCATCAGTGGCATCCAGAAGCTGCCGCTGCTCTGTGATTCAGCGGCCATGCCGGCCTGTGCCGGAGCCGGTGCCTGAGTACACTGAGCTTCACCGAACTCGGCGACGCAGTCTTCACGGGTGGCGTATTTTGGCGCGGTTTTTGCGGCTTCTTTCAGGGCGTTGTTATAGGCGGTGGTGCACTGCTCGCTCATGGAAGGGTTGGTGCGCGAACAGTCGTCGGCATTCTGATACATCGAAACCGTTTCATCGCTTTTCTCGCAGCCGGCCAGCATAAAGACTGCGCTGATCGCCAAGGCTACGGGCGCAACACGGTAGTTGCGCCAGGATTTGCGGAACGTCTCTTGGTTGATGTTTTTTGTCCGTTTCATCGTTATTAATCCCATCAGTCGGGCTGTTTTCGCCCTTTCCCAGTAGTGGCCGTAAGAATAGGGGAAAGATGGTCAAAATTAAAGCTGAAACGCCCATAGAATCCACTCTTTACGCAGCTATACGTTAGGCTGTGCGCCAGTTCGCTTTACTGGCTAAAAAAGCCGCGTAAGAGTTCCATTATGAAACGTCATGGGCAAAGTGGCGTTCCACTTTGGAACGAAAAAGACGGGAGATCGCAAAGCGGCGGGCAGGCTCTATAGTCAGTCCATAACAACGCGACGGCACAAGGCCCGGCGCACCATCACCTGATATCTGAACGTTACCATCGCCAATTTCCCAAAAAGGATCCGGTTATGTTGAGAATCATCCAGTCTCCAGGCAAGTACATCCAGGGTGCCAACGCATTGGCCGCCGTGGGCGAATACGCTAAAGCCCTTGCCGACCATTATTTTGTGATTGCCGACGACTTCGTGATGAAGCTGGCGGGCGATACCCTGATGGGCAGCTTGCAACACCACGGGGTGAAGCATCACGCCTGCGTGTTCAACGGCGAATGCTGCCATAAGGAAATCGACCGGTTGGGCCAAGAGTTGAAGGCCCATGGCTGCCGTGGCGTGATCGGTGTTGGTGGGGGTAAAACGCTGGACACCGCCAAGGCCATCGCGCATTACCAGCATTTGCCGGTGGTGTTGATCCCGACGATTGCGTCTACCGATGCGCCAACCAGTGCGCTGTCAGTGATTTACACTGAACAGGGTGAATTTGCCGAATACCTGATCTACCCACGCAACCCTGACATGGTAGTGATGGACAGCGCGATTATTGCCAAGGCGCCGGTGCGGCTGCTGGTGGCGGGTATGGGCGATGCACTGTCGACCTATTTTGAGGCGCAGGCGTGTTTTGATGCGCAGGCCACCAGCATGGCGGGCGGCAAGTCAACGTTGGCGGCGCTCAGCCTGGCACGTCTGTGCTACGAAACGCTGTTGGCGGAGGGCGTTAAGGCCAAGCTGGCGGTTGAGGCCGGTGTGGTAACGGAGGCGGTCGAGCGCATTATTGAAGCCAATACGTATTTGAGTGGCATCGGTTTTGAAAGCAGTGGTCTGGCTGCTGCGCATGCTATCCACAACGGTTTCACCGTGCTGGAAGAGTGTCATCACCTGTATCACGGCGAAAAAGTCGCATTTGGTACGTTGTCGCAGTTAGTGCTGCAAAACAGCAGCATGGCGCAGATCGAAACGGTGTTGGACTTCTGCCAGCGCCTGGGCTTGCCAATCACGCTGGCGCAGATGGGGGTTAGCGGCGATCCGGCAGAGAAAATCATGGCCGTTGCCGAGGCGAGCTGCGCTGCCGGCGAAACTATCCACAATATGCCGTTCAAGGTCACGCCGGCCAGCGTGCAGGCAGCAATCTTGACGGCAGATCGGCTGGGCAGCGCCTGGCTGCAACAACACTCACGCTAATCGCGCAGGGGCGCAGCAGGCTGCGCCCCGTTGCTGACATGAGGAAATAACCGTGAAAAAACTGATCAATAACGTTGAGTCGGTACTGGAAGAGCAACTGCTGGGGTTGGCAGAGGCACATCCTGAGTTGTTGGTGCATCAGGAGCCGGTGTTTGTCACCCGTGCCGACGCGCCGGTTGCGGGCAAGGTGGCGATCCTGTCCGGTGGTGGCAGTGGCCACGAGCCGATGCACTGTGGCTTTGTCGGCGAGGGTATGCTCGATGGGGCTTGCCCTGGTGAGATTTTCACGTCACCCACGCCGGACAAAATGTACGAATGTGGTCAGGCGATTGACGGTGGTGCCGGGGTATTGTTGCTGATTAAAAACTACACCGGCGACGTGCTGAACTTTGAAACGGCGACCGAACTGCTGCATGACAGCGGTACCCAGGTGGCGACGGTGCTGGTCGACGACGATGTCGCGGTTAAAGACAGCCTGTTCACCGCAGGACGGCGCGGGGTGGCGAATACCGTATTGATGGAAAAATTGCTCGGTGCTGCTGCGGCGCGCGGTGACGATTTGGATAGCATCGTGACATTGGGCCACAGCATCAATAACCACGGACATTCGATCGGCATTGCGCTGGGTGCCTGTACCGTCCCGGCAGCGGGTAAGCCGTCGTTTGTGCTGGCGGAAAACGAGATGGAATTCGGTGTCGGTATCCATGGCGAACCGGGCATTGCACGGCGTCCCTTCACCACACTCAATGCGGCGGTGGACGACATGTTCCATACGCTGATCGAGCACGGCCACTACCAGCGTACGATTCGCGTTTGGGATCGCCAGCAGGGGGAATGGCGCGATGAAGTGCAGACCAAACAACCGCTGACGCGCGGCGACCGAGTGATTGCATTGGTCAATAACCTGGGCGCGACACCCCTGTCCGAATTGTATGGCGTTTATCACCGCTTGGCAGAGCGTTGCGCAGAAGCTGGGATGATCGTTGAGCGCAGCCTGGTGGGTTCCTACTGCACGTCTTTGGATATGCAAGGGGTCTCTATCACGTTGCTGAAGGTGGATGACGAGTTGTTGTCCTTGTGGGATGCGCCGGTGAAAACGCCTGCGCTGCGTTGGGGTTGCTGAGGAGGAATCATGGCGTTAACCAAACAACAGGTGGTCGATTGGCTAATGCGCTGCGGTGAGGTATTTACCCAGCAGCGCGATTTTTTAACCCAGTTAGATACCGAAATCGGCGATGCCGACCACGGGCTGAACATGAATCGTGGCTTCAATAAGGTCGTGGAGAAATTGCCTTCGGTCGCGGACAAAGACATTGGTTTTATCCTGAAAAACACCGGCATGACGCTGTTGTCCAGTGTCGGTGGTGCCAGTGGCCCACTGTTTGGCACATTCTTTATTCGGGCGGCGCAGGCGGCGAACGCCAAACAGAGCCTGGATTTGGCTGAGCTGCATCAAATGGTGCAGGAAGGCGTTGATGGCGTGGTGATGCGTGGCAAGGCAGAGCCGGGTGATAAAACCATGTGTGACGCTTGGTGGGCTGTCGTTGAAAGCCTCGGCCAGTCAGCGCAACAGCAGCTGAGCGTGGCGGAAGCTTTGCAACGTGCCGGCGAACGGGCAGAACAGGCGGTCGAAAGTACGATCACCATGCAGGCGCGGAAAGGGCGAGCCAGCTATCTGGGTGAGCGCAGTATCGGTCATCAGGATCCGGGGGCGACGTCCGTAATGTTGATGATGAAAACGCTGGCAGAGGTCGCGGGTCAATAGCAGGAGGCGAGATGATCAATATCGTTGTAGTTTCACACAGTGCGCAATTGGCGCGCGGCGTTGAGGAGCTGTCGTTGCAGATGATGCGCGGCGAGGGTTGCAAACTGGTGTTGGCGGCGGGTGTCGATGATGTGGATAACCCGATAGGTACGGATGCGATCAAAGTGATGGAAGCGATCGAGTCAGTGGCCGACGGCGTGGGCATTGTGGTGCTGATGGATTTGGGCAGCGCATTGCTGAGCGCTGAAACTGCAATTGATCTGTTGGATCCGGCTTTGGCCGCTAAAGTCAGGCTGTGTTCGGCACCGCTGGTTGAAGGCACATTGGCGGCCGTGGTCGCCGCTAATGCCGGTGCGGGGTTAGAACAGGTACTGGCTGAAGCACAGGGGGCGTTACAGGCCAAACAGGCGCAGTTAGGCGAAGCAGCAGCGCCGGCCACCTCAAAGGTTGAAGTACCGTTGATCCAGGGAAAACGTGTGAGTTGGACGGTGCAGAACCCGCATGGGCTGCATGCGCGCCCAGCGGCACGGTTGGCGGAAGTACTGGCACCTTTTGATGCAGAACTGGTGTTGGAAAAGCAAGGCCAGTATGCCAACCCGCGTAGCCTTAACCAACTGGCACTTTTGCAGGTTCGCCATGGTGACACCATCCAACTGATTGCAGATGGAGTGCAGGCCGAACAGGCGCTGGCGGCGTTTCGAGCATTGGCAGAGCAGCACTTTGGCGAAACGGTTTCTGAGCAGAGCCTGCCTTCGTTACACGGCATTCCGGTGGCGGAAAGCGTAACCAGCGGGCCAGTATGGCAGGCCTACAGTTTCTGGCCAAAGGTTGTTGAACGCCAGATTGGTGCCGACGACGTACTGAATGAACAACAGCGGTTACGGCAGGCGCTACAGCATACGTTGAGTGATCTGAATCGGTTGGCGGAACGTACCGGCTCATTAATTGGTAAACCGCAGGCGGCGATTTTTGGTGCGCACAGCATGCTGCTGGACGATCCGGATCTGCAGCAGGCGGCCTACAGCCGTATTGCCCGCCAGCAATGCAGCGCCGAGCAGGCCTGGCAGCAGGAAATGGACGCAATAGCCGAGGAATACCGTGCGCTGGACGACGAGTATATGCGGGCGCGTGAGTTGGATGTTCGCGATATGCTGCGCCGCACCCTGAGCCATCTGCAGCAGCAGCCATTGCCGCAGATTACACTCACAGCCCCGGCAATTCTGGTGATGGACGAACTGATGCCGTCTGACGTGGTCATGCTCGATCGTCGTTTAGTGCTTGGCATCTGCCTGAGTGGTGGCAATGCGCTGTCACACAGCGCGATCCTCGCCAAGGCGATGGGTATACCGATGGTGGTGGGTATGAACGACTGTATGAGTAAAACCCGTAACGGCCAGAAAGCGATGCTGGATGCAGCACGCGGTGTGCTGCAACTCAGCCACTGAGTGGGCGTTCAGGCACGCAGCTTAAACTGGCGGATATCAATCTGATATTGTTTGATTTTTCGCCACAGTGTGGTGCGGCCGATCCCCAGTAGCTGCGCCATCTCGTTCAATTGCCCGCGGCTGATTTTAGCCGCGCGGATAATCGCCTGGCGTTCCATTTCCGCCAGCGTTAACAGCGGCATACCCGGTTGTGGTTCACTTTCTAACAAAGGTTGGTGGCTCAGCAGGTGATCGGGTAAATCCGCCAATTGAAGGTGGTGGCCGTGGCACATCATCGCCGTGCGTTCGACGATGCCTTTCAACTCCAGATCGTTCCCGGGCCACAAATACAGCCCAAGCTGGGCCATGACTTCATCATCCACCCGGAAGCGACACTGGAAATGTTGCTCCAGCGTGCGCAAATGGTGCTTTACCAGCAGTGGAATGTCGCTAAGCCGTTGGCGCAGTGCGGGGATCTGGATCTCAAACGCCTGCAGGCTGTAAAACAGTTGGCGGCGAAAGCGGTTCTGCTGCACCAGCAACGGGAGATTAGCTGCACTGCTGGCGATCACCCGTACATCAACCGGGATCACGCGGTTAGAGTTGAGCCGCATCACCACGCCAGTCTTCAGCACCTGTAGCAGAGCCGACTGCATTTCTGCCGGCAGATACTCTATCTGCTCCAGGTACAGCGTGCCGCCATTGGCAAGTTCAAACTTACTCAGTTGGCCCGCTTCTTCTTCGTTGGCATCGCTACCCAGCAGTTCGCGAAGCCCTTGTGCTTCCGGCAATAACTGGCAGTTGATGGCGATATAAGGCCCGGCGGCGCGCTCGCTGGCATTGTGGATTGCCTGACTGAGCAGCTCCTTGCCGACACCTTCCTCGCCGCACAGCAAGATGGGATGCTGGCCTTTTGCCGCTTGTTGGCCATAACGAATCAACCGGCGCATCTCCAATGAGGCGGAAGGCATCTGTTCAAAACTGTGGCTGACGCGCCCCAATTGGCTGCTGACATACTGGTGCAGCCGTTCAATGGGGTGCAACAGGGCGATAAAGCTACAGCGCTCGCCGTCGAAGATCGGCTTTAGCGTTAATAGCGCGGCGATAAACTGCCGCTGGCTTTCGAAGGTCACTTCAACATGTTGCAGTGGCTGACGCTGGGCAATGGCCCGATTGAGTAGGGCGGGTAGCGTGAGTAACTGTGTCAGTGGTTTGCCTTGGCTGTGCTGTTCGTCGAGCTTCAGCAGCGTTGCGGCACGCTGATTGATGTATTGCAGGTAGCCACGATGATCCCAGGCCATGACGCCGTCATCCACCCCATCGAGCAGACCGTAAAGCTGGTTCAGATGGCGGTTGGACTCTGCCAGCAGGCTGTCCGCATTCAGTGAATTGCCGATCTCGCGTGCCAGTGCCAGCGTCAGGGAAAGATCGCCGGCGGCACAGTCGTCCAGCAGGCAGCCCAGCGAAATGGAACCGCGCTGACGGCCGCTGTTGTCATAAACCGGCGTGGCGCAGAAGGACCAGTCGTGCAGCGCCTGGCGCACATGTTCGCTGCCTCGCACCTGGACCGGATGCCCCTCCGCCGCCGCCAGGGACGGCGCATTGGTGCCTATATCCCCTTCGGCCCAATAGGCGCCGGGGGTGAAACCCAATAGCTGCAAACGCTCGCGCGTCAGGGGATCGCCGCACAGCCATAACATGCAGCCGCTTTCGTCGAGGATCATCAGCAAGCAGCGGCGCTGTTCCATGTATTCGCAGGCGTCTTCCAGCGCCGCCTGGCCGAGCGTTAGCAGATCATTCTTACGCTGACAGATGGAGTTGAAAGTGGCACCGAGCGCACAGTGCGGCGCTTTCCAGACCGCCGGTTGCATCAGGCTGCGGCAACGCAGCCAGGACGCATAAATGGTGGGGGCAGGGCGTTGTGCCGCAGGCAGTTCACCTTCTATCAGGCGTTGCCAACGCGAAGTGTTATCCATCTGATCCCGTTTATTTTGGGTATAAAGCCATCGCATAATGATACCACCACCGGGTGGGGGGCGGGCTGTGAGACGGCTGGCAGAAGCAGTGACAAAACAAAAAAAAACGGAGTGCGGCAAAGGCCGAACTCCGTTTTCAGCGTCGTGCGCGTATTAATTGCGGAATGGGTTACCGCTATTGCGTACTGGCTGGGTCGTGGTGCTTGCTGCTGGCGCAGAGGCGCGGGTGGCCGCAACCGGTGCTGCCGTTTGTGGCGCAGGTGCGTTGCCGTTATAGCCTTCGGCGTAAGCGTCCTGTGCGGTGGTCTGTGGCGCGACCACGTCTTGCGACGTAGAAATTGGCTTGCCCAGTGCACCGTTCAGCAGCATCAGGTCGTTCTCGTTCAAGGTACCGAGTGCAGACTTGATGTTCAATTGGTTGATCAGGTAGGTATAACGCGCGCTGGAAAGCTGCTGCTTGGCGTTATACAGCGTACTGGTTGCGTCCAGCACGTCAACGATGGTACGGGTGCCCACCTGATAACCGGCTTCGGTTGCGTCCAATGAACTTTGCGCAGAAACAACGGCCTGTTGGTATGCGTTGATGCTGCTGATAGACGCGTTCACGTTATTGAACGAAGAACGGACTGTCTGCACGACGCTGCGGTGCGCGCTTTCCAGTTGTTCACTGGCACCGACGAAGTTGTACTGCGCCTGTTGCACCTGTGAGTTGGTTTGGCCGCCGCTATACAGTGGCAAGCTCAGCGATACGCCAATTTGGTTTTGACCTGCGTTAGAGTCGCTGTAGCGTTCGTTGTTGTGGGTCACCGAACCATTGTATTGGGTATTGGTAATACCGGTTGATGCGTTCAGGTTCACCGTTGGCATGTAGCCAGTTTGCGCCGAGCGGATTTGCTCACGCGCCAGATCCTGGCTCAGACGGGCTGAGAGCAGGCTCAGGTTGCGGCTTTCGGCTTCTTTAAGCAGGTTGTTGACGGCTTCCGGGCGCTTGGTATTAAAGGACGCGGTATTCAGCGATGCCAGTTCCGGATAGAAAGTGCCGGTCACCTGGCGCAGGGATTCCAGCGCGTTATCCAGGTTGTTACGGGCGGTCACTTCTGCCGCCAACACGGTGTCGTAGGATGAACGGGCGTTCTGCACGTCGGTGATCGCTACCAGACCCACGTTAAAGCGTTGAGTGGTCTGATCCAGGGTACGATAAACCGCTTGTTTATTCGCCTGGGTATAAGACAGCGTATCAATGGCGCTCAACACGTTAAAATAAGCCGTAGCGGTGTTGAGGATCAGCGTTTGCGCGGCGGTTTGAAAAGTCACGTCGGAAATCCCGGCGGTTTTTTCCTGCAGCGTCAGCGCGCGCCATTTGGACATGTCGAAAATAGTCTGGGTCAGGGCCAGCGAGCCGTTGGCTACATTACTGTTGACGCCATTGCTGTCACGATAGCCATTATTGTAATTGTAACCGGCACTCAAACCCAACTGCGGCAGCAGCGGGCTGCGCGCTTCATTGATTTTTTCGAATGCGGCGTCACGGTCAGCGGCGGTTTTGCGCAGATCCGGGTTACTTTCCCTAGCCTGTTTGTAGACCTGCAGCAGGTTCTCTGCCTGGCTCATTGCACTGAAGCCGCCCAGGCTCAGTCCGATAAGAAGGGGGAGCAGTTTCTTCATTTGCATTCCTTGTTGTGCAGCAATATTGCTATGTTAGCGCTGACGATAGACGAAATAGTTGCCGATTCTAGCAGAGTCTCTTGTACGCCTCAGGTGGCTGAATGTGCCATCTTGCGTAACTTTTACCTTTCAGGGCGCCTGTTTACCTTAGTTCAACTGGCTGCGCACGTCACACCTGATATCATGGCTCACAATCTAACATAAAGCCGCGGAAGATTATCCCGCCGTTTCTGTCATCAAAACTGTTTATTTTATCGGCATACTCATGCAGGAGAATTCGCTTATGAGCCACTCACAGCCATCGCCCGTTACTCTCGATAAAAATGATGTAGAAATTATTGCACGTGAGACGCTTTATCGTGGTTTTTTTTCACTCAATTTATATCGCTTTCGCCACCGCTTGTTCAACGGTGAAATGAGCCCTGAGATTAAGCGCGAAATTTTCGAGCGTGGGCATGCGGCGGTGTTGCTGCCTTACGACCCGGTACGCGACGAAGTGGTGCTGATTGAACAACTGCGGATCGCTGCGGTCGATACCAGTAGTTCGCCCTGGCTACTGGAAATGGTGGCGGGTATGATCGAAACCGGTGAGAGTGTCGAAGACGTCTGCCGCCGCGAGGCGCAAGAAGAAGCCGGCGTTGTGGTTGGACGTTGTAAGCCCGTCTTGAGCTACCTGGCCAGCCCTGGCGGCACCAGTGAACGTCTGTCGATCATGGTGGGTGAGGTGGACGCTACCACAGCGGAAGGTATCCATGGACTGGAAGAGGAACATGAAGATATCCGTGTCCATGTGGTTAGCCGCGAACAGGCTTACCGCTGGGTTGAAGAGGGCGCGATTGATAATGCGGCATCAGTGATTGCTTTGCAGTGGCTGGCGTTGCACCATGAATCGTTAAGAAAAGAGTGGGCTAACTAATGAAACAGCGCTATACCCCTGATTTCCCCGAGATGATGAGAGTGTGCGAAACCAACTTCGCGCAATTGCGCCGCTTGCTGCCGCGCAATGATGAAGTGGGTGAAACGGTGACTTATCAGGTGAACGGCGCCAGTTATCGTCTGACTATTGTTGAATCCACGCGCTATACCTCGCTGGTGCAGATTGAGCAGACCGCACCGGCGGTAAGCTATTGGAGCCTGCCTGCGATGACGGTAAGGCTCTATCATGATGCGATGGTTGCGGAAGTGTGTTCAAGTCAGCAGATCTATCGCTTTAAAGCACGTTATGATTATCCCAACAAAAAGTTGCATCAACGCGACGAAAAGCATCAAATTAACCAGTTTCTTGCTGATTGGTTGCGCTACTGTTTGGCGCATGGAGCGATGGCGGTTCCGGTTTGTTAGACAGACTGAGATAACAAAGGACACCATTTGGAAAGCCTGTTTAAACCGACCGTGGCAAGTGGGGCCAGGGTCAGGATTCTACAAATAACAGATACCCACCTTTTTGCCGGCGAAAATGAGACGTTGCTCGGCATCAATACCTATCGTAGCTATCATGCGGTATTGGACGCTATCAAGGCGCAACAGCGTGATTTTGATCTGATCGTCGCCACCGGTGACTTGGCGCAGGATCATTCATTGGCTGCCTACCGGCATTTTGCTGAAGGTATTGCACGATTGCCGGCGCCTTGCGTTTGGCTCCCGGGTAACCATGATTTTCAGCCAGCGATGGTCGACGCGCTGGCCGCCGCGGGCATTGCCCCGTCAAAACACGTACTGGTGGGCGATCACTGGCAGGTGTTGTTGCTGGACAGCCAGGTATTCGGTGTACCGCACGGTGAACTGAGTGAATACCAGCTCGAATGGATGGAGCGCTGTCTTCAGGCCTACCCCGATCGCTATACTTTGATGCTGTTGCACCATCATCCGCTGCCTTCCGGCTGCACCTGGCTTGATCAACACAGCCTGCGTAACCCGCATATGCTGGGGGCAGTATTGCTGCGTTACCCGAAAGTGAACACGCTGCTGTGTGGACATATTCACCAGGAGCTGGATCTGGAGTGGCAGGGGCGGCGTTTATTGGCGTCGCCGTCTACGTGCGTGCAATTCAAACCACATTGCACCAACTTTACTATCGACGACGTTTCGCCCGGCTGGCGCTACCTTGACTTGCTGCCCGATGGTTGCATCGAGACACAGGTTTTCCGGTTGGAAAACGACGATTTCCGCCCCGACATGGATTCGGATGGATATTGATGCCTTCTACATTGCTCTACCTGCACGGCTTTAACAGTTCACCGCTCTCGGCGAAGGCAACGTCCTTCAAGGCGTGGCTGGCTGAGCATCATCCGCATATTGAGATGTTGGTGCCGCAGTTGCCGGTTTTCCCGGCGGATGCCGCCGAGATGATCGAGAACATGGTGATGGAGCGTGCCGGGCAGACGATAGGCGTGGTCGGTTCTTCACTGGGAGGCTACTACGCGACCTGGCTTTCACAGTGTTTTTCACTGCCAGCGGTAGTGGTTAACCCTGCGGTGAAGCCGTTTGAGCTGTTGATTGACTACCTTGGCGAAAACGAGAACCCCTACACCGGTCAGCAATATGTGTTAGAGTCACGTCACGTTTACGATCTGAAAACGATGCAGATCGATCCCTTGGAGTCACCGGATTTAATCTGGTTACTGCAACAAACGGGCGATGAAATTCTCGATTATGGGCAAGCGGTCGCCTATTACACCGCGTGCCGACAGACGGTGGAGTCGGGTGGAAACCATGCCTTCGTCGGTTTCGAGCACTACTTCCCCCAGATTGTGGATTTTTTAGGGCTATAACCCGGCTGCGGTTTGAACCACGAAGGGAATCGAGCAGACGCTTCCGGCACCTTCCTTTAACCACGAAAAAATAATCAACGATGACTCAATCCAGCTATAACGCTGATGCCATTGAAGTACTCAGCGGTCTAGAACCAGTGCGCCGTCGTCCCGGCATGTATACCGACACGACGCGCCCCAATCACCTTGGTCAAGAGGTGATAGATAACAGTGTCGATGAAGCGTTGGCCGGTCACGCCAAGCGCATCGACGTGATTTTGCACGCCGATCAGTCACTGGAAGTGATCGACGATGGCCGCGGTATGCCGGTGGATATCCACCCTGAAGAAGGCGTGCCTGCGGTTGAGTTGATCATGTGTCGTCTGCATGCGGGGGGTAAATTCTCCAATAAGAACTATCAGTTTTCCGGCGGCCTGCACGGCGTAGGGATCTCTGTGGTTAATGCCCTGTCGAAGCGGGTGGAAGTTAACGTCAAGCGTGACGGCAACGTCTACAGCATTGCCTTTGAAAACGGCGATAAAGTGCAGGAATTGGCGGTGACGGGCAGCTGCGGCAAGCGCAATACCGGTACCAGCATCCATTTCTGGCCTGACGAACAGTTCTTCGACAGCCCTCGTTTCTCGGTATCGCGCCTCAGCCACTTGCTGAAAGCCAAAGCGGTGTTGTGCCCTGGGGTCGAAATCTATTTCATCGACAAGGTGAACAACACCGAGCAACGCTGGTGCTATCAGGACGGCCTGACCGACTACCTGATGGAAGCCGTCAACGGCCTGATCACGTTGCCGGAAGCGGCGTTCGTCGGTAACTTCTCCGGCGATACCGAAGCGGTAGACTGGGCGCTGTTGTGGCTACCGGAAGGCGGTGAGCTGTTAACCGAAAGCTACGTGAACCTGATCCCAACAATGCAAGGCGGCACCCACGTTAACGGCTTGCGTCAGGGCCTGCTTGACGCCATGCGCGAGTTCTGTGAGTTCCGTAATATCCTGCCGCGTGGCGTGAAACTGTCTGCTGAAGATATCTGGGATCGCTGCGCTTATGTGCTGTCGGTGAAGATGCAGGATCCGCAGTTTGCCGGGCAGACCAAAGAGCGTCTGTCTTCGCGTCAGTGTGCGGCATTCGTTTCCGGCGTAGTGAAAGACGCCTTCAGCCTATGGCTGAATCAGAATATCCAAGCGGCAGAACAGTTGGCTGAACTGGCTATTTCCAGCGCCCAACGCCGCCTGCGTGCCGCCAAGAAAGTGGTCCGTAAGAAGCTGACCAGCGGCCCGGCACTGCCGGGTAAACTGGCCGACTGTACTTCTCAAGATTTGAACATGACCGAATTGTTCCTGGTAGAAGGGGACTCGGCGGGCGGTTCAGCCAAGCAAGCGCGCGATCGCGAGTATCAGGCGATCATGCCGCTGAAAGGCAAAATCCTGAATACCTGGGAAGTCTCTTCGGACGAAGTGTTGGCCTCGCAGGAAGTACACGATATTTCCGTAGCGATCGGCATTGATCCCGACAGTGAAGACCTGAGCCAACTGCGTTACGGCAAGATCTGTATCCTGGCGGATGCGGACTCCGACGGTTTGCATATTGCTACATTGCTGTGTGCGTTGTTCGTGCGCCACTTCAGTTCGCTGGTCAAAGGCGGCCATGTGTATGTGGCTATGCCACCTCTGTACCGTATCGACCTTGGTAAAGAGGTGTTCTACGCGCTGGATGAAGAAGAAAAGGCGGGCGTGTTGGATCAGTTGAAACGCAAAAAGGGCAAGCCAAACGTTCAGCGCTTTAAAGGGCTGGGCGAGATGAACCCATTGCAGCTGCGTGAAACGACACTTGATCCTAATACCCGCCGACTGGTGCAATTGACGGTGGATGCGGATGACGTGGATCAAACGCTGGCGATGATGGACATGCTGTTGGCCAAGAAGCGTTCTGAAGACCGCCGTAACTGGCTGCAAGACAAAGGCGATATGGCAGAGCTCTCTGTCTGACCGACTGCCAGGCCCGGCACCTTGCCGGGCCTTCTTCCCGTAGGGGCGTTGCGTGTGGTGCCTGACCACTCAGGGCGGAATGCATGAAAATCACCCTCGAAGAATTATTGGCGTTTACCACGGTTGTCGACAGCGGCTCCATCACCGCCGCCGCCGAACAGCTCGGCCAAACCACCTCCGGTATCAGCCGGGCGCTCAGCCGGTTGGAAAAAAAACTCGAAACGACCCTTATGCGCCGCACCACGCGTCGCTTGGAATTGACTGAAGAAGGGCAAAACTTTCTCAGTCATGCGCGAGACATTATCCGCTCGGTGGAGAATGCGGAAGAACAGATGGCGCTACGCAGGCTGATCCCGGCCGGCAAGCTGCGAGTCAACGCCGCCGCACCCTTTATGGAGCACGTGATCGTGCCGTTGGTCGCAGGGTTTCGCCACAGTTTTCCGCAGATTGAGCTGGAGCTCAATACCGACAATCTGATTATCGACTTGCTCGAGAAACGTACCGATATTGCCATTCGTATTGGTGCCTTGAGAGATTCGACCATCCATGCACGTTTGTTGGGTACCAGCCGCTTACGCATTTTAGCCAGCCCAGACTATCTTGCCCGTAATGGCATCCCTGGCAGTGTCGAGGCGTTACGTGACCACTGCCTGCTCGGTTTCACGCAGCCGGAATCGCTCAATCTGTGGCCGCTGCGCTATCAGCAGGCACAGCATTTTGCCATTACACCGACAATATCCGCCTCCAGCGGTGAAACGCTGCGTCAGTTGGCCTTGCGTGGTGAAGGGATCGTGCAGTTGGCTGATTTTATGACGAGAGACGATCAACGTAACGGGCGGCTCGTGCCATTACTGGCATCGGAGACATTGGACGTGCGTCAGCCCATTAATGCGGTGTATTACCGCAATACCCAATTGGCAGCGCGTATTACCTGTTTTCTGGACTATGTCAGCGCGCATATTGATACGCAGACATTGTAGGGGCCGTCAGGCGGCCCCTGAAGGGCTTACAGTGCGTTACCCAGCACGTGAATGGTTACGCCCAACACGCTGTCTTTGATGGTGTCACGATGGCGATGCATGTGAGCGATATCCAGGTGTTTTTCCAGATGCGCCTGACTGGCCCACTTTTCCAGCATAAACACCGAATCTGGCGATAACTTCTGCCAAGGTGCCTGCGTGTGGCTGTCTACCATCGGCGTATATTCGCTACAACCGTCTTCCGCCAGCACTAAGGGGACCAGTTTCTCAATCGCTTTCAGCACGGTTTCACGGTGGCCGGGTTTGGTCTTGATTTCTGCAATTACGGTGATCATCACTACCTCATTGATTGACATGCATCATGCCAGTTAAGCAAAAATTTCTGTCAGATGCGCGCGATAACGTGCGATGTCGCTGTCGATATCCGGTTGTTTAATCACATCATTACAGATGAAGGTCGGCAGCGCTTCCATGCCCAGGAATTGATTGGCTTTATGGAAGTGCAGGTACACTCCGTCGACCCCGACGCCATGGAAAAACTGATCTGGGTCGGTAAAGGCTTCCAGTGGCGCGTTCCAGGTCAGGCTCAGCATGTATTTCTTGCCTTGGATCAGGCCGCCTGAGCCGTATTTCTTGCTGGTATCGGAGCGGGTGCGACCGTCGCTGGCGTACAGGCTACCGTGCCCTGCGGTGAACACTTCATCGATATATTTTTTCAAGATCCAGGGTTCGCCCATCCACCAACCCGGCATCTGGTAAATCACCACGTCTGCCCACAGGTATTTTTGCACTTCGGCGTCGATGTCGTAACCCTCATCGACGACGGTGACCTGTACCTCATGTTGTACATCGCGAAGGAAGCTTTCCGCAACGTCGCTCATGGTCTGGTTGAGTTCGCCATTAGAATGACCAAACTGTTTTTTCGCATTGATAATCAGGATATTGCTCATTTTTCACGGCACCTGTCAGAATGAAAATATGTGATGCTTTCCGCGCCAGAGGGGCGGGAAGCCTTTCGCTGATAGGGAGTGTAATTGTTAGCCGTGTAAGTAAAAATGGGATCCAGCGCACAACAGTGTTGACTCTGAGTCAACAAAGGCGCGTCAAATGACGGGATTTCGAATAAAACGAGCGGATGAGCGGGCTTTACCGGACGATTGCTGCGCCATCTGTGACAGCCACCCCGCTGATGAGTTACTATCGCGGACAGAATCAACCCTTTGTCGTCCAGGGATTGCCAAGCCACGGTCTGAGGATAATTGAGTAATGAGTGATCTGACTCATGACGGTGTAGAGCGTTTACCGCTGCACACGTTTACTGAAAACGCCTATCTGAACTATTCCATGTACGTCATCATGGATCGGGCGTTGCCGTACATTGGTGACGGTTTGAAGCCGGTACAACGGCGCATCATCTACGCCATGTCTGAGCTGGGGCTGAATAACAGCGCCAAATTCAAAAAGTCTGCCCGTACCGTGGGGGACGTGCTGGGTAAATACCATCCGCATGGCGACAGCGCCTGTTATGAGGCGATGGTGTTGATGGCCCAGCCGTTCTCTTATCGCTATCCGCTGGTCGACGGCCAAGGGAACTGGGGTGCACCGGATGACCCGAAATCCTTCGCCGCGATGCGTTATACCGAATCCCGTCTGTCCAAGTATGCGGAAGTGTTGTTGGCCGAATTGGGTCAAGGTACCGTTGACTGGGTACCGAACTTTGACGGCACCATGCAGGAGCCGAAGATGTTACCGGCTCGCCTGCCTAACATTCTGCTGAACGGCACTACCGGCATTGCCGTCGGTATGGCGACCGATATTCCACCGCATAACGTGCGTGAAGTGGCCGCCGCCGCGGTGGCATTGATCGACAAGCCGGGTGCTTCGCTTGAAGATTTGCTCGAGTTCGTACAGGGGCCGGACTTCCCAACGGAAGCCGAGATCATTACGCCGCGCGACGAAATCCGCAAAATTTATCAAAATGGCCGCGGCTCAGTTCGCATGCGCGCCGTTTGGAAGAAAGAAGACGGCAGTGCGGTAATCACCGCGTTGCCGCACCAGGTTTCCGGTGCCAAGGTATTGGAACAGATCGCCAGCCAAATGCGCGCCAAAAAGCTGCCAATGGTTGAAGACCTGCGTGACGAATCCGATCATGAAAATCCAACGCGGTTGGTGATTGTGCCGCGCTCCAACCGTATCGATCTGGAGCAGGTGATGAATCACCTGTTTGCCACGACCGATCTGGAGCGAAGCTACCGAATCAACATGAATATGATCGGCCTGGACAACCGCCCGCAAGTTAAAGGGTTGGTGGAAATCCTGACCGAATGGCTGGCGTTCCGCCGTGACACAGTGCGCCGCCGCTTGAACTACCGTCTGGAAAAAGTCCTGAAACGCCTGCATATCCTGGAAGGTTTGCTGGTGGCGTTCCTCAATATCGATGAAGTGATCCACATCATCCGCAGTGAGGACGAACCCAAGCCGGTGCTGATGCAGCGTTTTGGCATTTCTGATACGCAGGCAGAAGCCATTCTTGAACTGAAACTGCGTCACTTGGCGAAGTTGGAAGAGTTCAAGATCCGTGGTGAGCAGGATGAGTTAGCGAAAGAGCGCGATCAACTGCAGGCGTTACTGGCCTCCGAGCGCAAGCTGAATACTCTGATCAAAAAAGAGATCCAGGCAGATGCGCAGGCTTATGGCGACGATCGTCGCTCGCCGATTACCGAGCGTGCAGAAGCCAAGGCGATGAGCGAGCATGACTTCGTGCCGTCTGAGCCGGTGACCATTGTGCTGTCTGAAATGGGCTGGGTGCGTAGTGCCAAGGGCCATGATATCGATCCCAGTGGTCTGAGCTACAAGGCCGGTGACAGCTACCGCAGCGCGGCCCGCGGCAAGACCAACCAGCCGGTCGTGTTTATCGACTCCACAGGCCGCAGTTACGCGCTTGATCCGCTGACGTTGCCTTCGGCACGTGGTCAGGGCGAGCCATTGACCGGTAAGCTGACGCCACCGCCGGGGGCGACCATTGAGCAAGTGCTGATGGCGGCAGACGATCAGAAGCTGCTGATGGCGTCCGATGCCGGCTATGGCTTCGTCTGTACCTTCAACGATTTGGTGGCGCGTAACCGTGCCGGCAAAGCGATGATTACCCTGCCAGATAACGCCAAGGCGCTGGCACCGATGGAGATTCACGGTAACGACGACATGCTATTGTCGATCACCGCGGCAGGGCGCATGTTATTGTTCCCGGTTGCAGATCTGCCGCAGTTGTCGAAGGGCAAGGGCAACAAGATTGTCTCTATCCCATCAGCGCAGGCCGCATCGGGTGAAGACAAGTTAGCGTGGTTGTTCGTGCTGCCGCCGCAAACCTCTGTGACTCTGCATGTGGGCAAACGTAAGCTGACGTTGCGTCCGGAAGATTTGCAGAAATTCCGTGCGGAGCGCGGCCGTAAAGGTACCTCACTGCCACGCGGGCTGCAGCGAATCGATCGCGTAGAGATTGACGCGCCGGCGCGCGCCCCTACAGGTGACAGCGAAGAGTAAGCTCACTGCAGCAGGATAACAAAGCGGGCGCAGCATGCTGCGCCCGCTTGATTTCCCACTATCGGCAATTATTTTCAAATAGTTAACATTTCTCTGCATAAAATTATTGTGCGTATCGCCGGCTGGCGGGAAAATAGCAAAAAAATGCAGGGCAGGTTTTCAGCCCCTGCAATCAAAGAATGAGTTTACCCAAAATAATTGGAGTTGCATCAAGGCGGCAAGGCCGTAAATCCCTGGGAGCTTAGTAAACTAAGTGACTGGGGGGCGCGGACGCAGCCAACACAGATGCAACTTCAAGTATGAAGGGAAAAAGGGATCTACGCAGCGCATCAGGCTGCGTCGGCAGTGTGCTAATGAGGTTGTTATGTTATTAATTTTGCGTGCCATTCTTGCCACTCTGTATTGTATTTTGGTGTGCATCTTCGGTTCTATTTATTGTTTGTTCAGCCCGCGTGATCCCCGCCATGTGGCGACCTTCGGTCACCTGTTTGGCCGCCTGTCCGGGTTATTCGGTTTGAAGGTGGAAGTTCGCGTGCCGGCCGATGCGGCCAAAAACGGCAACTGCATTTACATCGCCAACCACCAGAATAACTACGACATGGTGACGGCCGCCAAGGCGGTGCAGCCGCGCACCGTGACCGTGGGCAAAAAAAGCCTGCTGTGGGTTCCTTTCTTCGGCCCATTGTATTGGCTGACGGGTAACTTGCTGATTGACCGTGATAATCGTGCCAAAGCACATGGCACCATTGCACAGGTAGCCGAACAGTTTAAAAAACGCGATATTTCGATCTGGATGTTTCCAGAGGGCACCCGTAGCCGCGGGCGCGGGCTGATGCCGTTTAAAACGGGCGCATTCCACGCGGCGATTGCCGCTGGGGTGCCAATTGTGCCGATTTGCGTTTCCACGACCAGCGGTAAAATTAATCTTAACCGTTGGAATAATGGCCATGCGATCGTCGAAATGTTAGAACCGGTCGATATTAGTCATTACAGTAAAGAAAATGTGCGTGAGCTGGCGGCCCATTGCCATGCGCTGATGCTGGCGAAAATTGCCGAGCTGGATGCAGAAGTGGCCCAGCGCAACGCAGCCGGAAAATAATATTCCTACCGGCTTCAAAGAATGAACTTTTAAACGGCGTCAAATGCCGTTAACGCCCGGGCTCCTGCTAATCTGATGGTCAGGGGCCCGGTCTTTGCACACGGTTTATACCCGTTATAGTAAACGTTGCATCTGTGTTGGCGACGCGCGCTTACCTCAGCCACT
Organism: Serratia sp. CoH_122_TC_1; assembly: GCF_058191755.1. Classification (NCBI taxonomy): domain Bacteria; kingdom Pseudomonadati; phylum Pseudomonadota; class Gammaproteobacteria; order Enterobacterales; family Yersiniaceae; genus Serratia; species Serratia sp. CoH_122_TC_1. Next base: position 259,527 of record NZ_JBXWLA010000005.1, read on the forward strand.
GACTTGCGTAGGCTCTTGGGGATTCTCGCTCTTACTGCCTTGATGGAACGCCGAGTATTTTGGGTGTAGTTATTGTTTTTCATGGAGAAAATATGTCACTCAGTCGACGTCAGTTTATTCAGGCATCGGGCTTGGCGCTGTGCGCAGGATCCGTGCCGCTGAGGGCTGAGGCGAGCGGAATGCAGACCCCGTTACCTATTCCCCCCCTGCTTGAATCCCGTCGTGGACAGCCGCTGTTTTTAACGCTGCAGCGTGCCCATTGGGCATTTATGGATAACCGTAAAGCCTCGGTGTGGGGGATTAACGGCATGTATCTTGGGCCGACAGTGCGGGTTTATAACGGTGATGACGTAAAGCTGATCTACAGCAACCGTCTGCCAGAGCCGGTGGCGATGACCATCAGCGGTCTGCAGGTACCGGGGACGCTGGTGGGCGGCGCCCCCCGCATGATGTCGCCTAACGTTGACTGGTCACCTGTGCTGCCTATCCGCCAGAACGCAACCACCTGCTGGTATCACGCCAGCACGCCTAACCGTATGGCACCTCACGTCTACAACGGTTTGGCAGGGCTGTGGCTGATTGAAGATGAAGTCAGCAAGGCGCTGCCGCTGCCAAATCATTATGGTGTTGATGATTTCCCGCTGGTTATTCAAGACAAGCGATTAGATAACTTCGGTACGCCGGAATACGATCCGCCGTCACAAGGCGGTTTTGTTGGCGATACGCTGTTGGTTAACGGTGTGCAAAACCCGTACGTTGAAGTATCACGTGGTTGGGTGCGTTTACGTCTGCTCAATGCCTCCAATTCGCGTCGCTACATGCTGCAATTGAGTGATGGCCGGCCACTTAACGTTATCGCCAGCGATCAGGGTTTCCTGCCTGCGCCGGTTGCGGTACAACAGCTTTCGTTGGCACCCGGTGAGCGCCGTGAAGTGCTTATCGACATGTCTAAAGGCGATGAGGTGACAATCACCGCCGGTGAAGCAGCGGGTATTATGGATCGTCTGCGCGGGCTGTTTGAGCCGTCGAGTATTCTGGTTTCAACCCAGGTGTTGACGTTGAAACCGACAGGGTTATTGCCACTGGTGACCGATAATTTGCCAATGCGCCTGCTGGCGGATCAACTGCTGGATGGTAGCGTCAGCCGTACCCGCGAATTCCGTTTGGGCGACAGCCAGGCTGGGATCAACGGGGCGATCTGGGACATGAACCGCATTGATGTTCAAACGCAACAAGGCAGCTGGGAACGCTGGAATATCCACGCGGATACGCCGCAGGCGTTCCATATTCAGGGCGTACAGTTCCTGGTGAAACGCGTCAACGGCGCGCAGCCGATGGCAGAAGATCGCGGCTGGAAGGACACGGTATGGGTCGATGGCGACGTCGAGCTGCTGGTGTATTTCAATCAGTCCACTTCGGAGCACTTCCCGTTCCTTTTCTACAGCCAGACGCTTGAAATGGCGGATCGCGGTAGCGCAGGTCAGTTTATGGTGCAGCCGGCACTTTAAGCATGTTGTGTGGACTCCTCTTGCGTACCCGCACGCAGCATGTCCAGAAATGCCTGTACGACCGGCGTTGCGCTGTCTGCATGATAAATGGCATACAAATCTGCCGATGGCGCCTGCTGTAGCGGGCAAAAACGCACGCCAGGCCACGGAATGCGCCCATAGCTGTCCGGCAGCAGTGTGATGCCGTAACCTTCGGCCACTAGCGCCATCAGGGTTTGCGGTTCGTTGACCTGATAGGCGATATCGGGTTTGAACCCTTGCTGCAGGCAGAGGTTATGCAGGTACAAGCCCAGGCTGGCCTCGTGTGGCGGCAATACCATGAACTTTTCATGCCTCAGCGCTGCAAGCGGGAGGCTTTCTGCGTGCGCCAGTGGGTGTTCCAGTGGCAGCACTACCGCAATATTCTCCCGCGCCAGTAATTGACTCGCCAACCCCGGTAATACCTGTTCTCTGGCTTCCCGCCAGACGCCAATATCGATATGACGCTTTTGCAGTGCCGTGATCTGTTGGCTGGGCGTCAGTTCGTTTAAAGCCCAGGTGACATTGGCCGTTTGCCCGGCAAAGCGCTTGAGTGCCGGTATCAACCCGCCCCATATCGAGGTACCGACCATGCCAACGACCATGTGGCCCGCCTCGCCGCGGCCCAACTGCTGAACCTGATTCAGCGCATGCCCGGCTTGATCCAACAACATTTCCACGTTGCGAAACAGCGTTCGGCCAGCCAGTGTCAGCGCCATTGAGCGTGTGGTGCGTTTGAATAATGCGACGCCCAGCTGGCTCTCCAGATCTTTGATGTGTTTGCTAAGCGGCGGCTGCGAAATATTTAGCCGGAGTGCCGCCTGAGTGAAGTTCATCTCCTCTGCCACGACGCGGAAATAGTGCAGCAGGCGGAAATTAATCCGGCTCGGATCGGGCATTTGCTGGGGCTGCTTCATGCTGATGATGGCCTCCTGTGACTGCCAATTTATAGGTAAATGGAATAAATAGGCTGCCAATAATGTATTGGTCGCCGTTGGACATCGCTCTCTACTATGGGGTGACTACCCCCCTCACAGAAGAGAATACAATGTTTAATCAAGAAGATGCTTTTTACTGTGCTGATGTAATCCGCACCCGCTTGCCGGGTTTCCAACCGCGAGCGGCGCTGATACTGGGCTCGGGGCTGGGTGCTTTGGCAGAGGTCATGACCGACACGGTGACCATCGACTACGCTGAGCTGCCGGGGTTCCCGGTAAGCAGTGTAGTGGGCCATGCTGGGCAACTGGTTGCCGGTTGGCTGGAGGGCGTCCCAGTCTTGTGCATGAAAGGGCGCGGACACTACTACGAAGGCCGCGGCATGCAGGTCATGACCACTGCCGTGCGCACTTTCAAATTGCTCGGTTGCGAATTCTTGCTGGCGACCAACGCCGCCGGTTCGTTGCGTCAATCGGTACCGCCGGGCAGCCTGGTGGCGCTTACCGATCACATCAACTTCATGCCTGAATCGCCATTGGTCGGTGACAACGATGAGCGTTTCGGCCCGCGCTTCTTTAGCCTGGCGAACGCTTACGATCCCGAACTGCGCAGCCAACTGGCTCAGGTGGCTGCACGCGTGGGTATCCCGCTGGCAGAAGGGGTCTTTGCCGCTTACACCGGGCCTAACTTCGAAACCCCAGCGGAAATCCGCATGATGCAAACGCTGGGGTGTGATGTGGTGGGTATGTCTATCGTGCCGGAAGTGCTTTCTGCACGCCATTGCGGGCTGAAGGTGTTGGTGGTGTCCGCGATGACCAACTACGCCGAAGGGTTGTCCGATACGCCGTTGTCTCATGAGCAAACCCTGAGCTGCGCTGCACTGGCGGCAGAGGATTTTATGCGCCTGATCCGTGAGTTCTTCAAAACGCTGTAATGCTCTAGTCCCTTCGCGGCAGGGCACAGGGGCCTTGCCGTGCAAATCATCGTTTTAATCAAAATAATAAGGTGATGGTGATGGCTATAAAAACGCGACTGAAGGTGATGGTTTTTCTGCAGTTCTTTATTTGGGGAGCCTGGCTGGTCACGCTGGGATCTTACATGATTAACACCCTGCATTTCAGTGGGCTGCAGGTGGGCATGGTTTACAGCGCGAAGGGGATCGCAGCGCTGATTATGCCAGGATTGGCGGGCATCCTGGCCGATCGTTGGATCAAAGCCAACTACCTGTATGCGTTGTGCCATTTGCTCGGTGCAGGAGCACTTTACTGCGCGGCGCAGGTTGATCAGCCTATGGTGATGTTCTGGGTCATGCTGTTCAATGCCATGGTGTATATGCCCACGATTTCGCTTTCCAATGCCATCTCCTATTTCTGCCTGGAGAAACAGGGTTACGACACGGTGAAAGATTTTCCGCCGGTACGGGTCTATGGCACCGTCGGTTTTATTGTCGCGATGTGGTTGGTCGGTTTTAGCAAGATTGAACTCAGCAATATGCAACTGTATTTGGCCTCTGGGGTATCGCTACTGTTGGCTTTCTATTCGCTGACGTTACCGAACTGCCCGACCAGTAGGGTGGAAACATCAAAAAGTGTGCTCAGCGTGTTGGGGCTGGACGCTCTGGTGCTATTCCGTCAGCGACGCATGGCGTTATTTTTCCTGTTTGCCATGCTGCTGGGCGCTGCGCTGCAGGTGACTAACACCTTCGGTAATCCCTTCCTGCACGATTTTGCGAGCAATCCGCTGTATCAAGACAGCATAAGCGTCAGATACCCGGCGGTGCTGTTGTCGTTGTCACAAATCTCCGAGGTGTTCTTCATCCTCACAATCCCGTTCTTCCTGCGCCGATACGGCATTAAACAGGTGATGCTGATCAGTATGGCGGCCTGGACGCTGCGCTTCTTGTTTTTGGCGTATGGCACCCCAGCCGGTTTCGGTTTTGTCTTACTGCTGCTGTCGATGATCGTGTACGGCTGTGCCTTTGATTTCTTTAATATTTCGGGGGCTATCTTTGTTGAAAAAGAGGCGGACCATCGTATCCGCGCCAGTGCTCAGGGGCTGTTTATGACCATGGTTAACGGGATCGGGGCCTATGTGGGGGCGATTGCCAGCGGCGAAGTTGTGGATTACTTCACTAGCAACGGCATAAAAGATTGGCAGAGTATCTGGTTGATCTTCGCGTTGTATACGTTGGTCTTGGGCATCGTTTTTGCGCTGACCTTTAATTATCAGCATCGGCCCGAGGAGCATGCGGGGCCGGTACAACGGGCACATTAAAAATGAAACGGGCGCCCGGATGCGCCCATTTTGATTCAAACGTGAGGAAAGCATTGTTGCCTGCTCGGCACCTCGACAGAGCCCGGATTTGCTCCCCATTCAGCAGCGACACGGTTGGCCAGAACGACGGCCTGTGGCACGGACCAACCGGCCGACAGCCCAGCCAACAGACCGACGCAGCGAGCGTCGCTTGGGCTGGCGTCTTCAACCGAACCGCCAGCAATTTGCAGCGGTGGGGCATCGCCATCACAAAGCCAGATACCATCGCGGTCCAATTGGCAAATCAGCGTCAGGTTATGAGCGCTGGCGAACCCTCGGGCAGCGGCAAGTACATCACCTGTACCGCACAATGTGGTCGTTTCGCTACGGTTCAACATCAGCAGGCTGTGGCTGTCGCTGAGCATGGCGAAGAAATCTTCATCGAGTTGGCCGACATAGGAACCCGGAACGATAAGACGGCGCTGGTCGAAGGGGAGGCGCGTCAGCCAATCGCGCAATGCTTCACCGTTGTCCCCAACCAATTGCTCACCGCTGATGTAGATCAGGGTGTCTTCAGTCAACGGGAGGGTGGACAGCTGGGCTTTATTCCACTGGGTTTCGCAGCCGGACTTGATAACAAGAACCAACTCCCCGTTGGACGACGCCTGTATCAGGCACTGGCCATTGTCCATTTGGCCGTGGCGCAGCAGCACCGGCAGGCCCATCTGCTCCATTTCTGCTTCAATCACGGCACCCCAGTCACCGTTGCCGACAGGCATGCCGTTGATCACCGGCACCTGCAAATGCATCAGTGCTCGTGCGATGTTAAACGCACTGCCGCCAATCTTCCGTTCCTGCGTTAGCGTCACTTCACCGATCGCACTGCCCAGAACCAGGACCGGCTTTACTGCTAAAAACTCATTCATTCATGTCCTCCGCTGCCGACCGGTGGGCCGAACAGAATGCGCTATGATGACGGCGCAGGCGTGCAGAGTCGAGAGGCAAGCCCGTTGTGATGTGACTAATGTGTGAAATAACCATGCTCTTTTTGCTACTAGTGCGTATAATCGCCGCCCGGCGATTAATTAACCTGTAAAAGAGCACGAGAATGAGCACCACCAGCCTAATCCAACCCGATCGTGAATTATTTTCCTATAAGCCTTATTGGGCCGAATGTTATGGCACTGCGCCATTTTTACCCATGTCGCGCGAAGAGATGGATCAACTGGGCTGGGATAGCTGTGACGTGATCATTATCAGCGGTGATGCTTATGTCGATCACCCAAGCTTTGGTATGGCAATCATCGGCCGCATGCTGGAAGCGCAGGGCTTCCGCGTTGGCATCATTGCCCAGCCGGACTGGAGCAATAAAGAAGACTTTATGCGCCTGGGTAAACCGAACCTGTTCTTCGGCATCACTGCCGGTAACATGGATTCGATGATCAACCGTTATACCGCCGACCGTAAACTGCGCCACGATGATGCCTATACCGCCGGCAACGTGGGCGGTAAACGCCCGGATCGTGCGACGCTGGTTTACAGTCAACGCTGCAAAGAAGCTTATAAAGACGTGCCGATCGTGCTGGGCGGCATCGAAGCCAGCCTGCGTCGCATCGCTCACTACGATTACTGGTCGGATACCGTGCGTCGTTCGGTGCTGGTTGACTCTAAAGCTGACATGCTGATTTACGGTAACGGCGAGCGCCCGTTAGTGGAGGTGGCACACCGTCTGGCTGCGGGCGAGAAAATCAGCGAGATCCACGATATCCGCAATACGGCGGTGATGCGCAAAGGTGCGTTGCCGGGTTGGACCGGTGTGGACTCTACCCGTCTGGACAAGCCGGGCCGCATTGAGCCAATTCCAAATCCTTACGGTGACGATCTGCCGTGCGCAGACGGTGGCAAGCCGGAGCCGGAAGCCAAGCCGGTGACCGTACGCGCAGCCAAACCCAAGCCGTGGGAAAAAACCTATGTGTTGCTGCCGTCCTTTGAAAAAGTGAAGGCCGACAAGGTGCTGTATGCGCACACTTCGCGTATTCTGCATCACGAAACCAACCCGGGCTGTGCGCGTGCACTGATGCAGTCACATGGCGATCGCTACGTGTGGATTAACCCACCGGCGATCCCGTTGACTACGCCGGAAATGGACAGCGTATTTGCCCTGCCGTACCAGCGTATTCCGCATCCGTCCTATGGCAAGGAAACCATTCCAGCCTATGACATGATCCGCTTCTCGGTAAATATCATGCGTGGTTGCTACGGCGGTTGTTCATTCTGTTCGATCACCGAACATGAAGGGCGCATCATCCAGAGCCGTTCAGAAGACTCCATTATTCGCGAAATCGAAGAAATTCGTGACAAAGTGCCGGGCTTTACTGGCGTAATCTCCGATTTGGGTGGTCCGACGGCAAACATGTACATGCTGCGCTGCACCAATCCGCGCGCTGAGCAGACCTGCCGCCGCGCCTCGTGTGTGTATCCAGAGATTTGTACCTACATGGACACCAATCACGAGCCAACCATCAAGCTGTACCGCCGTGCACGCTCACTGGAGGGCATCAAGAAGATCTTGATTGCCTCTGGCGTACGTTATGACCTGGCTGTGGAAGACCCACGTTATATCAAAGAGCTGGCGACCCACCACGTGGGGGGGTACCTGAAGATTGCCCCGGAACACACCGAGGAAGGCCCGCTGTCGAAAATGATGAAGCCGGGCATGGGCAGCTACGATCGGTTTAAACAGCTGTTTGACCATTATTCTAAGCTGGCAGGCAAAGAACAGTACCTGATCCCGTATTTCATCTCGTCACATCCGGGCACCCGTGATGAGGACATGGTGAATTTGGCGCTGTGGCTGAAGAAAAACCGTTTCCGCCTTGATCAGGTGCAGAACTTCTATCCGTCACCGATGGCTAACTCCACCACCATGTATTACAGCGGCAAAAATCCGTTGAGCCGCGTGGGTTATAAGAGTGAAGACGTCGTGATACCTAAGGGCGATCGTCAGCGTCGCTTGCACAAAGCGTTGTTGCGTTATCACGATCCAGCCAACTGGGCGATGATCCGCACCGCGCTGGAAGAGATGGGCATGAAGCACCTGATCGGCAGCCGTCGCGAGTGCCTGGTGCCGGCACCGACCATCGACGAACAGCGTGAAGCGAAGCGCCTGCAACGCCATACTCGTCCGGCGCTGACCAAGCATACTGATATCACCCGTCAGCGAACACCGACCAATAAGCCACCGCGTAAGCCTATCCGTAATGGTAAGCCGTAACGGGTAGGTATTGGCTTCAGTCCCTGGGTTTAATGCCGATCAGTTAAAGCTGGTCGGCATTTTTTTATTCGGTTTCTGTAGGTTCAGTGCAGGTAGGATTGCCGTAAATACCCTCTATTTCTCTGTGGCCACAATGAACGGCAATTGGAGGGGCCGAAGGCGTGGCCCCTTTACCCCACCCACATTGGTAGCCACTGAGCATCCTGTGCCTCAGTTTGACGTTGCGCGATGAAATACAGTGGAAATGATGAGATGAGCACGCGGTTGGGCGCCCTGAAGACGTCGAACGCAAGCACAACGCATAGGCGAGACCGCCATGGACGCCTGTCATAGCCGGCCGTGATGCGGCGTGATGAAGTGAGAGCCGTTGGCGTAGCCAACCGTCTGAGTGGGCAAGAGCGCGGGTTGCAAGGGGCCGCGCTTACGGCCCCTTGCTCGGTCGAGGCGCAAGATCCTCATGGTGCCTTGCGCGTTTATCGACCGAAAAGAACGCTGAACTTGCTAAAAACACCTTAACCGATCGGCATTCACCCCAAGGTTTTCTCTTTACGTCTGAAAATCACAATTGATCGTAGGCGGCTTCCACTTTCATCAAATGGCGCGGTGCCTGCGGGGCTGGATGATACTTACGCACATGCCAGTTAAAGGCTTCTGGCGACAGATTATTAATCATCGAAATGGCTTGCTGACGGTTACTGGAGAACGTCCGTAACAGTGCGCCCGTGCCGTTGACGTAGGCGATAATGGTGGCATAACGCAGGGTGACGGGATTGTTGATGCCTTTAAGCTGCTGTTTTTGCAAGACGGCCAGATAGGCTGCACCAAGATCGATGTTGGTATCAGGATCCAGCAAATCGTCATCGTCCGGGCAACCGCGTTTACCTTTGTAGCGATAGGCATCGCACCCCGCGGTATCTGCTTTCAACTGCATTAAACCGATAGCATTGGATCGGCTGATTGCGGCTGGGTTAAAGCTGGATTCTACTTTGATCATTGCCGTGATCAGCTTCTTATCGACGTTGTATTTATCCGCAGCATCTTCGATCGCATCATCAAAAGCATGAGCATCGTAGCTGGTACGTGGCTTTTTGCTGGAACAACCGGCCAGGATCAGCATGACGCAAAGTATGCTCAGGCGTGACCACTGTGATAGGGAAGATTTCATTGTGCTCCGTGCGTTATCTATTTTTAACGGTATTGGGCCGGCGGACGGGGCCGGGTGCCGCCATCATAACGTCAGCTGCCGGAAAGATCTTTAGTAAAAAACAGGGGGATCGGGCGCTTTCGACAGGATGAATGAGGTATCGGCAGCAATTTTGGATCTCCTTCACAGAACCTGTTCAAACACTGTAACCGGTTACTGAAACCGGTTGCTGTTTTTTCATTTTTGAAACCATACTCATTCCTCAACTGAATCATTTGCACCTATTGACCCCAGGAGAACGGATGAAAAAAATATTCTTATGCTGCGCAGCCGGGATGTCGACCAGCATGGTGGTGAATAAAATGAAAAAGTCTGCCGAACAGCAGGGTATTGAGGTTGATATTATCGCCGTCGGTATAGATGAATTTGAAGCAACATTGGAAAATTACCAGTGCTGCCTGCTTGGTCCGCAGATTAAATATAAATTGGCCGACTTTAAAAAGATCGCCGACAGGGAAAATAAACCCATTGCGGTTATAAACAGTATGGATTACGGCATGATGCGTGGCGATAAAATCCTTGCCGAAGCGTTGGCGATGATTGAACCACGCTAATCCTACCGGGGCCGCCTGCCGCAGCGCGCTGCCGTAGGCTTTCTCGCCCTGTGACCATTGACTCAGAACGTCCCGAGGGTTGAACCATGAGTATCAGCCAGGCCGCATTCAATTTTATTGAAAACCGCATCAGCCCGATTGCCGGTAGATTATCGACTCAACGACATATTATGGCGATCCGCGACGGTTTTATTTCCGCCATGCCGTTTATGATCGTTGGCTCATTTTTACTGGTTTTCGCGTATCCGCCTTTTTCTGCTGACAGCAGTTGGGGAATAGCCCAATGGTGGTTGGGTACGGCAGAAAAACATCAGGTTGCCATTCTTACCCCGTTTAATATGACGATGGGGATCATGTCCATCTATATAACGGCTGCGATTGCTTACAATTTAGCGCAAAGTTATAAACTCGATCCCTTTATGGCGGCGATGCTGGCCCTGATGTCGTTTTTATTGGTCGCTGCGCCGCAAACCGAGAAGATGTTACCGACGGCGGCCTTGGGTGGCGTGGGGATCTTCACCGCCATTCTGGTGGCGATCTATACCACTGAGTTGATCCGTTTTCTCAAGGTGCGAAACATCGGTATCTCACTGCCGGAACAGGTGCCAGCCAAGATCAAGCAATCGTTCGATCTGCTGATTCCGATCCTGGCGGTGGTGATCACGTTGTATCCACTTAGTTTGCTGGTGCAGCACCAATTCAACCTGTTGTTGCCGCAGGCGATCATGGCGTTGTTCCAGCCACTGATTTCCGCCGCCGACTCATTGCCGGCGATCCTGCTGGCTGTGCTGATCGGCCACTTGCTGTGGTTTGCCGGCATACATGGTGCGGTGATCGTCTCTGGCATGCTGCAGGCGTTCTGGCTCACCAACCTGGGTATCAACCAGGACGCGTTGGCCGCCAGCCAGCCGATGCCACACATTTTTATGGAAGCCTTCTGGACCTTCTTTATCGTTATCGGCGGATCTGGCGCCACCTTCGGACTGGTGCTGCTTTATCTGCGCAGCCGGTCGGCGCATCTGCGTTCGATCGGCAAGCTGAGTCTGGTGCCCAGTTGCTTCAACATCAATGAACCGGTGATCTTCGGCACACCGATCGTCATGAATCCCACCTTCTTTATCCCATTTATCACCGCGCCGATCGTCAATTCGATCATCGCCTATGCGGCGGTGAAACTGGATCTGATCGGCAGAGTGATCTCGGTAGTGCCCTGGACGGCACCCGCCCCGATTGGTGCGGCCTGGGCCACCGGTTGGGATTTCCGCGCGGCGCTGTTGGTGCTGCTGTTGGCTGCGGTATCAGCACTGATTTATTACCCGTTCTTCAAGGTCTATGAGCAACAGCTGTTGGACCAGGAAGTGAGCGAAGCGGATCAGATAGAACAGACGCAAGGAGTCACAGAATGATGGATATGGAAACGGCAGTCATGGAGTTGATCATCAACGCCGGTGAGGCGCGCAGCTGCGCCATGCAGGCGCTGTACGCTGCGCGTAAATACCAGTGGGATCAGGTAGACATTTTGCTGGCGGAATCGCAGCTGGCAGCCAAGCGTGCCCATGCCACTCAAACTGAATTGATTGGATTTGACGAGGGGGAAGGCAAGTTACCGGTCAACCTGATTATGGTGCATGCACAGGATCACATCATGAACGCCATGCTCGCGCGCGATCTGGTAGAGGAGCTGGTGAGAATTTACCGATTACTGGAACAGAACGGGGTGAAAAACCAATGAGCGTATTTCCGAAGGATTTTCTCTGGGGGGCCGCGACGGCATCATACCAGGTTGAGGGCGGTTTTGATGCTGACGGTAAAGGCCTGTCCAACTGGGATCTCTTCTCCCATCTGCCCGGCACCACTTATCAGGGTACCAACGGCGATGTCGCGGTCGATCACTACCATCGCTTCCGCGAAGATGTGGCGCTAATGGCCGAATTGGGTATGCAGACCTACCGATTTTCGATCTCCTGGCCACGGCTGTTGCCGCAGGGCAGGGGAGAAGTGAACGAAGCAGGGATCCAATTCTACAGCGACTTGATCGACGAATTGCTTAAGCACAATATCAAGCCGATGATCACCCTGTACCACTGGGATCTGCCGCAAGCGCTACAAGAATCTTTTGGCGGTTGGGAATCGCGAGAGATCGTCGATGCTTTCGATGAATATGCTCGTCTGTGCTATGCACGTTTTGGCGATCGGGTTGAGCTTTGGTCCACTTTTAATGAAACCATCGTGTTTATCGGTATGGGCTATATCACCGGGGCGCATCCGCCCAAGTTAACCGATCCTAAGAAGGGTATTCAGGCCTGCCACCATGTGTTTTTGGCGAATGCCCGTGCGGTGAAAAGCTTCCGGGAAATGCAGATCAAGGGGCAGATCGGCTTCGTCAACGTGTTGCAACCGAACGATCCGATCAGCGATTCACCGGAGGATCGACGCGCTTGCGAGATCGCTGAAGGGATCTTCACGCATTGGTTGTACGATCCGGTGCTAAAAGGGGAATATCCGGCAGAGCTCTTGGCGATGGCGCAGCAGGCCTTTGGCGTACCCTATTTTGCACCTGGCGATGAGGTACTGTTGAAGGAGAACATCGTAGATTTTATCGGCCTGAATTATTACAAGCGTGAAATGGTGGCGCATAACGACGACGTGGACGGCTATGCCATCAACACCAGTGGCCAAAAGGGCAGCGGGCGTGAATTGGGTTTCAAAGGGCTGTTCAAACTGGTACGCAATCCGAACGGTGTTTACACCGATTGGGACTGGGAAGTGTACCCACAGGGGCTAACCGATGCTATTGGGCGTATCGTCAAACGCTATGGCAACATACCCATTTACATTACTGAGAACGGATTGGGCGCCAAAGATCCGATCGTCGAGGGAGAAGTGCGTGATCAACCACGGATTGACTACCTGCGCGATCATATTCAGGCGATCGGTGCGGCGATCGAACAGGGGGCTGATGTACGCGGCTACTACCCTTGGTCGTTTATCGATTTGCTCTCATGGCTTAACGGCTATCAGAAACAGTACGGCTTTGTGTATGTCGATCACGACAACAATCTGGCCCGCAAGAAAAAGCAGAGCTTTGGCTGGTATCAGCGGGTGATTGCCACCAACGGTGAGCAGCTGTAGCGGGGAATAAAGTGGCCCTCTCAGGCGGAGAGGGCCGAGTCAGATTACAGTGAGTCTGGATCCGGCCCGAGACGGTTGCCGATATCCAGCTTGGCGATTTCGCTCAGTTCGTCTTTATCCAGTTTGAAATCAAAGACCTCGAAGTTTTCACGAATGCGGGAAGGCGTGACCGATTTCGGGATCACGATCAGACCGCTGTCCAGATGCCAACGCACCACGATTTGCGCCGGTGTTTTCTCGTATTTTTCTGCCAGGTATTTAATGACGGGTTGATCGAATACCCCTTCACCACCCTGTGCCAGAGGGCTCCAGGATTCGGTAGCGATGTGATGCGTCGCATTCCAGGCACGCAATTGGCGTTGTTGCAGCAGTGGGTGAAGTTCGATCTGGTTAATCACCGGGGCGACATTGGTTTCATCCAGCAGGCGCTGGAGATGCGGGGTATGGAAATTACATACCCCGATACTTTTAACCAGCCCTTGTTCGCGCAGTTTGATCAGCCCGCGCCAGGCGTCCACGTATTGGTCTTGCTGGGGTTTCGGCCAGTGGATCAAATACAAGTCGACATAGTCCAACTTGAGCTTTTCCAGGCTGGTTTCCAGTGCGCCCTGTGGGTCGCCCTGATCGTCATTCCACAGTTTGGTGGTGACAAACAGTTCATCGCGGGGAATCGAGGAGGTTTGCAGCGCTGCGCCGACCCCTTCCTCGTTCTTGTAGATCGCAGCGGTATCGATCGAGCGATAGCCCACCTCCAGCGCTTTAAGCACCGCATTGGTGGTTTCTGAAATACTCGCCTGCCAAACGCCGAGACCCAACTGCGGCATCAGATTACCATCGTGGAGTTTGATGATGGGTTGTTGCGTTGTCATGCGTATCTCCTTGTCAACGGATTGCCCGGTGCTGCATGCACCAGGAACAGCGATACCCGTCATACTTCAAGCTACAGCGGTGTAGGCTGCAAACGGTTACGTGGCCCATCCGTGGGCCACGCCCCTAAAGGGGCCGCTGCAAGCAGCGTTCAAATCTGCTCCCGGCAGATTTGTATCCCAAATCACTTACTTGAGTAAGCTCATCGGGATGCACGCTCTTGCCGCCCTCCTGCAACTCGAATTATTTAGGCTATATCAGTAGATTCTAGCTGGCAAACAGGGGTAGTGCTGAGTTCGCTAAGCAAATTTCAACGATATCGGAATCGTGCTTGGCACTGCGCCCGGCGAGCGTGATCGGTCGGGCGCAGGAGGGTCGTTGAAACTAAAGCCTAGCAGTAAATCGCGAGTTTGCGATTAACGCGCCGCTTCATAAATGCGTTGGCTCACTTCCAGGGTAATGTCCTGGTGTTCGCCGAGCGCGGTCATACCGTGCTGGTGCAGCTTATCGAGCAGCGCTGGGATTGAGCTGCCGTCGAGCTGGTAATCTGACATGCGGGTCGGCACGCCCATTTTTTCGAAGAAGGCGCGAGTGGCGGCAATAGCGCCGTCAATGCGGCTGTCTTCGCTACCGTCACGCAGACCCCAAACGCGATCGGCATACTGCAGCAGTTTTTCGCGTTTTTGTGCTTTTTTCTCGATCAACAACGCAGGCAGGACAATCGCCAGCGTTTGGGCATGATCCAGGCCGTGCATGGCGGTCAGTTCATGACCCAGCATATGGGTTGCCCAATCCTGCGGCACACCCGCGCCGATCAAACCGTTCAGCGCCATAGTGGCGCTCCACATCACGTTGGCGCGCACCGCATAGTTTTCCGGCTCAGCCAGCGCACGTGGGCCATCTTCCAGCAAGGTCAGCAGCAGGCCTTCGGCAAAGCGATCTTGCACCTTGGCGTCAACCGGATAGGTCAGGTACTGCTCGAGGGTGTGAACAAAGGCGTCGACCACACCGTTGGCGATTTGGCGCGGTGGCAGTGAATAGGTCACGACCGGATCCAGCACGGCGAACAAAGGCTGTACGTGTGGCGAGAAGAAATGCTGCTTATCACCACTGCTTTTACGGGTGATCACTGCGCCGCTGTTGGATTCAGAACCGGTGGCCGGCAATGTCAGTACGCAACCCATAGGCACTGCGTCTTTGATCTCGCTGCCGACGGTTTTCAGGATATGCCAGGCATCGTTATCTGCGGTGTAGCGGGCTGCAGCAGCGATAAACTTGGTGCCGTCCACGACGGAGCCGCCGCCAACAGCCAGCAGGAAGTCGATGTTTTCTGCACGCACGACCTCGACCGCTTTCATCAGCGTTTCGTAGGTTGGGTTAGGCTCAATGCCGGAAAATTCCAGGACATTGCGGCCCGCCAGCGCGGCATAGACCTGATCCAAGACACCGTTTTTCTTCACGCTGCCACCACCGTAGGTGATCAAAATGCGGGCGTCGGCAGGGATTTGTTGCGCCAGACCCGCGATTTGGTCTTGGCCGAACAGAATTTTGGTTGGGGTATGAAGAATAAAGTTTTGCATGGTTATTTCTCTTCTGCATAAGACAAGCGCCGGTGGCGCAAAATATCTGAGGGGTATTGTCAGTAACTTGGCCCCGCAGCACAATGCACATTCCTGCCCGAGTCTTGCCTATTTCTACAAAGCGTTGTAGAAAAATAGAGTTTTAAACTATTATTTATGCCGGATTATTCTTAGTGTAAGAGGGTGTTTCTGTGAGTGACATTGATGAGCTGCGCAGCCGCATGGCGCGCCAGGCAGCCTGTTTTGCCGAGAGTAACGGTTATACGCCCTCGCCAGTGCCACTGGTGAAAATCCTCTACGTCGACCGCCATTGCCCACGTCAACCGGTGATGTACGAACCCGGGGTAGTGATCATTTTCCAGGGTCACAAGGTGGGTTACTGCGGTAACCGGGTATTCCAATACGACCCGCGTAATTATTTGCTGATGACGGTGCCCTTGCCCTTCGAATGTGAAACCTTTGCCAGCCCAGAATTGCCACTGGTGGGGTTATCCGTGAATATCGATAGCCAGATGCTGCAGGATTTGCTGATCGACATCGGCGACGATGACTACCTGATGAAACCGCGCCGAGAAAGCAGTGGGGTGAACCTGGCTGAATTATCGGAAGAGCTATTGTGCGCCACCGAACGCTTGTTGGATGTGATGGCCAAACCGCTCGACGCGCGGGTGCTGGGGCCACAGATTGTACGTGAAATCCTGTATTACATATTGCGTGGTGCCTGTGGAGCGTCGCTGCAGGAGCTGGTTAATCGCCATACCCACTTTAGCCAAATCGCCAAGGCGCTGCGGCGCATTGAGAACCAATACGCGGACAGCCTCAACGTCGAACAGCTGGCGGGTGAGGTGAACATGAGCATTTCGGCGTTCCACCATAACTTCAAAGCGGTGACGAATACCTCGCCGTTGCAGTATGTGAAATCCTATCGGTTGCACAAAGCCCGTTTACTGATGGTGCATGATGGTTTAAAGGCCAGCACCGCGGCGATCCGTGTTGGCTATGAGAGCGCTTCGCAGTTTAGTCGCGAATTTAAACGCTTCTTCGGCGTGACGCCGAGCGACGAAGTGGCCCGGCTGCGCGACAACCCTCCGCTGATGATGGAAGGGTAGATTGCAGGTTAATGCGGATTGAACTGTACGGGCGGCGACTGCCGCCCGTTAACGCATCAGGAAGAGGCTGCGCGTTTTTTGCGCCAGATAACCAACATGGCACCCAGCAGGCCAGCCAGCAACAGAACCAGCGGCAGGATCATCAGCCCTGTCATCACCTGGCTTTCGTAGCGTTTCACTAACGGGATCTGGCTGAAGGCGTAGCCGAGGCCAACTACGGCACCCACCCAAATTACGGCGCTCAACCAGTTAAAGAACTGAAAACGCGTGCTGTTCAGGCCAGAGATGCCGGCCATGGTGGGCAGCAAGGTACGGACAAAGCCCAGAAAACGGCCAATCACCAGTGCCATCAGGCCATGACGGTTAAACAGGTTGTGCGCCCGCTGGTGATATTGGGCGGGCAGCTGCAGCAACCAGCCTTTTACCAGTTTAGTGTGGCCCAGCCAACGGCCTTGCAGGTAGCTCAGCCAACAACCAAGGCTGGCGGCAAGGGTCAAAATGATCAGCGTAGGCACAAAGGCCATTACGCCTTTGGCGATCAATGCGCCAGATAGCAGCAATAAGCTGTCACCGGGTAAGAAGGAAGCTGGCAGTAATCCGTTTTCTAAGAAAAGCGTGGTGAAAAGTACAGCATAAACCACCCAAATGACGCTTGGATCGGCAAGGGCTATGAAGTCCTGCTGCCAAAGCGCATGAACAATCTCTCGTAATACATCCATTATATATCCTGTTGCATGCCGGTTGCGCCTGGAGCCACGTACCCCAGGATGCGGTGTTGACCGTATCTGACAGTTACCCGCCTAGTGTACCGCTAATAGCTTAAGCACACATTAAACGAGGCGAATAAAATTACCGCTGTAACAGGCGATGTATCAGTGCGCGTTGGTAATACGCTCGAACCCGGCAGCGAGATCGGCGATCAGATCCTGCACGTTTTCCAGGCCAATATGCAGGCGCACCAGCGTGCCGGAGAAATCGACGCCGCCCGCCGGACGGATGGCTTCCAGTTCTTCCGGTTGGTTAGCCAGGATCAGTGATTCATAGCCTCCCCAGGAATACGCCATGCTGAAGTGGTTGAAGTTATCCAGGTAATCGGCCAACTGCACGTCACTGAGACGCTGCTTCAGTACAAAAGAGAACAGGCCGTTGCAGCCGCTGAAGTCACGACGGTAAAACTCATGGCCTTTGCAACTGGGCAGCGCGGGGTGATTGACCACGGCCACCTCAGGCCTGTCGGCCAACCAGTTAGCGACCTCAATGCTGCTCTGTTGGTGTTGTTTGAGACGCACACCCAGCGTGCGCAGCCCGCGGCTGGCCATATAAGCGGTATCGGCATCCACCATTTGGCCCATCAAATAAGAGTATTCACGCAATTGATCCCAACAGCGTGGGTTTGCTACGGCAGTGCCCAGCATGTAATCGGAATGACCAATAATGTATTTGGTGCCCGCCTGAATCGAAATATCGATGTCGAAATCCAGCGCTTTGAACAAGACGCCGGCTGCCCAGGTGTTATCGATCATGATCACCACGTCCGGCGCCACAGCACGAATAGCCTGCACCATCGCCGGGATATCCTGAACCTCCATGGTGATCGAACCCGGCGATTCAAGGAACACCACGCGCGTATTGGGCTGAATCAGCCCGGCGATATCGGCGCCTATTAATGGATCGAAATAGGTCGTCGTTACGTTCATACGGCTCAGGATATGGGTGCAAAAATCCTGCGTTGGTTCATAGACAGAACCGGTCATCAACAGGTGATCCCCAGCGCTGACGAAGGACAAGATGGCGTTGGAAACCGCCGCCGCACCGCAAGGGTAAAGCACACAACCCGCTCCGCCTTCCAGTTCGACCATCGCATCTTGCAACGCGAAATGGGTCAGGGTGCCGCGCCGGCCATAAAACAGCTCGCCATGAGCACGCTTGGCGGTGGCGTGTTTTTTGGCTGCGACGGAATCAAAGACCAGTGAAGAAGCGCGCTGGGTGACGGGATTGACGGAGCCCTGTGTATAGCGCTTGCTGCGCCCGGCGCCGATCAGGGTGGTTTCGATGTTCTTTGACGTCATGGGAGCGGGCTCACCTTATAGGGTCTTCACGGGCCATTTACGAGAGTCCTTACGTTAGCATGACATTTAATAGCCATCCAGACGTTTTAACCGCCAAATGCAGAAACGGATGCAATCCTCTGTCTGATGCTGTTCCTGGACGTCATCCTTCTGCAGGGCTGCAATGACCAAGCGGATTTATCGGTAAATTCGTGATGTAACGACAAAATGCGATAAAACGATGACGTTGTTGCAGCCCTGTGCCGTAAAAGTGACGAAAAACCTTATAAAAGGTGCTTATAGGGCCGAACAGGTCGCGAATGGGTTAGCGGGAGAGCGTCGCAGACGCCGTAGCGATAATTTTCCCGATTATTTGGTAAATAATAATGAGAACTACTATCAATCCCTGAGTGGTTTGATATGATCGCACGCTGAATTATTCCTCAATTTTGATTGGTAACGGGTGGAGGCACAGCGTGAAAACGGCTGGCAAGAATTTAAATCAAGGATCGTTCGGTCAGGGCCGGGCGCAATGGGGCCAGGCATTCGGCCGCGGTCTGATCGCTTCAATGGTATTAGTGGTGGGTCTGGCCGGTAGCGCTCAGGCAGCACCGGCGGCTAATCCAGCCGTTACCGAAAGCATTACTCCGGCTGCGGCGCCTGCTGTTGCAGCCACGCCGGAAAATGTCACGCCGGTGAACCCACAACCGACCATCCAACCGCCAGAAACCCGCGGTATGGACCTGTCCGTTTGGGGCATGTACCAACATGCGGACATCGTGGTAAAAATCGTGATGATCGGTTTGGTGCTGGCATCTATTGTCACCTGGACCATCTTGTTCTCTAAAGGCAGCGAACTGTTCCGCGCCAAGCGCCGTCTGCGCCGTGAACAGTTGGCGTTAGCCAACGTCCGCTCGCTGGACGAAGCCTCTGAGCTGGCGCAAAGCTTCTCGGATGAGAGCATCAGTTCCGTATTGCTGAACGATGCACAGAACGAGCTGGAGCTGTCGGCGGCATCCAACGACAACAACGGCATCAAGGAACGTACCGGTTTCCGTCTGGAGCGCCGCGTAGCGGGCTACAGCCGTAATATGGGCCGTGGCAATGGCTTCCTGGCGACCATCGGTGCCATTTCGCCGTTTGTCGGTCTGTTCGGTACCGTTTGGGGCATCATGAACAGCTTTATCGGCATCGCTCACTCGCAGACCACCAACCTGGCAGTCGTTGCACCCGGCATCGCAGAAGCGCTGCTAGCCACCGCTCTGGGCTTGGTCGCCGCGATCCCGGCGGTAGTGATTTATAACATCTTTGCCCGCGTGATCAGCGGCCACCGTGCACAGGTTGGCGACGTAGCGGCGCAGGTTCTGCTGCTGCTGGGTCGCGATTTGGATCTGGCCGCTACGGCGGAAGCCAAACGTTCACAGCATTCACACCAACTGCGGGTGGGGTGAGTTATGGCGATGCGCTTAAATGAAGATTTGGACGACAGCGGCGAACTGCATGAAATCAACGTGACGCCGTTTATCGACGTTATGCTGGTGCTGTTGATCATCTTTATGGTGGCCGCGCCGCTGGCAACGGTAGATATCCGTGTCGATCTTCCGGCGTCCTCCGCCAAACCGCAGCCGCGCCCGGAAAAACCGGTGTTCCTGTCGGTGAAAGCGGACAAACAGCTCTATGTTGGCGAGCAAGCTGTCAGTGCAGATCAACTGACGTCGGTGCTGGATCAACGGACGCAGGCGAACAAAGAGACCACTATCTTCTTCCAGGCGGATAAGAGCGTGGACTATGAAACGCTGATGAGCGTGATGGATACGCTGCGTAAAGCCGGTTACCTGAAAGTCGGGCTGGTGGGGATGGAAGGCGCCGCCAAGTAGCGCGTCGGGATCACCCAGGCTAAAAAGGGCGCTCAGGCGCCCTTTTTTATTGTCTGAATTTTGTACAAAAGCTTGACGCGCCTTCAACAAATGAAAATACTAATAGATAGTAATTAACACTACTTTCCGGAGTCGGCCATGCCAACAAGCATTGCTTTAAGCCCTCATTTTGAAAGGTTCGTTCATGAGCAAATTGACAGCGGGCGTTATGGCAACGTCAGTGAAGTGATTCGAGCAGGTCTACGCCTGCTCGAAGAGCATGAGCGGGCGATGAAAATTGAACAGTTGCGAATCGCTATTGCGCAGGGAATCGAAAGTGGTGAGGGAGTCCCCGCGGAGGAAGCATTTGCGCGTTTACGGACTAAATACCAACGGATGGTGGGTAATGGAAGTGACTAATGGGGCTAACAATATCGCCGGCGGCGATATGTGACATTGAAAATATTGGCGACTATATTGCGCAGGAAAATCCGGTGCGTGCTCTGAGTTTTATTTCTGAATTGTATAGCCAATGCCAGCGTATCGGCGAGTCGCCGGAAACCTATCAAAAGCGCCCTGAGCTTGGCCGGAACGTCAGGATTAGCGCCTATGGCAAATACCTTATCGTTTTTACTGCGATGCAACATAATGTCAGGATCGAGCGAGTATTCCACGGTGCGAGGAATATTTTGCGTTTGCTGGCTTGTCGTTAGAACGTTAAGAGCTGGCTCATCTGCTCAGCCCCTAACGTTCAACACCCTTTAGCCGCGAGCGTGCGCCGCAGCGCGGGCGATTTGCTCATCGGTTGGGCGTACGCCGGTATAAAGCACAAACTGCTCGAGCGCCTGCAATGCAATCACTTCTGCCCCGGTAATCACGCGTTTACCGTGTTCACGCCCGTAACGAACCAACGGCGTTTCCGCGGGTAGCGCCACGACGTCGAAGACGATTTTCGCCGCATCGACAGTCGCTGGCGCGAAGGCCAGTTGCTCCGCTTCTACACCGCCGGCCATGCCGATTGGCGTTACGTTGATCACCATATCCACCTGTAACTCACCCACTTCTGCCAGCCACTGGTAGCCGTATGCGCTAGCCAGAGCCTGTCCAGCCTCCGGGTTGCGGGCGATGATATGGCCGTTTTTGAAACCGGCGTCACGCAGTGCTGCGGTGACCGCTTTCGCCATGCCGCCGCTGCCGCGCAGGGCAAAGGATGTTTCTGCCGGGATCTGATGTTGCGCCAACAGTTTGGCAATGGCGATATAGTCGGTGTTGTAAGCCCGCAGAAAACCGTTGTCATTGACAATAGTATTGACCGACTCAATCGCCGTGGCGGAAGCATCCAACGCGTCCAGGAAGGGAATACAGCTCTCTTTGAATGGCATCGATACCGCGCAGCCGCGAATACCCAATGCGCGAACGCCGCCCACCGCAGCCTGAATATCTTGGGTGGTAAACGCCTTGTAGATGAAGTTCAGATCCAGTTCCTGATACAGGTAATTGTGGAAACGAGTACCGAAGTTGCCTGGGCGGCCTGCCAGCGACATGCACAGCTGGGTATCTTTATTAATCTCACGGCTCATGTTGAGCTCCTTAACCGGGAAAAGGAAAAACCGGGTGCTGGTCGAGCAGTGCTTTAGAACCGGCATGCCGCCAGTGGATACTGCCCGGCAGGTATAGCGCATTCTGTTCTAATGGCCGCTCGTCAATCAGTGCGCTGACCATGTCGAAACTGTGTTGTGCCAGCGCGCGGCAGTCCTGCGCCACGGTGTCGATTTTCAGCGTTAGGCCGTCGAACAGATAGTGATCGTCGAAGCTGCACAGATGCAAATCGCTTTCCATCAACTGGTGCTGGTTCAGGTAACGTAATACCCCTTCCAGTAGGCCGCAGGCGGCGGTAAACAACGCTTTTGGCGGCCGGCCCAGCTGTGCGCACAGTTGAGCGAACATCTCGTAGCCGGAGCTGGGGTGATAATTGCCGTTGATGATCCATTCTGGTTTACAGACGACTCCGGCACGTTCAAGGCCGAGCTGAAAACCGGCCAGCCGGTCACGTGTTGGTGAGATGCGCGGTTGTCCGCCCAGGAAATAAAACTCGTCCGGGTGTTGGCGCGCCACGTTTTCAACCAGGGTGGCGGTCGATGTCAGCGAGTCAGTGATCACCAGCGGCAGGTCGGAGCCAGTAATCAGACGGTCCATCTGCACCACCGGCAGGCCAGCATTGATTTTTTGATACTCGGTATCGGTGAGCTGGCTGGAGGCGACAATCAGACCGTCGACCTGGCGCTGTACCAGGCTGTTCACCGCCATCATTTCTTGTGCCGGATTCTCATCGGTGCAGGCGATCAGCAACTGCAAACCGGCCTCGCGACACAGGGTTTCCAGCTCGCGTGAGATTACCGCAAAACCGTAGTTAGTCATTTCCGGCACCACCAGCCCCAACGTATGGCTACGCGTAGAACGCAGCGAACGGGCGTGGAAGCTGGGTTGGTAGTGGTGCTCGGCCGCGAGTGCCAAGATACGATCGCGGGTGTCATCAGACACCCGGTATTCCTTGCTGCGGCCGTTAAGCACCAGACTGGCGGTCGATTTAGACACGCCGGCCAGTGCGGCAACATCACTGATGGTTATGCGTTTATTTTTTTTCACTGACGGCATCTGAGTTCATCGAAGGATGCGTCATTCTAGCATGCATGGCGCCAGCGACCAGTGTTCGAGCGCCAGGTGCGCATCACCACCGAGTTGCAACAGCGGTTGCGGGCCGGGGAAGTAGCGTGCACTCATGACCGCTTCGCCGTGGTTGATAAAGATCTCCACGCTGGAGTGGTCAAACAGTATCTGCAAGTGGGCCAGATCACCGCGCCAGTAGCGGTGTTCCGGCTGCCCGTCGCGTAGGTTGTTACGCGTCAGCCGCAGCAAGGCACCGTCCCAGTCCAGCACAATGGCATCGCCGACGTTAGCGCTGAACCTCCCTTGCGGTGTCAGCAGCAGCTCCGCGCTATCGACAGGCAAGCATGGCGCACTGTCGGCGGCACCTTGCCATTGTTGGCTTGTGCCTCGCAGCTGTTGCAGTTCGCGTGCCGGTTGTTGGTACAGTTTGCCGTTCTGCAATGACAGTTCGCGCGGGCAAGTCATGGTGTGGATCCAGCCATACTGCCGCGTCGGATGATAATCCTCGTCCTGTTCTGGCACGCCCATCCAACCCACCAGCAGTCGGCGGCCGTCTTCGGCCAGGGTGGTCTGCGGTGCGTAGAATTCGAATCCGGCATCCAACTCGTGGAAGTCCTGATGGTCAAAAGTGGCCCGTTGATAATCCAGCTTACCCGTGAAATAGCCAGCCTGATAAACATTGAGGTAACGTTCGGCCTGCGCTTCAAGCCCTTGCGGGCAGCAGATCAGCACCTCGACACCGTCCAGCGTGAACAGGTCGGGGCATTCCCACATATAGCCGAAGTCACCGATGCCGTTAAGTTGCGAACCGGCGATTTCCCCCCGCAATTGCCAACTGCGTAGATCGTCGGAACGCAGCAGCAGGACTTTGCCACGATCTTGCAGATCGCGTGCGCCGAGCACCATGTACCACGCGTCCTGATGGCGCCAAACTTTTGGATCGCGGACGTGGCCGCTATAACCTGCTGGCAGTGGCAACACTGGGCCAAGTTTGTCGTAGCCGCTTTGCGTATTCTCTTGCGCCAGGCACTGATAAGCGGTGCGAGAACCCTCGGCGTATTTCACGTTGCCGGTATAGACCAGCGTGATCTTGCCGTCCGCCACGACCGCAGAACCGGAATAACAGCCGTGGCTGTCGTAACAGGCACCCGGCACCAGGGCTACCGGCTGATGCTGCCAATTGACCAGGTCCGTCGATTGCCAGTGGCCCCAGCATTTGTTGCGGTGATCGCAGCCCAGCGGATTCCACTGATAAAACAGATGGTACACGCCGTTATGCTGAATGAACCCATTGGGATCGTTAAGCAAGCCGACGCTAGGCGCCAAATGCCACGCCGGGCGGTGCGGGTCGCGCAGCGCCTTTGGCATGCCGCTCATCAAGGCTTGAACAGCCTGTTTCATTAAGTCGTGTTCTTCCATTATTCACTGTCCGTTTTGTATTTCAGCAGTAATGAGAGAATAAAGGCGCTACCGAAGGCGATCACCAGGCCAATGATATAGCTCACCAGTGAACTGGCCTGCACGATCGCCATCCCCGGGATTGCGGTCAGCCCGACCGCGTTCATACCGACGTGATTGGCCACTACCCAGGCACCGCCGAGCGCACCGCCCGCCAGCGCCGCCAGGAAGGGCTTCACAAAACGCAGGTTGATACCGAACAGCGCGGCTTCGGTAATACCGAGCATGGCGGAAAAGGCTGAAGGCACCGCAATCGCTTTAATCTTGGCGTCGCGGGTTTTGAAATAGACCGCCAGACAGGCACCGCCTTGGGCAATATTGGCCATCGACCAGATCGGCAGCAGGAAGTTAACGCCGATATTAGGGTTGCCGAGCAGCCCGGCTTCGACGGCGTGGAAGCTGTGGTGAATACCGGTGATCACGATGGCGGAATACAGGCCGCCGAACAGCAAGCCGGCAAACCAGCCGGCATGGGTGATCAGCGTGCTGAGGACAAAGGAGATGCCGTCACCCAGCGCACGGCCGGCAGGGCCGATAAACAGCATGGCGACAAAGCCGGAAATGACCACCGTCAGGAACGGCGTCAGGATCAGATCCAGCGCGTTGGGGATCACTTTACGCAGCTGCTTTTCCAGCATGCTCATAAACCACACTGTCAGCAGTACCGGGAACACCGTGCCCTGATAGCCGATCATGGCGATCTCCAACCCGAAGAAATCCATGGTGTGGAAACCGCCGGCGACGCCCCAGGCGTTGGTCAGCGCAGGGTGGGTAAGAATGCCACCGAGTGTGGCTCCCAGATAGGGGTTACCGCCAAATTCACGTGCTGCGGTAAAGCCGATCAGGATCGGCAAAATAATAAACGCCGCAGAGCTGAACATGTCCAGCATCACGAACACAGCGCTGTTGGCATCGGCCCAGCCGTAGGTTTTCACCATGCCAAGCAGGCCCATCAGCAGGCCAGAGGCGACGATCGCCGGGATGATCGGAACAAAGATGTTCGACAGCAGGCGAGCGATACGTTGCAGCGGGTTAAGTTTCTTTGCCGCGATGTCGGCGGCTTCAGACTTGCTGGACTCGCTGACGCCGGCCGCCTTGATAAATTCCGCGTGTACCTTGTTGACCAAACCGGTGCCGAAAATCACCTGGATCTGTCCGGCGTTGCTAAAGCAGCCCTTCACGCCGTCCAGTTTGCCGATCGCCACTTTGTCTACCTTGCTGTCATCCACCAACACCAGGCGTAGACGCGTGGCGCAGTGGGCGGCGCTGGCAATGTTTTCTTTGCCGCCGAGTAGCGGCAACAGCGCGTTGGCGGTTGCGGTAATGTCCATGTTCACTCCCTTAATCAATAAAAATGCCGCCGCGGTTTTTCGCGGCGGAAATCAGTTCAGCAGCGTCAGAAGAAGTACTTGAATCTGGCGCGCACGCCATAGCGCTGATCGTTGTTGGCGTTGGCGATCTTGTTCTCGGCATTGGCTTCCAGCATTGAAACGTAAGCGCCGAGATACAAATTGAAGTTCTTCATATTCATGATGTTTGGTATTTGGTACGAAGTATGAATGGTGTGTATGTCATATTTGCCCGGCTCGCTCAGCGGGTTGCTGATGTCGGCCGCCATACCGGCAGTATTGAACTCTTTGATGTTATTGTGGGCGTAGATATAACCCACTTCAAAGCGGCGCCACAGCACGTTTATTCCGGCGGTGAAGTCCTGCTCGCCAGAGGCGTCGAGATAGGCGGTGCTCAGGTTGGCGACCACGCCGTTGTCTGGATGGGTGGCGGTGTTGTTCCAACTGAGGGTCATGCCGTAGCCGTTACGTTTGGACTGATCGACGAATTGTCCCTGGTTGTCATGATAACCGTAGGCATTGTTGACCACGTTGCTTTCCATCGCGACGGCCGCGCTGAGCTGGTCTTTTTTCCAGGCAATTACCGGCCGCAGGTAGGTGACGTTTTTCTTCTTATCCAGGCTGTTGCCGTGGTAGGCGTCGTCCTGGAACAACGAGGTGCCGTCTTCCACCAGCGTATTGAGTTCAAAGTAGAAGTCACCGGCGTACTTGCTTAGCATCAGGTTGCCGCCGCTGCTGCTGCGGCCACGGCCTTCTTTCATCATGTAGATATAACCGAAGCCGTCTGCGTACAGATCGTTGGCGGTATTACCGGAATACTGGATGAAGGTGTCCTGATTGAGCGGGAACATGTCGTAGGCTTCAAAACGGCCAATCTTGGTCTGCCAGTTCTTTTCGTTGCCGAAGAAGAAGGCCGCATCGTCGAGGTTCATCTTGCCGGTCATGTCCGCCAGCGGCTGCACGCTAAAGCCGGAGAAATTGCCGTCCGGGTTGCGGCGGTAACCGTCAACGCCGACCAGAATACGGCCGTTGATATCCCAACGTTCCTTGTTGCCGGGCTTCCAGTCTTTATTGTCGCTGCCTTTCAGCGACGTAAGCTGGCCGCTGCGGCTGGCTCCGTCCAGGTTGAACTCGACGTCTCCGTACAGCTTCAGATCGGTTAAACCGGTGAGTTGCAGGTTGCTGGCTGGTGCGGCGTGGGTTTCCAACGTCGTGGTGCGCTGTGCCACCTGCACGGTTTGCCGCTCGGTGTTGGCGGTGCGTTGCTCCAATTGCTGGGCCTTGCGTTCCGCTGCCGTAGCACGCGTTTCTGCCTGACTGGCCCGCTGTTCGGCCTGTTGCAGCCGTTGTTCCAGTGCATTCAGACGCGCTTCGATACTGTCGTTGGCGCCTGCTGCTGCCGCAGAGGTAGAGATAAGGAGCCCTGTTGTTACTGCCAGATAGCTTAGTTTCTTCATGATTTTCTATCATCCGGGAAGGTTGTTATTATTTTTGCTAAATTGCTAAACCGGTTTTTCATGATGGAAGATAGTGAGTTGAAAGGCGGCTTGCAATCAAGTTTGCTAACCCGATTCAGCTATTGTGATCAAACCCGCAAATTACACCCTAATGATGAAAATGGTGTGCTCTGGCCCCCAGAGCCAATGGTTCAGGCGAGGGGATTGGGGGCCGGATGTACGCTTAACGGACTAACGCTGGAGGAAATCTTGCAACTCGTCGGTCCGTGGCAACGCGGTCATTGCACCTTTGGCCGTGGTGGCCAGTGCGCCGCAGGCCTGGGCCTGAGCGATGACTGCTGACCACTGTTCTTCTTGTGGCAGAGTACCAAGCTGTGCCAGTGCCGCCAGCAAACCGGCGACGAAAGCGTCGCCCGCGCCGGTGGTGTCGACGGGGGTGATCGATGGGGCGCGGAAGTGACGAATTTGCTTACCGTCGTGCATGCACACACCGTCGCTGCCGAGTGTCACCAGCAGTAAACGGAGCGGGTAGCGCTGCATCATCCAATCGATGCCGCTCTCTAACTCACCGATACTGCTGATAAAATTCAGCTCTTCTTTCGAGATTTTCACGATGTCCGCCAGTAGCAACGCCTTTTGCAAACAGGGACGCAGCGCTTCCGGCTGACGCCAAACCTCTTCGCGAATATTTGGGTCAAAACTGACCCAGCCACCGGCTGCCTTGATGTTCTCCATGGCGGTAAACGTGGTGCTGCGGCTTGGCTCCTGCGACAGGGCGATAGAGCAGACGTGTAGCCATTCATCTGCGTTGAAATCGGGCAGATCACCAGGTTGCAGGAACAGGTCGGCGCTGGGGGTGACCATGAAAGTGAAGGAGCGTTCGCCCGACAAATCGAGATCCACTACCACAGTGGAAGTGTGGTGGTCGGGGTCCTGTGACAGATGGTAGGTATCGACCTGCTCTTCGCTAAGCACCTGCTGTAAGAACGCGCCAAAGCTGTCTGGACCCACACGGCCGATAAAGGCGCTGTCGCCGCCCAGGCGGGCGATACCCACCGCCACATTGGCGGGAGCACCGCCGGGACATTTAAGATAACTGTTTGAATTTTCAGGAACCAGATCGACGACTGCGTCACCCAGCACCCATACGCGATTAACCATGTTCAACCCCTGTTTTCACCCGTGTCAGATGGCGAGCTAAAATAGAAGAACCGGTTTAGCATTGCAACGAAAGAATCCGAAACCTGCTGGTAAAGTCGCATATGGCGGGCCATAAAATGCAGAAATAGGAAATAAGTTATAGCAAGAGGGAATAAGTAACGCGTTGACAATTATAATTAAAAAATAAAAGTCAGATTAATGGAAAGTGTAATTTCCAAATACGGATAATAAAATGTGGCGGTGATTTTAAATAGGATATTTCCTAAATCAAGGTGGCTGCTGGGTATAATCGCGCCGTGATGAATAATTGCATGGTTTAGATGCAATTATTCATGTTAATTAATAGATCTCTCAAGTTCATTTTAATTTTATCTTAAATATATCAATGTATTACATGTTTATTTTGGGTGTTATTTAGGTCGGATATATGAGTGACGCACGGTGTTTATATTAGGTATTTTGTTATCTGGCGCCCATTACGGACCAAAATTAAGTTGATCGTGAGCTATTCGTGCGCATAATGTTTGCGTTTTTTTACAATTCTTATCTTTTATTTGTCTTTCGACAGGGAAAAAGTCATGCGCCATTCCGCCTACTCGTCGCTCAGCCTTGTTGTGCGTAAGGGTTGTATTCCATTAGGCTCCGTTGTCTTGCCGCTGTTTATATACAGCCTACCGCTTCACGCGGCAACGACAAGCAACGAACAGCTGATCATACAGCAGCAGCGACAAAAGGCGCTGGAGCAACAGCTGACACCACCGACACCGGATGTGCGTTTGTCTCCGCCTTCGTCCAGCTTTGGCCGCATTGCTTTCCCGCAGGAAAAAACCTGCTTCCCTATCGATCAGGTGGTGTTAACCGGTCAGGACAAACTCCCTCATTGGCTGCCGTTGCAGCGTATCGCCGATCAGGCGCAGGGCCGCTGCCTGGGCGGGCAGGGCATTAACCTGCTGATGAGCACCCTGCAAAACCGGCTGGTGGATCACGGCTATATCACCACCCGCGTGTTGGCACCGACGCAGGATCTGAAAAGCGGTAAGCTGAGGTTGGTGGTGGTGCCGGGCTACGTGCGGCAGGTGAAACTGACGGCGGAAAGCGGCCAATACATTCAACCCTACAGCACATTCCCGGCCCATGCCGGCAACCTGCTGGATCTGCGCGATATCGAACAAGGGCTGGAAAACCTCCAGCGTTTGCCGACGGTACAGGCCAACATGGAAATCATTCCCGGTGAACAACCCGGAGAAAGTGATATTGCCCTGAGCTGGAAGCAGGAGCGCATGTGGCGCATTGGCGCTTCGTTGGATGATTCTGGCACCAAGAGCACCGGGCGTTATCAGGGGGGCTTGACGCTATCGCTGGATAACCCGTTCTCACTCAGCGATCTGTTCTATATCTCGGGATCTACCGATCTGCAAAACCAGGGTGGCAAAGGCTCCAAAAACATTACTGGGCACTACTCGGTGCCGTTCGGTTATTGGATGGCCGGGGTGACCGCTAACAGTTATGACTACCACCAGACTATTGCCGGTCAGAATCAGGATTACCGTTACAGCGGCAAGAGTAAGAACCTGGATTTCCAGCTTAGCCGAGTGCTGCACCGAAACGGCAGCCAGAAAACCACGCTGACCTACGACGTGCTGGCACGCGAATCCAGCAACTACATCAATGACACTGAAGTGGAAGTACAGCGCCGGCGAACCTCCGGTTGGCGGCTGGGATTACAGCATCGCCACTATATTCAACAGGCTACGTTGGACGCGGGCATCAGTTATCAACGCGGCACCCGCTGGTTCGGCGCATTGCCTGCGCCGGAAGAGACCTTTGGCGAAGCCACTGCACTGAGCAAAATTGTGCAGCTAAATGCCCAGCTTGACGTGCCATTCAGCCTGTTTAGCCAGAACTTCCGCTATAACGTGCAATACCAGCGCCAGATCAGCAATACGCCGCTGACGCCGCAAGACCAGTTTGCTATCGGCAACCGTTGGACGGTACGCGGCTTTGATGGCGAGCGCACCCTGAACGCTAACCATGGCTGGTTCGTCCGTAACGATCTGGCCTGGCGCACGCCATTGCAGGGGCAAGAACTGTACCTCGGTGCCGACTACGGCGAAGTGGGTGGCTACGGTTCTGACTATCTGGCCGGTCAACACTTGGCCGGTGGCGTGGTTGGCCTGCGCGGCTATGCCTTTAAGGTCGGTTACGATCTGTTTGCCGGCGTGCCGTTTTCCAAACCTGAGAGGTTCAGCACCAGCCCGGTCACCCTGGGCTTTAACCTGAGCTGGAACTACTGAGGGCACGACGATGCGCATAGGCGAATACGATATCAGAGCACCGCTGATCCTCGGTGGTGACGACAGTGAAGCGGAAGCCTTTGGGGCTGCCGTTTGGTTGTGGATGCATTCGCCGATGCATCGCGATGCGCCGCTGCACACGCTACCGACACTGTTGCTGCCGATCATCAAGCGACAACAATATGTGTTGGTTTCACAGCAAAATCAGCCGGTGTTTTTCCTCAGTTGGGCCTGGATGAGTCAAGACGCTGAAGCACGCTATTTGACGCAACCGGCAGTAAATATGCAAGAAAGTGACTGGAACAGCGGCGATCGCTTGTGGTTCTGCGACTGGATCGCGCCGTTCGGCCATACGCGGGAAATGCGTAATCTGATGGTCAGGGAGATATTCCCGCACCTGTGTGTACGGGCGTTGTATCACCGGGGGGCGCAACGCGGCAAACGCGTGGTGAACTTTAAAGGTGCACAGGTCAGCCATCAGCAAGCGCAGCAATGGTGGGCGGACCGCCCGTTAGCCGTCGAGCCATCAGAAATTCAATAAGGACATTGCCATGAACAAGAACCTGTATCGTATCGTTTTCAACAAAGCGCGTGGCATGCTGATGGTGGTGGCGGATATCGCCCGTTCCGGTCGTGCCGGGTCTGCTCGTTCACCGGGTCTGGGCCATACGCTGAGCCAGTGTATCGGCAAAATCAGCCCCGTTAGCTTCAGTTTACTGATAGCTCTGGGGGCTATACAGCCGGTGCAGGCAGCGATTATTGCCGACGGTAATGCGCCGGGTGGCCAGCAGCCGACCATCGTCAACAGCGCCAACGGTACGCCACAGGTCAATATCCAAACGCCAAGCGCCGGCGGGGTTTCTCGTAATACCTACAGCCAGTTTGATGTCGACAAGCAGGGCGCGATCCTCAACAACTCCCATAAAATGACCCAGACGCAGCAGGGTGGTTGGGTCGACGGTAACCCGTGGCTGGCGAAAGGTGAAGCCAAGGTGATCCTCAATGAGGTCAACTCCCGGGATCCGAGTCGCCTGAACGGTTATATCGAAGTGGCCGGCCAGCGTGCGCAAGTGGTTATCGCCAACCCGTCCGGCATTACCTGTAATGGCTGCGGCTTTATCAATGCCAACAGAGCCACCCTGACCACCGGCCAGGCGCAAATGAATAACGGCAACCTGACGGGCTTTAACGTTGAACGCGGCGAAGTGGTGGTTGAAGGTGCCGGTATGGACAGTTCACGGCAGGATTATACCGAGATCATTGCGCGATCGACGAAGATCAACGCTGGGCTTTGGGCTAACGATCTTCAGGTCACAACCGGTCGCAACAAGGTCGATGCGGCGCATCAGCAGATCGACAAACAAGGTGACGATCCCGCTACACGCCCGCAATTGGCGGTAGACGTGGCGAAGCTGGGCGGTATGTATGCTGGTAAGATCCGCATGATCGGTACCGAAACCGGCGTCGGGGTGCGCAATGCCGGTAATATCGGCGCACAAGCCGGTAGCGTGGTGGTAACCGCCGACGGTCGTATTGAAAACAGCGGCAAAATCAGCAGCGGCGGCGACATGCAGCTGGCGTCGAAAGGCGGCGTCGGTAACAGCGGTTCGCTGTTTGCAGCAGGTAATGCTGGTGTCAGTAGTGAAAGGGATGTGCAAAACAGCGGCTCTATCGCCGCGCGCAATAATGTGCGCATCCAGGCAGCCAGCCTGAACAGCAGCAAAGGCAGTACGCTGGCAGCCGGTGTGCAGCAAGATGGCAAGCTGGGAGGCAGCGGCGAACTGGCGTTAACCACCAGCGGCAAACTGACCGCGCAGGGCCAAAATTTGGCGGCGGGTAATCTGCACGCTAATGGGCAGGATATGGACATCAGCGGCAGCCGCACTGCTGCTACTCAAGTCACGCTGGATGCGGGGCCTGGGGACTTGACCACGGCCAATGCGCAGGTTGAAGCCACGCAGCAGCTGACGGCCAGCAGCGGCAAGTTCCTCAATAATGAGGGTGGCAAGCTGGCGGCGAATAAACTGGCGCTGAATGCACATGATTTGTCGAACCGGAAGGGCGAAATCACCCAGCTTGGCAGTGATGATTTAACGCTGAACCCACAGGGTAAATTGGATAATGCCGGCGGTCGCATCGCCAGTAACGGTAACGGGCTGACGTTGACGGCCGAGGCGATCGATAACCAGAGCGGTGAAATCGTACATGCGGGCAAAGGCTCGCTGGCGGTGAATACTGGCCGCCTGCAGGGCGATAGCGGCAAACTGCTGTCCAACGGCCAGCTCAGTATGCAGGGCGGCGACTACGTGCTGGACGGCGGCACGACATCGGCGCAGCACATCGCGTTGGATGCCGGGAGCCTGTCTAACCGCAAGGGGCAACTGGTACAGAGCGGCACGGGTGAAATGCGCCTTAGCACCAGGAAGGGGATCGATAATCAGGACGGCCAACTGGTGGCCAACGGCAATGTAACGCTGAATGCCGCGCAGTTAAATAACCAGAGCGGCAAAGTGATTGCCGCGCAGGACGGCAGCCTGAAGGCTCAGGTCAGTGGCGCTATCGATAATCGACAGGGGCAACTGGCAGCCAGCGGCAACACGCAGCTGCAGGCGGACAAGCTGGATAACCGCAAAGGGCTGGTTTCTGCCGCGACGGGCAGCGCTGAAGTGGCGGCGCGACAGGCGTTGGATAATCACGGTGGTCGTATCGAGGCCAAACAGGCCCTACAACTGACCGGTGCCGGGCTGGAAAATCAGGCCGGGCAGGTGGTAGGTGGTGCGCTTTCACTGGCGCTCGGCAAGGGTGCGCTGAACAACCAGCAGGGTATTATCGCCGCCACAGGCGATCTGAGCCTGAGCAGTGGTGCGCTGACCAATGACGGCGGCCTGCTGCAATCTGCCGGTAACATGCATCTTGACACCCAGGGCGCAGCATTGAGCAACCGCCTGAGCGGTGAGACCGGCGGTATCCTCAGCCAGGGTACGTTGACTATCCACAGTGGTGCGCTGGACAACACCCAGGGCATGCTGGTGGGCGCGCGCGCGACCGATCTGTTCACCGGAACGCTCGATAACAGCAAAGGCACGTTGGTCGGCAAGCAAACACTAAACATCAACAGCCTGGCGCTGACTAACGACGGCGGTCTATTGCAGGCGGGTGGCGATGCACGCATCGATACTCAGGGCCAGGCCTTGAGCAACCTCGACAGCGGCAAGAATGGCGGGATCAGCAGCCTGGGCAAACTGGCGATCACCAGCGGTAACGTGAATAACCAGGCCGGCTTTATCGCCAGTTCAGGTGACCTGCAACTGCATGGCGATCAACTGGATAACCGCCGCGGCACGCTGGCTTCCGAGAAGCAACTGTCGGCGACCACCAAGGTGACCAATAATCAGGGTGGGGCGATTAAATCCGGCCAGGATATGGTGCTGAACGCCGAAGAATTGCTGGATAACAGCAATCTGGGGGTGATTGGCGCAGGCAAAAAACTGCAGTTGGACAGCGCGCACCTGGTGAACGATCGGGGCACCTTGGTCAGCGCCGATGCGGCGAAGATTAACGTTGGCCTGCTGGAAAATCGCGCGGGCCAATTGGCGGCGCAGACGGCGCTGGAGCTGCACGGCAACAGCCTCAATAACAACGACGGTGGCTTGATCCAGAGCGGTGGAGGGTTAGATCTGACCGTCGCTCGGCTGACTAATGCCAACAGCGGTGACAAAGGCGGCATCACCAGCCAGGGCGCCATGACCCTTACCACTGGTGTGTTCGATAACGGCCAGGGCGTAGTCATCGCCGGTAAAGGCTTGCAGCTTGACGCCGAAGCGCTGTTGAACGGTGGCGGCAAACTGGTGGCGCAACAGGCATTGGTGCTGAATACCACCGGCGCGGGCGGCCTGAATAATCAGAGTGGCCTGGTGCAGTCGGGCGGTGATATGCGCGTCGACACCCACGGACAGTTGTTGGATAACCTGAACGGCACCTTGCACAGCTTAGGCGAGTTGCAACTCAGCAGCGGTGACCTCAATAACCAGGGCGGTACGTTGGGCGCCAAAGGCGATTTCACCCTGACGGCACTGAAACTGGACAACAGTAACGGCGGGCGGATCATCGGTGAGAAGGCGGTCCGGCTTGCCAGCGCGGGTTTGGATAACCGTAACGGGCAAATTCAGGCGGTCGGCAATCTGTTGCTGGACAGCGCGCAGGGGCTTATCGACAACGCTCTGGGGCTGATCCGCAGCGGTGCTACCGTGACGCTTAATGCGTTGCAGTTCATCAACGACGGCACCAAGGCGGAAAATAAAGGGCTGGAAGGCCAATCCGTAGCGCTTAACACCGGTTCGTTAAGCAACCGTGGTGGCAGCATTCTGGCTAACCAACAACTCACCCTGACCAACGGTGGGCAGTTGGATAATACCGCTGGCCAACTGGCCGCGAGTGAAAACCTGCAGTTGCAGGGGGCAGGGCTTAATCTTCTGAACACCGGCGGCACGATCAAAGCCGGTAAGCTGCTGGACATCAATGCAGCAGCGGTCGGTGGCGACGGGCAATTGCTGTCGTTGGGCGATATCAATTTGGTCAGCGCACAGGGCATAAATAACAGCGGCGAGATGATCGCCAACGGCAATTTCAACTTCACCACGCCGGGCGATGTGACCAACAGCGGCAAACTGCTGGCGGGCGCGAAGCTGGATCTGCACGCCAATAACCTCTTTAACGCCGTCAGCGGCGAGATCAACGCCGGGCAGGATTGGCTGACGGTGAACGGCACCCTGACCAACTACGGTCTGATCGATGGCAAGCACACCCTGCTGACGGCCAACACGTTGAACAACATCGGCACCGGCCGTATTTATGGCGACGCCATCGGCGTGCAAACTGAGACCTTCAACAATCTGGCGGAAAACGGCACCGCCGCGACGCTGGCCGGGCGCGAGCGGGTGGATATCGGCACCCAAACGCTGAACAACGACGATCACGGGTTGATTTACAGCGGTGGCGATATGGCCATTGGCGGATTGTTGGATGCCAACTCTCTGGCCAGTGGTCAGGCAGGCACCATTAACAATCACAGCTCGACCATTGAATCTGCGGGCAACATGGCTATATCGGCTGGGCAGATCAATAACGTCAACGACCGTTTCAGTACCGAATTGGTCACCGTTTCCAACGAAAAAGTCACCGAGTACCAGCAGTCGGGCGATCCGGTGCGCTGGAAAGCAGGGGAAGAGGGCGTCTTTGTTGACCGCAATTCATCAGACTCGTTGCTGAACCTGAACACCCCCGGGAAGACCGGTCATAACAACGACAGATTCAGCCAATACGACTACAACCGAAGGGTGCAGGAAACCCAGATCAAGGAAAGCGATCCGGCCAAAATCATTGCGGGCGGCGACATGGCGATCAACGCCGGGCATCTGCTGAACGACAAGAGCCAGGTGATCGCGGGGGGGACGCTGGCGATTAACGCCGGCAGTGTGGATAACGTGTCGGTACCGGGCCAGCGCCTGACCACCGACGTCGGCGAAGTGACCAGCTATTACCGCATCAAGAAGAAAGGGAAAGACAAGCAGGGGCACGATGCCACGGCTTATACGCCGCCGACCACCATTCAGACCATTGCACTGAAACCGAGCCAACTGATTGACCACGGCCAGGTGGCAGGCAACCCGATCGCCATTGCACCGCTGACGCAGCAGGGCACCAATACCGCCATCGGCGCTGCTGGTGGGGTCAATGCGGTGGTCACCGGTACCGATATTTCCGCTGGAATGCAGACCATCGGCAGCGGTGCGCTGCCGGTGATTCAAGCGGTGGCACTGCAACCGGGCCAGCAGTTCGAAGTCGCCAACAAGGTTAATAGCCAACAGGGTGACGCGGCAGACAGCGTGGTGCGTATTGTCGGGCCAGACACCCGCTTGCCAGACAACAGCCTGTTCAAGACCAATCCGGCACCGGGTGGTCAGTACCTGGTGGAGACCGATCCGCGTTTCACCAACCAAAAAGCCTGGTTGGGTTCGGATTACATGTTGGCTAAAGCGACCAATACCCCGGACAACGTGCTGAAGCGCCTGGGTGACGGTTACTACGAGCAGCGGCTGATCCGTGAACAGGTGATCAATCTGACCGGCCAGCGCTATCTGGACGGTTACAACAACGACGAAGAACAGTTTAAGGCGCTGATGGATCAGGGGTTGGCTTTCAGTCAGCAATATAACCTGAAGGTCGGCGTGGCGCTGACGCCAGAGCAAATGGGGCTGCTGACCAAAGACATCGTTTGGTTGGTGAATGCCAAAGTCACCCTGCCGGACGGCAGCCAGCAAGACGTACTGGTGCCGCAGGTGTATGCCCGCATGCAACCGGGCGATCTGGACGGTTCCGGTGCGTTGATTGCCGGGCGTAACGTTAACCTCAACCTGGGCGAAGGCCTGTTCAACAGCGGCCATATCGCCGGGCGTGAAGTGGTGAAACTGAGTGCCGCCAATATCACCAACGTGGCGGGCAACATTCAGGGGGCTGACGTTGGCCTGATTGCTCGTACCGACATCAACAATATCGGTGGGGTGATCCAGGGCAACAACGCGCTGCTGGCCAACGCCGGACGTGACATCAATGCCATCAGCACCACCCGAACGGCGCAGAGCGTTAACGGTGCCAACAGCTTCGAGCGCACCAACATCGACAGCGTGGCGGGCATGTACGTGCAGGGGGCCGACGGCAAGCTGATGCTGCACGCCGGTCGCGACATCAAACTGGATGCGGCGCAGGTGGTCAATAGCGGTGAGAACGGCCAAACGGTGCTGAATGCCGGACGCGATCTCACCCTGAATACGGTGACTACCGCCAGCCGCGACACCCTGGTTTGGGATGGCGACAACAGCCTGAAACAGGGCAACAGCCAGCAGGTAGGCAGCGAAGTGGTGGGCAAAGGGGCCGTAACCCTCAACGCGGGGAACGATATCACTGCCCATGCGGCAACGGTTTCTGCCGGCGATGCATTGAACCTCAATGCCGGTCATGACATCAATATTCTCAGCGGTGAGAACACCCTCGATCTGGACGAGCGCCACAAGGTGACCGGTGGTAACGGCCTTATGTCGAAAACCACCACCACCACCCGCGACACCCTGGATCGCCAGACCGTGCAGGGCAGCACCCTGAGCGGCGACAGCATTAATGTGTTGGCGGGCAACGATCTGCGGGTACAGGGCAGCAGCGTGGCCGGGACTCAGGACGTGAAACTGCTGGCAGGTAACGATCTGAGCATCACCGGTGCGACCGAAAGCAACAGCGAACTGCACCTCAAGCAGGAGAAAAAATCCGGCCTGATGAGCAGCGGCGGCATCGGCATCAGCTACGGTACCGAAAGCCTGAAAACCACGGACACCGCACAGGGGCTGACCAATCAGGGCAGCACCGTCGGTAGCGTAAACGGCAATGTCACCCTGGGGGCCGGCAATAATCTGGCGGTGACCGGCTCCGAGCTGGTGGCCGGCAAGGACATGGCGCTGAGCGGCAAGAATGTGTCGGTGACGCAGGCGCAGGATGAAAACAGCCAGACCCACAAGGTCGAGCAGAAAAAATCCGGCCTGACGCTGGCGCTTTCCGGTACAGTCGGCAGTGCGCTGAACACCGCGGTAGAAACCTCGCAACAGGCAAAATCCACTGACGACAGCCGCCTGGCGGCACTGCAGGGTACCAAAGCGGCGTTGAGCGGTGTGCAGGCCGTGCAGGCTGCGCGTTTGGCGCAGGCACAGGGCGCGGATCCGGCCAATAACAACATGGTGGGGATCAGCATTTCCTATGGCTCCCAGTCTTCCACCTCTACTCAAAACAGCGGGCAGAGCACCGCGCAGGGCAGCAGCCTGACGGCGGGCAACAACCTGAGCATCACCGCGAGCGGCAACGGCGTGAAGGGCCAGGACGGCGACATTCTGGTGCAGGGCAGCCAACTGCAAGCGGGCAAAGACGTGACCCTGAACGCCAACCGCGACGTGAACCTGCTTTCCGCCAAAAACACCCAGTATCTGGACGGCAAGAACGAGAGCCAGGGCGGTACGCTGGGCGTGGGTATCGGTGTCGGGTCCGGCGGCATTGGGCTGAGCGTTTCCGCCAGCGTCAACAAGGGCAAAGGCAACGAGAAAGGCAACGGCACCAGCCACACCGAAACCACGGTTAACGCCGGTAATCAGGTCAACATTATCAGCGGGCGCGATACCAACCTGATCGGTGCACAGGTCACCGGCGAATCGGTCAAGGCCGACGTGGGCCGCAACCTGCTGCTGGAAAGCCAGCAGGACAGCGATCGTTACGATTCCAAACAGCAGAACGCCAGCGCCGGCGGCAGCTTCACCTTTGGCTCCATGACAGGTTCAGGCAGCATCAGCCTGAGCAAAGACAAGATGCACAGCAATTACGACAGCGTGCAGGAGCAGACGGGTATCTTCGCCGGTAAAGGTGGCTTTGACCTGACGGTGGGCGAGCACACCCAGCTTAACGGCGCGGTGATCGGCAGCACCGCCACGGCGGATAAAAACAAACTCGATACCGGCACGCTGGGCTTTAAGGACATCCACAATCAGGCGGACTTCGAGGTAGAACACCAGAGCGTGGGCATCAGCTCCGGCGGCAGCATCGGCAGCCAGTTCGCCGGCAACATGGCCAACGGCCTGCTGGTGGGCGCCAACAACAGTGGGCATGACAGCTCCACCACCAAATCTGCGGTGAGTGACGGCACCATCATCATCCGCGATCAGGACAAACAGACGCAGAACGTCAACGATCTGAGCCGCGACGTCGAGCACGCCAACCAGACGTTAAGCCCGATCTTCGACAAAGAGAAAGAGCAGAAACGGTTGCAGCAGGCACAGCTGATCGGCGAGATCGGCAATCAGGCGATGGACATTGCGCGGACGGAGGGGGATATCCGCTCCATCAATGCGGGCAAGGCAGAGCTAGCGAAGAAAGGGATCAAAGAGCCGGAGAAAGGGGCTGACAAGGAAGAGTGGAAAGCCTACAACGAGAAGTTGCACGCGACAGACAGTTACAAAGCGACGCAGAAAGAGTGGGGTACTGGCAGCTCAGTTCAAAAAGGCATGCAGGCGGCCACGGCGGCGATTCAGGGGCTGGCGGGCAACAATCTTGCGCAGGCGATGGCCGGGGGGCTTAGCCCTTATGCGGCCGGGGTCATCAAGGCGATGACGACCAATGCTGACGGCAGCACCAACGTTGCCGCGAACGCGATGGCGCATGCGGTGTGGGGGGCGGTAGCGGCCAAAGCCAGCGGTAACAGCGCCCTGGCGGGGGCAGCCGGTGCGGCCAGCGGAGAGCTGATGGCGCGTTATATTGCTGGCGAACTTTACCCGGATGTGAAACCGGAAAATCTGACGGAAGACCAAAAACAGACCCTGAGTGCGCTGGGAACATTAGCCGCAGGGCTGGCCGGCGGACTGGTGGGTGACGGCACCGGGGATGCAGTCGCAGGTGCGCAAAGCGGCAAGAACGCGGTGGAGAATAATGCGCTGAGTGATATTGTACAGGCGCAGTCTGAAGGTAAAACGCTGGAGCAGAAAGCTGGTGAGTACGTTGAGGCTGAAAACGAGCGCTATAAGAAGGTAAACTGCGGCGGAATGAGCGCCGAAGCCTGCTCTGTGAAGATGTATACGGAGCGGCGTGAAGCGTTGAAAGATATGGTGTCAACGGGTGCAGATTTTGTACCGGTGGTGGGTACTATAAAAAGTGCAGCGGAGGCACAGTCAGCACTGGATTATCTCAACGTGGCCGCTTCCCTTATACCGGGAGAGCGTGTTGCAGCGGGTGTGCTGAAAGCGGCAGAGAAAGCGCTGGCTAAAGGGGATATTGCTGAAGCTTCGACACTGATTAATAAGGCCAGTGATGAGATAGCAACCACAATACGCCCAGGTCATAGGCAATCAGAAATTGATGTAGGTAAAGATCTCGGTGACGGATGGCGCGAGCAAGTCAGCTTCAAGGATGGTAAAGAAGTTCCCTACGGTACAAAAGGTGGGGTTCGCCCTGACTGGTGTAAGGGGAATGTCTGTAGTGTTGAAGTAAAGAACTATAACATTGCGACTAATCAGAGCGGGCTGATCAATAATGTGTCTAAACAGGCGATCCAGCGTGCTGAGAATTTACCGACAGGAATGCAGCAGCGAGTCATTATTGATGTGCGTGGGCAAAGTGTGTCAGTAGAGCAAGAGAGAGCAATTATTAAAGGAATTGTCCAGAAATCTAATGGTGCTATCGATCCAGCTGCAATTGAATTCAAAAGGTAACTTGCATGAAACACATAGGATTTTATGGTGGTAGCTCTATCGTTGAGCTTGGCTATCCTTCAGATATGGTTGGTTTTTTTTCTATTTTAAATGAAAAGGTTAATGATAAGGAAGATGAGTGTTTACTTGCACAACTTTATCTTAGATATATTCATTTCAATGACTTAGACAAAACTTATTCATTAATAACAAAATTACGCAAACTTTTACCAAAAGACGTTGAGCAGAGGTTTTTTAAATACTTTGATGGTATTGAACATTGCATAAAATCTGCGAAAGGGTTTTATGAAGACTGGAATATTTATAAGCCGGTAAGAATAGTAGTGACTGACATGCCGGATTTTATGGTACATAGAGATCGAGTTGTAGAGGAATATGACGCATTGGCCTCTGATGATACCCCATTTTGGCTACGTTGAGTTAAAACAAATCCCGGCCTTGCGCCGGGATCTTCACATCTAAGCCCTAAAACCTCCCTCTTCCCGCCGCCGTAATCGGAGTACACTGGGTGCGGCGGTGATCCCGGATCCGGTCCACCAATCCCCACCAATAGCCAGCTCGCCATTCTGCCGCACCCAGTCCGCCCCCAGATCCGTGCGGTGCTGGCTGGCCTCGCACAGTGCTTCCCAGATAGCATCGTCGATAACGGTAGTGATCCACAGTTCATCTGGCCGCAGGGTGAGTTACAACGGTTCACCGATGCCAAAACCCAATTCGGCCAGCTCAACGCCAGAGATTGTCAGTTCCGGGATAGGTTCAGGAATAAAAGTGATGTTCATAGGGCGCTTCCTTCTGTGGCGGGTACTATGCGGATGATCAACCGCCCCGGTTCTGTGATCACCTCGATCCTCCGGCCGGTGGTAAAGCCGCATTGCTCAAGCCATTTACCTGTAAGGGTCAGCTGTGGCGGTGGGTTGGGCCTGCCGCCGTTGGGGCGATAGCCAACAATGCACTTGCGTGCTTGGGGTGTGGCGGGTTCTGACGTAGAATCTGCTCTAGCCATAGTAACTACCTCTTTAGTTGCTTGTGGTGAGCAGTAACAGCAGGTTGCATCCTGTTGTTACTGCGTTATTTTCACTACCCTTCTTTTGTAACTTTTCTTGCTGAATCCCAACGTCGGGTTTGATAGCGTATAATCAAACTTTCCAATACTTCACGGATAATTGCTTGTTCATCCTCGTTCAACTGGCTGGCTGCTTCGAACTGTAATTTCAGTGTATTGATATGCCCACGTTCATGTTCATCGAAAAGCAATGAATCAGTGCTGATATATAATGCTGAAGCTATTTTTTTGATGGCATCCAATGACGGGAGTGATTGAGAGTTTTCATATTTTTTCCAGCTATTTATATGTACTCCAACCATATCTGCCATAGCTTGTTGAGAAAGTCCTAACTTTTTACGCAACACATTTAATCGGGCACCTAATGACATAGAAACAGAGTCCTGTTAAAGGGAATTACCCAGATAGTACCCGATGCTGCCTTTATGGAATGGGTTTATATTTTTAGTATGATTTAATGTCTAAAATAACACATCATATTGTTCTTTTATTTGCGAGATACTTCGCAAACCGCTAATCGGCGTCGGTTCCGGCGGTATTGGGCTGAGCGTTTCGGCCAGCGGTAACAGCGCCTGGCTGAAGGGCAAAAGCGTCTCAATACGGTCGATACAATGGGTAATGGTAAACTTAATCCTGCAGAGGCAGCAGTCGCAGCGAGAATGGAGACGGTTTTAGGCTCAATGGAGCGCTTACCTGATTCAGTCGCCGGGCAGAAAAGTGCTGACTTTGTTATTACCAGCGGACCACAGGCTGGAAAGACTGTTGATTTGATGTATACGACGAAAAATCTTTCGCAGAAAGAAATTGATGGTCTAAATAAGTTCTATGAGAAAAATATGACCACATCTCCAATTGAGGGGAAAATTCCAGCAGGGCAACAAAAAATTCTTGACCATTTAGGTAAGGCAGATATTGTTCCTGTGGACTTTAGTGTGCTGACACCGAGTAATCAAAAGGTGCTCTTAGACTTTGTAAAAAAACTACCTGAGTCGCAGCAATCAAAAATTATTATTATGAGGTAAGTATTATGGGGTCTACAGTTTTCTTCGGTTACACTACGGATAAAAGTTTACATGTGACATTGAATCGTGGGGCTTCGGATGCTTTGGAGTTACTTATTGATGATGCGTTGGAAAAAAAACATCCCAAACTCCATGAGAAGATAATGGAAATGCTTCCACTTGACCAAATCCATTTCGTCGAGCTAGATAGCCATGAATTCAATATGGTGATTAGAGCGATTCGTCAGTGCATTTCCTCTTGGGATGCACCGACGGAATGGCAATTACGAGAGAAGAAAGTCTGGGAGGAAGAGGCTGAACCATTAGTTGTGTTGGATCCAAGATATATTCAGGAGATGGATTATGATTAATGAGCAAGAGAATTATCAGAAAATAGGTCAACTCCTGATAAATGCAGGGCCGGAAGATGCGAAGAAGATCATAGCTAGAGCTGAGCTGTTCCCTGAAGGTTATGGTTGCAAATGTGCGTTTTACTATGTTGATTTTTAATGGAATTTATATTTGTTCGATCCTGATGAGAGAACGATGAGAGATCTGAAAAAACTGTTAGTCGAACTCCGTACCTACTACATTGAGAACAACCTGACCAATGGTCAGTCGGGTTGTTACGGAT
Source organism: Serratia sp. CoH_122_TC_1 (assembly GCF_058191755.1). Classification (NCBI taxonomy): domain Bacteria; kingdom Pseudomonadati; phylum Pseudomonadota; class Gammaproteobacteria; order Enterobacterales; family Yersiniaceae; genus Serratia; species Serratia sp. CoH_122_TC_1. Next base: position 303,242 of record NZ_JBXWLA010000005.1, read on the forward strand.
TAGATGTGGAACGAATGAAGTTAGGTATAGAGTTCCGCTACACTGACTAAAAAATAATCCCGGTTTTTTTCACCTGAATCGGGCTTTGCCTTTTTAGGTTCCGCTTAGTTCTGATCGCCAGATCTGATAACCACTCCATTTTAACGGTGATGATAAGTAGGATCAGGCTACGCCCTGAATGTCTTGCATAGGTGAGAAGCCATTATAGTGCCATATTGGTTCGCTCATGGTTATAGAACCTATAAATAGATGTTGCATACTATTCCATCTAGAGATGAATTGAAGTGTAAATTAGAACGATTTTGCTCTGGTGATGAAAGCCGGGAGAAAATTTCGGCATGGGCAATGTCAATTATTGATGATGATTCAATTCGGATTAGCGACCCTATTGTATGGGATATTCTCGAGTCGTTAGGAGCTGTTGACCTCCCATCAACAGATAGAGCTTATTTGTATGATTTAGCCGATTTTGAAAGCTGGTTAGCATTTTGACATTGAGAGACTTTTCAACATCAGCACAACAAACTGGTGCTAAATGGACCATAGATTTAATGACTCCATCTATAAATGGTGGAAGAAGGGTGGAGATTAAATGCAAATGATTAAAAATATCAATGATATATATACATCTGTTGCCGAAAGTTCTTATGGATTGTCTATGGGGGCTATATGGCAACATATCAGTGTTGAATGTTCTGAGTTACCTGATAACTATTCTTTCAGGAAAAAAGTATTTTTTGTTATTTTGGGTAACTTATTGAATGATAAAAAATCAAACTAGCTACGAATGGCGAGTTTTTGACTAATCCTGTTGAGCAACAAATAAAAATATTGCAAGAGGCCTGGCCTGCTTACCCATATGAAGATGAGGATGATGATTTAGATGAATATGGAATGTGGTTTTTAGTTAAGGCACCTGTTGGGGTTGTTTGGATAACACCTGATGGTGGAGAGCTATGGACTTGAAATAATCCCGTCCACCTAGCCGAGATCCTTTTATCAGCCGTTACCAGCATCATCCGTTACGGCGCTTGAACACTGGCGCATCGCCGATATCGTTCAGCGCGCCCGGAAAATCCTTCAGTCACAGGGCCACCTTCTTGCGGTTGTCGAGAATAATTATCTGAGCAGTAAGCAGATAGATGCATGGTCTGCTGAAATGAAATCCTGTCAGGCCTGCGGCGGTGAGTGACGGCACCATCATCATCCGCGATCAGGACAAACAGACGCAGAACGTCAACGATCTGAGCCGCGACGTCGAGCATGCCAACCAGACGTTAAGCCCGATCTTCGACAAAGAGAAAGAGCAGAAACGGTTGCAGCAGGCACAGCTGATCGGCGAGATCGGCAATCAGGCGATGGATATTGCGCGGACCGAGGGTTCGATCGCCGCGACCAAAGCCGCCAACGAGAAAATGAATAACGTTACCGATGCCGATCGCAAGGCAGCAGCGGATAAGTTGGCGAAAGAGAAACCGGGCAAGGTCATCACCGACAAAGATATCAACGCGCAGATTTACCAGACGGCCTATAACCAGGCGTTTAGCGAGTCGGGCTATGGCACGGGCGGCAAGGTGCAGCAAGGCATGCAGGCGGCAGTTGCCGCGGTGCAAGGGTTGGCCGGTGGCGATCTGAAGGCGGCGATTGCCGGCGGGGCTGCGCCGTATCTGGCGGAACAGATTCATCGTCTGGCACCCAATGAGGAAAGCAGAATTATCGCGCATGCCGTGGTGGCTGGCGCACTGGCAGAACTGCAAGGTCAGTCGGCTGCTGCCGGTGCTGCGGGCGCTGCAACGGCAGCATTGGGTACCAAGGCGATCGCCGAGGCGATGTTCGGCACCAGCGATTTCAGCAAGATGAGCGAAGAGCAGCGCCAGACGGTTTCCGCGTTGGCTACGCTGGCAGGCGGTTTGGCCGGTGGTCTGGCAAGCGGTGATACGGCGGGGGCGGTCGTTGGTGGACAATCAGGTAAGAATACCTCTGAGAACAATGACCAGTTTAGTTTCCCTCCAGGGATGATGAGTTCTGGTCAAGCTGCGTTCACTTTGGGCAAGTATATGACAGAGCATGACGCGACTCCGGAACAAATGACTACGGCACAGTCTGATTTGGCGCGTGGTTTGGGAACTGGTGCACCACAGCCTGCAACCGAGTTTGTTAAGGCTTGGGCGCTATTGATGAGTGGTGTCGGGGGGGCTGTCATAGCACCAACTGCTGGTACTGCGGCCGTTATTGGTGGCGGGGCCTTCGGTGGTATTTCTGATGCGGGTAAGCAGTTGCTTACTATGAAGCCAAATGAGACATATAGTTACACCGATACTTTAATAGCCATTGGTACCGGCGCATTAACGCAGGGTAAAGGGCTGGTACTTTCAGAGGCCGTAAATACAAGTGGTGCATATTTAGGAAGTAAAGTTAAAGGTGAGGATGCTACAGGGGCTGTAACAGGTGCTGTATTTGGTACATTCATCGGTTATAAAGGTGGCGAAAAGATAACCAAGGGAATTATATCTAAAGGCATATCACCCATTACTGCTGAAGCGGCTGGGGTTGTGGGTGGCGGTGTGGCCGGGACAGTGGTAGGCGCTGGGATTGAGGCTGGGATGAAAGCTGAGGATAAAAATAATGGAAAATAAACGTGTAGGTTTCTCAATGTTTTTATATTTATTTTTTTCATTTTCATTGTTGATAATAGCAATAGCTATTTTGGCGAGTTTTATTGCGCCAATAATTTTCTTCGTCCGTAATGGGGTTTTTGATTATCGGTTAGAGACGTTTGTTTTTGCTTGCAAAGCTGGGGCAGGTGCTGGTATTCCATTAGGGATTGGCGTTTGGGTGTTTGCGAAAATAGAAGAGATACGGAAACGAAAACTAAGCGATAAAGATAGGTGACTCTATTTTTTAACCGGTTTTTTTATGATGTATATGAGAGGGATTTTGTGGTGAGATTAAAATTAATTGCCGTTTTTCTATCAGTCACTGCTGTTTCTGGCTGTTCCGTGAACTTAACAAAATCTGTTGATGATTACGCAGGGGCGGATTTTGCCAGGATCAGGGTAAAAAACTACCTGCCACCATTAACTCTTGAAGTTTATGAAAAAGCAGGACAGTGCTACAAGCTTGTGGATGCCAAGAGCTTGACTGCGGGTGTTAATGTCATTGGTATCAAGTCTACCTACAATAAAAAATTACCGGGCATGTTGCCGCCGTCGCCTGAAATGCAGGGCATGGATGCGATAGAGTATAAAATTAAAGCGAATCAACATGTCAGCATCACCTATAAAGAAGAGACGTTTAGATCGCAATATAATCAAACTATAGCTACGCGTTCAAGCAGTTTCATTCCGGAGGTTGGTCATGATTATGATATCTACCCAGTCAACTCGGGGGTGAATATTGTTGATCTGACTAGCAGCAACCATGCACCAAAGTCTTGGGGCAATGAAGACAAAGAGTGCAATTATAAAACGGGTTTGCTGGGCGGGAGGAATTACTATTGATGCGTGGCAGTTCGCAAGTTACCGGTTTCACTGATTAATTATTATGTCGGACCTGCTAGTCTTTAACCTTATCTATTATTGGGTTTGATAAGATTAATTCAATTATTTATGCCGTTAATACGGCATGGAAAGCTATTTTTGTACCTAAGTTGTTCCACTTACTATTAAGGATGATTGCATGAAAAAGTTAGCTATTGCCACTCTGGCCCTTTCTACCTTGGGCTTCGGCGCTGCGGCACAGGCTGGCCAAAGCACTATTACCGCCGGATATGCGCAGAGCAAGGTGCAGGACTTCAAAAACATCAACGGCGTGAATATCAAATACCGCTATGAGTGGGATTCGCCAATCAGCGTTATCAGCTCATTTACCTATATGAGCGGTGATAAGGACGAATCGTACAATGTTTATCGTGATGTGGTTAATAATCATGCCGAAGTGAAATATTACTCGCTGTCCGTTGGCCCGGCATACCGTTTTAATCAATATATCAGCGTTTACGGGTTGCTGGGTTTGAACTATAACAAGGTTGATTACACGTCCTCCTGGAGCAATTACGCTTACGACACTTACGAATATATGGGTGAAGAAAGCGGTAACCAGAAGAAAACCTCCTTTATGTACGGCGTCGGTTTCCAGGTAAACCTAATGGAAAATCTGGCGGTGGATATCGGTTATGATGTAAGCATACCCGTTTTAGTTCCACGCACTTTTTGAGACTTCCGTGTTTTCAGCCATCAGTCGGTACTCTTCCGGC